>CBFHYI010000008.1:0-52362 GCA_965660025.1 uncultured Ilumatobacteraceae bacterium | reverse complement strand
GCGGAGTCAGTCATTGCGTGGGAGAAGCGTTGCACCGAACTCACAGCACTCATCTCGGGTGCCGAAGATGCAATTGCTCGCGCAGAACAGCAGTCCGGTGAGATTGATGCGAAACGTTCACGTCTGCAGGAGCAACTTAAGACGGTCATTGCACCGCGTGAAGCTGAAGCCCTGCAACACGAGATTGCGGTCCTCGATGAGGAGCGATCAACTCTCGATGAAGAAGCGCTCATCAAAATGGATAAGCAGTCGTCGGCTGAAGATGAGTTGTCTGCGTTGCAGGCGCAGGAGGCCGACTTGCGGGAACAGGCATCCGCTGCGACGACGGCCGTAACTGAGGTGGAGGCAGCGATTGATGCTGGACTCACTGACATCAGTACACAACGAGAGCAGCTCGTCTCTGCACTTCCCGAGGCTCTCGTCGGTCGATACGAACATGTGCGTGCCAAATTGGGTGTCGCGGCCGCAATGCTCACTGGAAGCCAGTGCGAAGGATGCCACCTCGATCTTTCCCCTGCGGAGGTCGACGACGTCCGGCGCTCACCGGTAGACGCCATCCCTGACTGCCCACAATGTGGCAGATTGCTCGTGCGCTGATGCTGTTCTGGTATGCCGCCACCGCAGTGCTTGTTATTCACTACGTCTTCACCGATCCTCAATTCGACTATCGGATGTTGGTCATCGGTTCGACCGTCCCTGTGATCGGTGACATCACAGGAGGGTGGCTATCAGCGCTCAACTCGATCACCGTCGCAGTAGCTGCGCTCATCGGAGTGATGGCGATCACCATCGGTCGTCGCCCGAGACGCCGTTTCCTTCTGGGGCTACCCATCGGGTTCTTGTTGCATTCGGTGTTCGGAGCTTCTTGGGCGACAAACAACGTGTTTTGGTGGCCGTTCGGAGGACTCGATCTCGGCGAGTCTGATGCGGCCATATCAAGCCGAGGTGTCACACCTCTTGTGCTCGAGGTGGTCGGCGTCGGGTTAACGGGCTGGATCATGAAGAGAAATCACCTGCAATCGTGGGAACAGTTGCGATCGTGGAGTCGAGACGGAAAGCTGACCTTTCAATGATCATCTTGGTGCGCCACGGCAGAACGGAACTGAATAGATCTCGCTGTTTACAAGGGCGTGTCGACGCAACGCTTGACGAAGTAGGGGAGCAGCAAGCCGACGCGGTCGGTACCTACCTGTCATCGCACCTTCAGGTGTCACGTATCATTTCAAGCCCGTTGCAGCGGGCTCAACAAACGGCTTTGCGAATCGCCCAGAAGTTCGGGAGTAGTTCGATTGATGTTGATGGCCGTTGGATCGAAATCGACTACGGCATCTACGACGGGCTGCCACTGGGAGACGTGCCGGGTGACGTGTGGAATTCATGGCGCACCAACCCTGAGTTCACGCCTGACGGCGGTGAGAGCTTCGCGGCACTCCATCAACGAGTGCACGCCGCGTGTGATGCGCTGATCGAAGAGGCAACGACAAACGACATCATCGTGGTGTCGCACGTATCGCCGATGAAGTCAGCATCTGCTTGGGCGCTCGGAGCCGACCCGGCGGTGTCGCATCGATCGCGTCTCGATCAAGCCGCAATCTGTCGCATCGATGTCTCGGGCTCGATGCCGGTGCTCGTCACGTTTAACGAAACCCCGTAAACGTCATCCGCGTTCGTAACGAGGGGTACCGTCAGGTAGACGGGCGGTGAAGAGCGAGAGCACTTCGCCTGGTTCGGCATGTCGGCCGGTATCAGCTTTCGAATACAGCGTCTCGTCGTTGACGATGACATCGAAGACGCCAGCCGACCCGGTGATCAGTGTGAGTTCATCGATGAGATGCTGATAGTGGTGAATGAGATCGTGGGCCGCGCTCACGGCGCGGTCTGAATAGTCTCAAGGCACGCAATAGGTAATAGAGATGCGGTATTTCTGCATGACCCCGACCGTAGCAAGAACCATGCGGCCGATGAGATGATGAGGTGGCGACGGGGAGTTGACCTGTAAGCGGGATCCTGTGACGCCGAAGCGCCGGTGACCATCCATCTACGCGGCCTACCCGGGAGTGTTGAGCGGGCCACTCACTCCCTGCTTGGCCTTGCTCCGGAAGGGGTTTGCCAAGCCACACAGATCGCTCTGTGTGCTGGTGCGCTCTTACCGCACCGTTTCAGCCTTGCCTGTGGCCGGTTGCCCGGCCCATCGGCGGTCTGTTCTCTGTTGCACTATCCGTTAGGTCGCCCCAACCTGGCTCACGCCAGCATCCTGCCCTGTGGAGTCCCGACTTTCCTCGACCCAGTCGATGCTGAGCCGCGGCCACCCGTTCAACTCCCCGTCAGCGGTGAGTCTACGACTGTTGATCGACGACGACGATGGCCCAGTCATTCCATTTCGAACTCGAAAGGATCTGGGCATCGCTTGCTAAGAGTTCGCCCAAAGGTTCAGCAGGACATATATTCGTAGACGAAGGTGTTCTCCGCTGGAGTTTGAAGAAGGGTTGAGTAGCGAGCGCCCTCATCATCAACGTCACCGGCAACCAGAAGAATCTGTCCAACTTGACCAAAGGTTGCAGGAACCGCATACCCGATCGGGAACCCCTCATCGGTTGTTTCTGCTGCGTCGGAGCTGATACCTGGCCCGAAGTAGCCATATTTCGCAGAGCCGATCTGCGTTGCAAGTAGCGCCGAACGACGAGATGCCGACGCTCCGAGCGTCATCAGTCCTTGTCGATGTGCAGGGGCCTCCGCAAGAGCAACGAGGTGCTGATAGGAGTGGGCGAGCATCGTTTCGAACGCGTGTGCCACGTTACGGGCATCACGGCGACTGTCATCTGATGAATCAACTGCGGCAATCACCGGGTTGACAAACCGGTTCCTCACCCATTCGTTCTCACATGCATAGGGCTCGCCCCCTGCCGCAGCAATGTGTTCGCCGAGCACGCCCGAAGCGGCAACATGGTCGCTCACAAATCGTTCGACGTAGGTTTGCTGGGCGGTGGAGAAATGGCCGGAAGCAGTAAAAGCTGTCAGCAATTCGACTAGGGAGTGTTCGAGTGATTGCATCGTTCGCAGGTACACAACGTCGTTCACGACGCCTTCTGGGAGCTCGGTTTCGCTCTGGGCGAGGCCGACGCGTCCGGGGGCCGTATCGCCACCAAAATCAGCGGCGCACGCGGAGAGAAATGCACCAAGGCCGAGGGTGAGGCCGCCACGACGTATCAAGGTCCGGCGATCGAAATCGTTGCTCTTTGGAGGAGTTGGAGTAGTCATATCAGTACCTCTCACGCTTCGATCGGCTGCGCCGAGTTCGTCAATGTCATTGCTACGTCATTGCCGCTACCGACGACATCAGCGAGCACGACACAGTGGCGTGATTCTGCTGAGGCGATTGAGGCAATGACTTCAGCAGAGCCGGCGTCTGACAATTTGCCGAGCAACTCGATATGGGTGGCTGCCGCAATCGACTCAAGTTCGTACGCGGTCATGGCACGGTCAGCGCCTCGCATTGCGGCACGGTGTGACTGGAATACGTCTTCGTTGCGTTCGTTGGCACTGAGGCCAGCAAAGCCGGCAATGGCTTGGGCGAACGATTCGTGACTGTCAGCCATGATCGTCCAAGCCGCCGAGCCCTTGTCGACCTGCAGGGCTTCGTCGTAGAGGTCGTGAAGCGAGAGTTCGATGCGTTGAGCGAACTTGAGAAGATCAAGTTCGGTTGACGAAAGGCCGGCCGCAGAGGCGGAGCGTCCGCCGATCATCGTCATTGCGAGCGCTGCTGAACCTCCCGCAAGCAACTTGCGTCGGAAGTCAGTCTCATGGAGTTGTGGGGAGTCGTCCCGGGTACTCGTCACGGGGCTACCTTTCTTAACTTTTGTGGTCACAGCGGAAATTTCCAGAAGAAAGTTCCTCAAAGAGTCTATCTCTGCGTGCCACCGAAGGCTTTATTTCATTGACGCTTCAGACCAATCAAGACAGTGAATTATCTCGGGATATGTGGGCATGGTCCCCGCGATGTTGGTGAGGGGAGGCGTAGCGAACCCAAGGCTGATGAAGTTGGAAAGTATGAAGGGTGAGGCCTGATACGTTGCAGGCATGAACTTTTTTAAATCAATCGCAGCTTTGATGCTGCCGTTTCTCGTGACCGGGTGTTACGAGATTTCCATGGATCTCAACGTCAATGACGACGGCTCAGGCACCTATGAAGTGATGTTTGAACTCGATCTCGTAACCGTGTCAGCGCTCCTTTCTGAAGAGGGCGAAGATGCTGACCTGAGATCGATCTGCGATGACGCACTAGCGGATGCTGGCGTTGACGAACTTGCGGGCGACGACTCTGAAGTGACGCTTGTAAACGATGGCTTGGTGTGTCGCCAGATTGCGACTGGGTCTTGGGAAGCAGGCGACCCTGAGGTTGTTGGAGATAGTGGTGACGATCTCGTCCTCACCCAAGTCGGTGATGGCTGGCGCCTCGAATTCAACTTGGGGAGCCTCACGTCCGACCTCGATGATGACGAAGAGGTGGACCCGGCAATGCTCGCTCTGATGGGTCTCGAGATCAATTATTCGCTGACTGCGACTCTGCCGGGATTGATCACAGAACACAACGGAGAACTATCTGGAAACACCGTTTCATGGAAAATCAATCTGCTCGATCCTCCCGAAGACGAGATGCTCTACGTGCAGTCGGAACCCGAGGGGTCGAGTAACGCTGCCTTGGTGATCATCATCGTCATCGCTCTCGTGCTGCTCGCTGGAGTCTCTATCTTCCTGCTCCGTCGAAAGACCGAGTCGGCGACGACGCCCGACGCTGAGACCACCGAGGTGGAGACTGCTGAAGTGACGGACCCAGAAGGCGAGTCTTCGACTGAGTAGGTCTGTCGACAGCAAACGAAGGCCCTCAATGCGAGGCGGGTGGCTTGACAACTTATTTAGAAATCGAGGCTTGAAAGCTCGGGAATCCAACCACGTGATCGAGATGTTGCCCGCTCCCAATGCGAACGAGCGTCAACACGATCGAACGAATCATCAGGATGCACGACGACCTGTGGGTCCCACATCTCTGCGGTGTCGACAACCGATGACATTTCGTGAGTTCCAACGAGGGCCAGCCGGCCGGCTCCAACGGTCGTGCCTTCGGTGTGGGGCGACACCTCAACGGTGAGTCCGGTGAAGTTTGCAAGAGTCTGAACAAAGAACGGGTTTTGGCTAATGCCGCCATCGACTCTGACAACATCGACGTCGGCAACAGCATCCGTTTGAACCGCTTCCACAAGATCTGCTCCACGATGAGCAATTCCTTCAACGACTGCTCTCACCATGTGGGCTCGAGTGGTACCACGGGTGAGCCCGACAAAGGTGCTTCGTGCTCCGTAGTCCCAATGGGGAGTTCCCAATCCGAGCGGTGCAGGAACAAACATGACGCCATCGGTCGACGAGCATGACAATGCAATGTCGTGACTCTCGGCGCTTGACGAAATGATGTTGAGATCGTCTCGGAGCCAATCGATGTTTGAGCCCGCTGCGAGCATGATTGACTCAGCACCAAATGTGCGTTGGCCGCCTTCTGCCCACGCCACGATGCCAAAACATCCTCCGTCGCCACGCCGGGTTGTTTGAGCGAGAGGCGAGTCATTATTCACGACGGTGTCAAGCATGCCGCCCGTCCCAAACGTGATCTTCGCGAGTCCAGGGTTCACGCAACCTTGGCCAACGAGAGATGCCTGCTGGTCGCCAATGAGCGCAACGATTGGTGGGGCACCCGGCAAATTGTGAGCGATCGCACACTCACCCACGCTGTCGACGATCTGAGGAAGCATTGATGTCGGAGTGTTAAACACGTCGCACAGATGCTCGCTCCACGACGCGCCCTGCGGGTCGTACCAACCGGTGACTGCGGCGTTGGTGTGATCGGTCACGTGAGACCCGCCACGAGACAGCATCCACGTGATCCACGAATCGACTGTGCCAATGCAGAGGTTGTTGAGCTCAGCAGATTCGACTGACTGCAGTAACCATTGTGCTTTCGTTGCGCTCTGGTTCGGTGCAACCGTGACTCCATGCTCGCTTCGTGCGGTCATGCATTCGCCAACGGTGCGAAGGTCTTGCCAACTGAGCCCCGGCCCGATCGGTTCGCCCGACGAGCGATCCCAAACGATGGTGCTAGCACGCTGCGTGGTAATTGCTACCCCGGTAACTGTGCCGACCGCATTCACTGCCGAAGCAGCTAGCTCTTGAACTGTGTTGGCCAGAGCAATCGGGTCAAACTCGACGAGGCCAGCAAATGGCGACGATGGTGGCTGCTGTTGCTGTTGGAATCCAACGACGTCGCCGTCGGAACTCATCGTCGCAACACGAACGCTTGTCGTGCCAATGTCGATGATAAGGATCACTGTGACGACCGTTCAAACGAAGGAATAAATCCTTTGGCTCGAAGCCGCCGGCCAATCCATCCGCCGATGAGGCCAACCCCTCCGACGACGCTGAGATTGAAGAACGCCCCAAACCAGTTGACACTATTTCCCGAGACGAGCTGGACAACGATGAAGATCATTTGTGCTGCCGAGTAGGTGCCGACTGCGGTGACAAGACCATGGCTGAGCGGAAGGTCAAGGCGCTGCACCCAAGCCGCACAACCAGCACCGAGGGTGAAACCACCGATGGCTCCAAGCACCAGCCAGATCGCGAGGGCTGTCGAGTCACGGCTCGCAGCCCACGATGCCCCGATCGAAAATGGGATTGCGAAAATGAGTGAAACCATTGCCCCCATGCGAAGGGCAGCGGTGTCCCAACGTTGTGATGTCTCCATCGCTACCAACCTGACGTTCCAAATTTGTCGACGAAACCCATCTTCCCAGGATTCATGATGCCATGAGGGTCGAAGGCATCTTTGATGTGCTGTAGAGAGTTGAATGCCGAGCCAAGTGCCTCATGCATGTATCTCGACCTGTTCAAACCAACACCATGGTGGTGCGACAGGTTCGCTCCAGTTCGAAGGGCGGCCCGTTGAGACTCATCCCACAGAGTTCGGTGGATGGCGTCAATTTCTGGAAGCGGTGTGTCTCGAGGTGGCCGTGACGCAAGGCTGAAATAGAGGCAGGCTCCATCGAGATAGCTGTGCGAAAGATGAGCAGAAGCTGAAACCGCGTGCGGAGTCGAAAGGGCAGCGTCACGCACCGCCTCATAGACAGCATCGAGTTTTGACCACGGCACAGTGACTTCCATCGTGTCGATAACAAACCCCTTTTTGGTGAGCCCCTGCAGAGCCGTGGTGTCATTGCGATGCTCAAGCCAATGTTCAACTCGGTCGTGCTCGACAACCGAGCCACCACACTTCACAAAAAACTCGTCGACGGTCGCAAGAGTGGCGTCGACAATGCGCTGATGGCCCTCATCGAGCACCAGCACAATCGTCTCTTTGCCATCGCCGCCATGTGACCGCGCAGATTCAATCGGGTCATAGAGCCGAAGAACCGCAGGAGTCGCCTCATGGCGAATCGCCAGTCGGCACGCCTCGAACGCATCTGACAATGTGGGGAACGAATACGTGGCACGGCCCTGGTAATCGCTCACCGGGTGGGTTCGCAGCGTGGCTGATGTGATGATGCCAAGCGTTCCCTCTGAACCGATAAACACGTGATTGAGATCAGGTCCGACCGCCCCTGCAGCATGCCCTCCCGTGTGAATAATCGATCCATCGGCGAGCACAACCTCCAGGCCGACCACCATCTCTTCGATCTTTCCGTATCGAGTCGAATATTGGCCTGCGCCCCGACAAGCAACCCAGCCGCCGACAGTCGACAGGTCGAAACTCTGCGGGTGGTGCCCGACGGTGATGCTGTGCTGCGAGCGGAGGAAGTGCTCAAGATCGGGGCCGAACACCCCGCATTGCGCAGTGACGATGCCAGACACCTCGTCAACTTCGATGATCGAGTTCATCTCCGAGAGATCGATGACAACACCACCATGCACCGGTATCGATCCACCGCACACCCCTGATCTTCCCCCGGCAGCAGTGACAGGAATGACGGCGTCATGGCAGACCGACATCACCTGTGAGACCTCCTCGGTCGATCTCGGATGAACTACCACTGCAGCAAGCGCACCGACCTCACCAGCGAGTGCCCAATGCAGAGCAAGCGGCCACCAGTCGCGGCTCAGTTCAGCAACAGCGAGTTCGTTTCCTTCGAGACGAGTGACTCGACAGATCGATGAGAGCGACTCGGCAACCGATTCCTGAACGGGAACCCAGGTGCCCTCGAGATGTTGATCAGCGCCGCCGAGTTCAATCGGGGGAGTAGGTGTTGTTGGCATTACTGAATTCCTTCACGCATGGCATCGATTTCAGAGCGGCACAGGTCGGTGTAACTCTGAAGTTCTTGTTGGCGAGTTGATTCTGACCAGCCGAGTTCTCGCTGCATGATGAACGACACCGGTTCGGCGCACTCCATCGCGAGATCTCGATGCAACAGATGAAGTCGTGATCGTCTCGTCAACACGTCGACGAGACGAATCGCTGCCTCATACCGAACTGCGTACACCACTTCAGCTTCGCTCAGAGTTGGGTGCAGAGGGAGCGTGTTCGAAGCAACAGTGCTGCGAATGCTGTCGAGCAACTGAGGGTTGCGATCGACCAACGGGGTCTTTCGAGTTGAACACGGCTTCCGTTTTCCAAGAATGCGTTCGACGTGGTTCAACGTATCTTCAGCCATCGAGCGGTAGGTGGTGAGTTTGCCTCCAACGACCCGAACGTATCCCGATGAACTCATATCGACACGATGACGTCGGCTGACATCGGCTGTGCGACCTTCGCTGTCATCATCTGACGTCACCAACGGACGAAGGCCCGACCACACGCCGATCACGTGGTCGCAGGTAACCGACGACTCCATTGCTGCATTCACCGAACGAAGCAGATAATCGACGTCATCTGAAGTGCATTCCGGATCATCAAGCGTTCCGGAATGGTCGGTATCGGTCGTACCAATGTAAGCAACATCGAACGTTCCGTCGGGTTGGGGTTTGTCGGGCACAAGAAACACGCTTCGCTTATCGCCGGGCACGGGCAGCACCATCGCAACCTGTGTCTGCACCAGTTCCCAAGGAATGGTGACATGCACGCCGCGAGCCGGGCGAACAGTCAAGGCGGGTAGTGGTTCTGCAAGTTCACCATTCACAAGATCGTCAACCCGCTCGGCCCACACGCCGGCGGCGTTCACAACACAGCGAGTCTGAAGCGAGATGTGAGAACCATCAACGTCGAGCTCAACGGTGTTGACGGCGCCACTATCGACCGTTACACCAGTCAGCGAGCAGTAGTTCACCGCCAGAGCGCCTTCGCGCACCGCCGTTGCGGCCACGTCGAGGGTGAGCCTTGCGTCATCTGCTCGGGCGTCGTAATAGAGATACCCGCCAGCGATCCGGTCGCTGTTCAGCAGAGGAGCCATCTTCGCCACTCCCGATTTCCTCAACCTTCGATGCAAACGGCCAATGCGCCAGCCGCCGGCGGTGTCGTAGGCCCACAGTGCGCTCCCTAACGCCCTCGCAATGCGACGTGGAAACAACCCATCTTTCGTGAAAATCGGTAGAAGAAACGGAAGAACCTCAACTCGACCCTGCGCGATTCGCTGCAAGATGCTTCGCTCCCTCAGCGCCTCTCGCACTAGCGCCACATCACCCTGTTGGAGGTATCGCAGGCCACCGTGCACGAGCTTCGAGCTTTTTGACGACGTGCCAGACGCAAAATCGCCTCGCTCGACAAGTACAACGTCGAACCCTCGAAGCGCCGCATCTAGAGCGACACCAGCGCCAGTAATGCCACCACCAACGACAACAAGATCGACTGCCTCGGAGCGATCAGCCTTTGCTTGTAGCCGCTCCAGCATGACGTTCCGGTTAATTCCGCTTTCGGCATGAACTTTCCGCACCATCACATCGTAGTGAGACCTAGAAGCGGGCTGGAGAGACGTGCGAGGCACCAAAAAATGTTTAATTTCCCATTGCGTTTCATCGGTAGTGCGTTCTAGTGTCAAAAGTCATAGCTGGTAACCAAGGGGGGTAGCAGCAATGGCCGATCAAGACTTTGAATGGCGAATGGCTGGAGCCTGCCGCGGGTTGGATCCAGACATCTTTTACCCAGAAGAACACGACGATGCTGAAATTGCCAAAGAAATTTGTGACTCCTGCGTCGTGCAGGTCGCATGCCTCGAACATGCTCTCGCCCGCCGAGAAAAAGTAGGCGTCTGGGGTGGGGCAACAGAGCGTGAACGTCGCAGGATGATCCGACAGCGCCGACGTTCCGCCTGAGGGCAACGACAGATTTTCTCTTAGCCTGCGCCTATGGCAGAAATCGGTGTTGTAGGCGGATGGAGCACGGTCATTACGCGTGTGCTCTCCGGAGAAGAACTTGATGCAGCGACGATCGCCACCGCCGTCGAAGTCATTCTGCAAGGTGACGCATCGCCAGCACAGATCGCCGGATTTCTCGTCGCCTTGCGAGGCCGAGGCGAAACTTCCTCTGAACTCTCCGCAATGCTCGACGTCGTGCTTGCGCACGGCGTTGAGGTTCCTCTCAACGAGTCACAACGCACACAAGCAATCGATGTGGTGGGGACCGGCGGCGACGGATCACACTCGATCAACGTGTCGACTATGGCTGCAATTGTCGCTGCCGGCGCAGGCGCTGTGGTGTGCAAACACGGCAATCGATCGGCCTCATCATCGTGCGGAACAGCCGACGTGCTGGAAGAACTTGGCGTCAACATCGGCGCTACTGCCGACACCGTGGCGCGATGTGTTTCAGAAGCCGGAATCGGATTCTGCTTCGCGCCAACGTTTCATCCGGCCTTTCGTTTCGCCGGCCCGCCACGACGCGAGATTGGCATTCCGACGGCGTTCAATCTGCTCGGCCCAATGGCCAATCCGGGTCGAGTGCAGCGGCAGGTGATCGGCGTTGCTGATCCGAGTCGAGCCGAACTGGTACTCGGAACATTGCGGCAACGAGGTGCAACGCATGTCTGGGTTGTGCACGGAAACGGACTTGATGAACTGTCGACTACCGGTCCGTCGGTTGTCCACGAACTCGTCGATGACACGATCAACACGTTCACTATCGATGCGACGGAGTTAGGGCTCGCACCCGCCAGCCAAGACGACCTGACCGGAGGAGGGCCAGCCGAGAACGCAGAGGTCGTTCGAAAGGTGATGAGTGGCGCCTCGGGTGAGCATCGCGACATCGTTGTACTCAACGCCGCTGCTGCGCTTGTCGTCGCTGGTAAGGCAACGAGTATCGGTGATGCGATCCAGTTAGCGAACGACAGCATCGATAACGGATCTGCATCGGCAACACTTGACGCTCTCGTGGTTGCTTCTCGAGAAGAGTCAGCCGAGCACTAGTGCAATGACATCAGCATTAAGTGTTTCCGCTCCCGGGTCATCAGCAAATCTCGGCGCAGGTTTCGACGTGCTTGGCCTCGCCGTTGATTTGAGAGCCGAGGTCGGCCTCGGTGATGCTCCGCAAGGGGCGCAACCAATCGACAAACACCATCCTGCATCAATTGCGTACGAACGCGTCGGCGGGAGTCAACAACTATGGTCGCGCTCACAGCTTCCAATGGGTCGAGGGTTGGGATACAGCGGCGCCGCTCGGGCCGCAGGAGCGATGCTCGCCGTCATCGAGCGGGAAGACTCACCTGCAGTTGCGACCGAACCCGCAGCGCGCGAAGAGGTGTTCGCTGTTGTTGCTGAACTCGAAGGACACCCAGACAACGCAGGGGCTTCGGTGTACGGGGGGCTCATTGCAGCCTCGGCAGATCGTGTCGCACAGCTGCCGATTGTGCATGACTGGGTACTTCTCGTGTGGATTCCCGATAGCACCACGTCGACCGACAAATCCCGAACCCAACTCGATGCGGTCGTTCAGCGTGTTGATGCGGTAGCGAACCTCGCTGCAATCGCACACTTTGTTGCCGGAATCTCCACAGGTGACGAGTCGTTGGTGCGGTCGGGGGTCAACGATCGATTGCACCAGACTCAACGCCTTGCTGGTGTTCCCGGATCGGCCAATGCCTTGAAGTTGATGCAAGAAAGCGGGGCAATTGCGGCATGGCTATCGGGCAGTGGGCCAACGGTCGCAGGGTTCTACCGCCGGGGCGAGACCGAAGTGGCCGAGCAATTAATCGCCGGCGGGCAGATTCGAATCATCGACATTGACCGGCAAGGAGTCATCTCGCTCTGACGAACCGAGACGCTCAACGGTCGGTTCGCTCAAAGGGAACCGCCATTGCCCAGAACTCTCGACATTGCTAATCGTGCGAGACTGCGCAGAGGCTCGCTGAATCATTCGAGCAACGAGCAGTCGCTCTGCATCGGTATCGGCTTCACTCGTATCAAATCGGTGGATGACGCCGAGATGGTCGAGGTCAACCAGCCCCTGATCAATTTTGTGATCGACCCCGGCAAGCGTGAAGCGTGCGCGTCCAGCAGAGGTGACGGCGTCAACGAGACGTGCAGTTGTGGTTGCGGACAACAACGACGACAAGCGATCTCGTACCGAAGCGGCCTCTTCGAACCTTTGCTGTGCAGCGAGGCTTCGCATCCGCTCAGAGAGTGCATCGATGACCTGCTCACTTTCACCCTGCATCGCAAGCGCAACGCCCTCGACTGCTGATGCATGCGCAGCAGGGTCGGCAGACCCTGAGCACGGGCACGGAGCAACACCGAGTTGAGCTGCAGAACATGGAGCCGCGTCGGGCTCGACGATGTATCGAGGACCGATATGGGTTGTGCATCGACGAATCGGGTACGCAGTCTGAAGGGCTTCAATGGTCTGCTCGGCCTGGTGACGTCCGGCAAGGGGTCCCAAATACTGACCTTGTGACCGGGTTTGGTACACGATTGACAAACGCGGCCATAACTCATTGGTGTCCAGGCGAACAAATATCGGACGGCGCTTCTTTCTGCCGACACGATTGTGCCGAGGTGCTAATGAACTAATCAGGCGCCGCTCAAGAACCTCTGCTGTGAACACATCAGGGGTCGCAATGTGTTCGATTCGGGAAAGATGCCGCAACATCGGAATCACACTTCGGCGTTCGTCATTTCCAAAATAGCTTCTGACCCGCTGCCGAAGATTTGTTGCTTTGCCAACGTATGTGACGACATCGTGGTCATCGACCATGAGGTACACGCCGGGCGAGCGGGGGAGCGACTCGGTGAGCCGCAACTTCTTCGCTTGGGGGTGTCCTGTGAGTTTGCCGATGGCAACAAGATCGTCAAGGCCGGTCACCCCCCAACCCGCTGCTCGTTCAATCAGTAGATAGAGCAGATCGCGCGTTGCGAGGGCGTCGTCTAGCGCTCGGTGGCTCGGACGGTTTTCGATGCCGAAGCGTTGAGCGAGAGTGCCGAGTTTGAAGTTACGCACCTCATCTCGGAACAGTCGTCGCGACAGGGTGAGGGTGTCGACAACGGTTGGAGTGAAGTCATCAATACCGGCTCGTTCAAACGCGGCTTTGACAAACCCAAGATCAAACGACGCGTTATGGGCGACGAAGACCGCATCACCAATGAACTGCCGGAGGCTCGTAATGACCTGCTCGATTCGTGGGGCGGGTGCGAGCACGGCATCGGTCAGTCCGGTGATGACTGTGATTTGCGGGGGAAGCGCGACACCCGGATTGACGAGGCTGTGAAAGGTGCCAACCGTTTCGCCTGCCTTCACCTTGACTGCGCCGATCTCGCAAATGAGGTCGCGTTGTGAATTCGTGCCCGTCGTTTCGACGTCGAGCACACAAAACGTTGTGTCGATCAGGGGGCGGCCGAGGTCATCGAGGCTGAGTTGAAAGCCAAGTTCCTCAGAAGTGTCTGCCCTGCTATTCACGATTCTGTAGAAGTACCACAGACGTGTGACAAAGGCAGGGACATGATCCGAAATTTTCGGCGAATGACAACGACGAGAGACGAGCCGTACACGCTCAGATGGTCAAACTCTGGCCACACCACAATGACCGTTAGATACGATCACACCGTGGCAAACCCCGGTGACATCTCAGAGCTCGCCATTCGGCCTGCCCTCGAGTACGTCATTGAATTTGTCCGACAGGGCCGGGTAAGTGACCCCGGTTTCCGATACCCGGCTCACCTCCGCCAACTGCTTGCAAGGCCACGACTGTTGAAATCAGATCTTCGGCGAGTACGAAAAGCAGTCGACGGTGACGACGAGTTCCGCACCTTGATGGCCTCATCAATGCCAGATGATGTCGATCTCATTGTTCGCTGGTGGATCACCCGCCCTGGAGGCTGGGAAGATCTCATTCTCGCCGAAATAGAAGAACGCGCTCGGCAGACCGAAGACGCCCACGCAGCAGCCGATGTCGTCCGAGAACAACGTCGACGCCGTGCAGCAGAGCAACGTGCGCAGACCGCAGAAACCGCAAGAGACGAAAGTCTTGAACACATCACGTCGCTTCGAGCGGAAAATCACGCACTGCGCGAAAAACTCGCACATTACGAGTCGAAACAGCAAGAGCTCGACGAAACGGTCGCTGCCTTACGGCAAGAACTTCGGCACGCCAACGACCGGCTCCAAGCAGCTCAAGACCGACTTGCAAAGTCATCCGAAGCCGAAGACCAGTCGGCTGACGCTCAACGAAACGCCGAGCACGTCCGAGATCTTGCTCTCGAAGACCGCCGATCAACTCTTGCGAATCTCAGTGACCTAGGAGGCATTCTTCATGATCTTCGCAGTCTCGGGCAGCGGCTCGAAGCAGCACTCCCTCACGAACAGGCCGCAGCGGAGCGGCTTCCACTGCCAACCCCCGGCCGCCTGAACGGCAACCCACAAGGGATGACGATTCACCTGCTGAAGTCAACAGCAACAGTGATCATCGACGGCTACAACGTCACCAAGGGCACATGGCCAGATCGCTCACTCGAAGAACAGCGAGAACTACTGATCGCAGCCACCGAGCAACTCTCAGCACGCTTCGGCACGCATCTCGTCATCGTCTTTGATGGGGCCGACATCGCAGGCGCCCATCGAGAGAATCGTTCACTCATTCGAGTGATGTACTCACCCAATGGAGTCACCGCAGATGACGTCATCCGTGAAGAAGTCCGACGCCTGCCACTCAGCCGGCCGGTTGTGGTCATCACCGACGACCAAGCAATTCAACGCGACGTGCGTAGCGAAGGGGCAAACATTGTCGGTAGCGCACACTTCTCGCAGGTCTTGTATTCGTAACCATGCGAGAGAAACCACCAGTACCGACGATCGACGAGATCAGGGTCGAACTCGAAGCCCATGGAATTACTCACGTCGGAGTCGCTCCCGCAACCCCCATGCTGCGCGCCCGCGAAGCCCTTGCCGAAAGAAAAGCCTCAGGCTTCGCCGACAACATGTCGTTCACCTGGCGAAACCCCGAGCGTTCAACGACCCCGGCGGCCTCTGTCGCTGGGGCACAATCAATCATTGTCGCAGCGCTGCCATACCTTGCCGATGATGTCACTCCACCAACTGGCCGTCGAGCACACATCGCCCGGTATGCGCGTGCCGACCACTATTCGATCCTTCGCACTGCGTTGCGCTCTGTCGCCCGAAATCTAAAAATGGCTGGCGAACGCGCGGTCGCATTTGCAGATGACAATGCGCTTGTCGACCGCGAGGCTGCATACCGCGCCGGCATTGGCTGGTTTGGAAAAAACGCCAACCTGCTCCTTCCAGGCGCAGGCAGCTATTTCGTGCTTGGCAGCATCATTACGACCGCAACGTACGAGCCCTCGCAACCGGTCGACGATGGTTGCGGCTCATGCACACGATGTCTTGACGGATGCCCAACCGACGCGATTGTGGCGCCAGGCGTCGTCGATGCTCGTCGATGTCTCGCATGGCTCTTGCAGAAATCAGGGACATTCCCGACCGAGATGAGGGCCGCTCTTGGAGACCGCATATACGGGTGTGACGAGTGTCAGGAGGTCTGCCCGCCAACAGTTCGACTCGGTCGCCGGACCATGTCGACCGCCGCTCCGGGTCTAGGGGAGTGGGTCGACCCGCTCGCCATGCTCACGATGAGCGACGACGAACTTCTCGACACGTATGGATTGTGGTATATCGCTGAGCGAGACCCCCGCTGGCTACGTCGCAACGCCATTATCGTGCTGGGAAACACATCAATCCCCGACGATTCCGAAACGCTTGGTGCACTCCAGCGCGTGATCGACGGCGAAGACGCAGTGCTTGCCGAGCACGCACAATGGGCGGTCGACGAAATTGCACGGAGGGCTCTACAGGTACCGCAATGACGATCAAACACCTGTTGGTCACAAATGACTTCCCACCAAAAGTCGGTGGGATTCAGTCGGTGCTGTGGGAGTGGTGGCGTCGGCTTCCGCCAGATTCATTCACCGTTCTCACGAGCCCGCATCGTGACGCACAGCAATTCGATGCAGCACAACCCTTCGAGGTGATTCGAACCCGTGAACCAGTACTGCTGCCTCACCCGCCAATGGTGAAACGAGTGAACGCGCTCGTGAAGGCAACCGATGCTGAACTCGTGGTTCTCGACCCCGCAGTGCCGCTCGGCTTGATCGGCCCGCATCTTGATGTTCCCTACGACGTCGTTCTCCACGGAGCTGAAGTCACTATCCCGGGGCGACTTCCAGTCACGAGGCAACTCCTTAATCGATCGTTGCGTCATGCCCGGCAGATCATTTCGTGTGGTGAATATGCATTAGCAGAGGCTGAGCGATCAATTCGTCGCAAACTGCCTGGCGTGGTGCTGTATCCAGGGGTTGATGCAGAACGGTTCCAGCCTCTGCAACCAGATGCCCGCAGCGAGTACCGGGCACGGCGCGGACTCTCCGAAGAGACACAACTTGTTGTTGGGGTCTCGCGGCTGGTGCCGCGAAAAGGTTTCGACACGCTGATCAAAGCAGCCGCGCTCATTAGCGCTGAGTCTCCCCATCTACGGGTTCTCATTGCGGGGTCGGGCAGAGATAGCAAGCGTCTGCAGAAGATCATCGATAGAACAAATGCGCCCGTTGAACTTCTCGGAAGAGTCTCCGATGAAGAGTTACCGTTGCTCTACGGCGCAGCTGATGTTGGAGCCATGCTGTGCCGAGATCGTTGGCTTGGGCTCGAACAGGAAGGCTTCGGCATCGTCTTTCTCGAAGCCGCAGCCTGCGGGACGCCCCAGCTTGCAGGCCGCAGCGGAGGCAGCGATGAAGCTGTTGAAGATGGACGTACCGGCAAAGTTGTTGAACGCCCCTCCGATATCGGTGAGGTCGTAGATGCACTGCGGACGTTGCTGGCAAATGAAGAACAGCGAAATGAAATGGCGGCACGGTCCCGAGCACGAGTCGTCAAAGAATTCACTTACGACGCTCTCTCTCAACGGTTGTCTGACATTCTCTCTCAGCAATCGGACAGTCGATGAAGAAGGAGTTGATTGAGTGCCAGTCGGTCGGCATGATGACGTGATGGCATCGCAAGCCGGAACCGCAATCGTTCGACTTCACCAGTTACTGACCGCACTGTTTGTCATCACTGCGCTCTATGCCGCCATCGTGTTTGACACATCTGCGCAGTGGGTTGGCGCAGTAACTGCGATGGTCTTGTTCAGCGTCGGCATCGTCGTGTTTTTGTGGGGGTTTTGGAGTGCTGTCCAACGCAGCCGCACAGAAGAACTTGCGGTGACATCGGTGTACTTCCTTACCGGCGGATGCGCTCCAACGTCTGTTCGCTGGCAAATGAATAGTGCACTCATCATCCAGGTGATCACTGCATTCGCAACGACGTTCTGGCGATCTTCAGGACCTGATGGAAACCCTGGCTCTTCGCTTGCGCTAGGAATCCTCGTGCCAATGTTGGGCATCGGCATGAACGGTTTGTGGGCAAGTTTTCATGGAACATTTGGTGAGCGTGTGACCGACACTTCGCAACCGTCACCAAATGGCGAGTCGGAATAGGGCACAATAGAGCCATGGCCGACAGCGCATCGGAAACAATCACTATTCAGGCGCCGATCGATCGAGTCTGGGAGATCGCAGCAGATGTCGCTGCCTATCCAAGTTGGGCCCATGATGTGAAATCGGTGAACGTTCAGTCAAGCGACGATGAGGGACGCCCCCTCAACGTCGAGTTCCGAGCATCGGCGTTGGGGCGAACGACGCATTACACCCTTCGGTACGACTACTCCGAAGCCCCACACAAGTTGAGTTGGTCGATGGTGTCCGGAGACATTCAGCGATCGATCGATGGGGCGTACACCCTCTCGTCGCCGAGTGACGGTCAGACAGAGGTGCGGTACGACCTCAGCATTGATCTCGTAGTACCCCTCCCGGGCTTTGTGAAACGACGGGCAGAACGCCGCATCCTCAATGCTGTCAGCGAGATGAAGGCTGTCGCTGAAGCTTGAGCGATTTGGCCCCTATGTCGGGGTTTCGTCTCGGAATTGATGTCGGGGGCACAAAGTGCCTCGGCGTAGTGCTGTCACCCGCTGGTGAAGTGGTGACAGTTCTGAAACGACCTACCCCCCGGGGTGACGGAAGCCTGCCCATGCTCATTACGACGCTGACTGAAATGGTGACGGCGTTGGAGGCGGAATGCGGCACGATCGACACAGTAGGTGTCGGAGTGCCCGGGCTCGTTACCTATGAGGGCGTACTGCGCGCTGCACCAAATCTTGACGGGGTGGCAGATTTCGACATCGCTGGAGAGCTCAGCTCGACAATTCGCCAACCGGTGAAGGTAAGCAACGACGCAACGTGCGGGGCGCTAGCTGAATGGAAATTAGGCGCTGCTGCGGGTGCCCGAGACATGATGCTCGTCACTTTCGGAACCGGCATCGGCGGAGGCGTTGTTGCCGGCGGCAAATTACAACAGGGCGCCCACGGCTTTGCTGGCGAGTATGGCCACATGGTGATCGACCCGGACGGTCCTCCATGCCCATGCGGTCGTCGAGGATGCTGGGAGCGGTACGCCTCTGGAAGTGGCCTCGCACGCCTTGCGCGTGAGTACGCAACTGGCCGGCGTGTGAGTCGGGTGATCGAACTCGCTGGAGGAGACGCAGAAGCTGTCCGAGGTGAACACGTGCAACAGGCTGCTCGAGAGGGTGATGCCGATTCGATGAAGGTAATCGACGCGTTTGGGCGCTGGGTCGCCCTAGGCCTCGTGAACCTCACCAATGTTCTAGACCCGCAATGCTTTGTGCTCGGGGGTGGTCTCGCTATGGGCTCCGACCTTTACCTTGACCCGATCAAGCGTTGGTTTGGAGAATTGCTGTACCAGCCGCATTTGAGAACGATCCCGGAAGTCGCGTTCGCTCATTTGGGTGAGCGGGCGGGAGCAGTAGGAGCCTCATTGCTTCATGAGGTTGAGTAACGTCGGCCGTTCGCCGACCCGCCGGTAGCGTCGATGTATATGGAATTTCGCCGGATTACGAACCTCCCACCATATGTGTTCACCATCATCAACGGGCTGAAGATTGAGGCTCGCCAGCGTGGTGCAGATGTCATCGACCTTGGGTTCGGAAACCCTGACCTTCCATCACCCGATGTTGCGGTGGCAAAACTCGCCGAATCGGCGAAAAACCCAAGAAATCATCGGTACTCACTGAGTCGAGGTTTACCCCGCCTCCGAGAAGAAGTTGCGAAATATTATGAGCGCACTTGGGGGGTGCATCTTGACCCCGAGTTGGAGGTCACCAACACCATCGGTTCGAAAGAGGGTTTCTCCCATCTCATGTGGGTATTGCTCGAACGTGGTGACGCAGCGATCGTTCCAACCCCGAGCTACCCGATTCATATGTATGGCCCCCTGTTCGCTGGAGCCGACCTGCGTCAGCTCCCTATGCGTGGGCTCTCTCACCCCGACGAGCGGGCAAACTTCTCAGAGGAGTTCTTCGACAACCTTTACCGGGCATATGACATCGGCTGGCCAAAGCCACGAGTGCTGGTGATTTCATTTCCTCATAACCCGACCGGGGCGTGCGTCGATCTCGACTTTATGCAGCGCGTCGTCGACTTCTGTCGAGAACGAGAAATGATTGTCGTTCACGACTTCGCATACGCAGATATCGGGTTCGATGGGGTTCGACCGCCGAGCATTCTGCAAGCTGAAGGCGCAAAAGAAGTTGCCGTCGAGCAGTACTCGATGACGAAAAGCTTCTCGATGGCCGGATGGCGAAGCGCATTCATGGTCGGGAGTGCCGAAGTCGTGCAAGCACTAGTGAAGTTGAAGAGCTACCTCGACTACGGAATGTTCCAACCAGTGCAGATAGCAGCAACAGTGGCATTCAGAGAAGCCGCTGACTATCCGAAAGAAATCTGTTCAATCTACGAATCGCGCTGTGACACACTCATCGATGGCCTTTCAAAGATCGGTTGGGAAGTGCCAAAACCCGGGGGCTCCATGTTTGTATGGGCTCCAATTCCAGAGGCATACAGCGATCTCGACTCAGTTGAGTTCTGCTCAATGCTCGTAAAAGAATGCGATGTTGCGCTTTCACCTGGAGTGGGTTTCGGGCCTGGGGGAGAGGGCTACGCCCGCTTTGCCCTCATCGAAAATGAACAACGTATTGCGCAGGCGATGCGTAACCTGCGGCGCGGTCTCACCAAGCTCGGCGGAGAGTAACTCAGCAGGCTTACTCGGCCCAGTCGAGTGACCGCTCAACCGCTCGCCTCCATTGCTGGTGAGCGAGATCTGTCATCGTCCGGTCGGGCTCAGGGGAGAACTCTTCATCGAGTTGCCAATCTGCCGCTAGCTCATCGAGCGAAGTCCAGACCCCCTCGGCGAGACCAGCGAGTCGAGCGGCTCCGAGAGCAGTTGTTTCGTGGTCGACCGGTCGTCGGACGGTCACCCCAAGTTGATCTGCCTGAAACTGAAGAAGGAGATCCATGACCGACGCGCCACCATCAACTCTCAGGTCTTCAATGGCAATCCCCGATGCAGATGTCATCGCATCGATCACATCCCTGGTCTGAAACGCCATCGACTCGACGGTCGCGCGAGCAAGATGGGCAGCGGTCGAACCGCGGGTGAGACCACAGATGGTGCCCCGAGCGTGCGGGTCCCACCAAGGTGAGCCAAGGCCGGTGAACGCAGGAACGATGACAACGCCACCGCTATCTGGGACCGTTGCCGCAAGAGGACCAACCTCGGGCGCCGATGAGATGATGCCGAGACCGTCTCTCAGCCACTGAATTGCGGCACCAGTGACGAAAATTGACCCCTCAAGAGCGTATGTCGGTGAGCCCGTGCCAAGGTCCCACGCAATCGTCGTGAGCATTCCATCGGTGACGGGTGGGCACTCTGTTCCCACGTTGAGAAGAACAAAACTGCCTGTGCCATAGGTGTTCTTGGCCATTCCTTGGTCGAAGCAGGCTTGCCCGAACAGCGCCGCTTGCTGGTCGCCGGCAACTCCGCTGATCGGGATTCCATCAGGGATTCCTGAGCTGCTCGACGTCAACCCGAAACGCCCAGATGACGGGCGAACCTCAGGAAGGGCGCCGATCGGCACGTTCAGAGCATCACAGAGGTCGTCATCCCATCGGTGCTCAACAATGTTGTACAGCATGGTTCTGCTTGCATTTGTTGGATCGGTGACGTGCACCTCGCCGTTGGTGAGCTTCCAGATAATCCAACTGTCGATCGTGCCGAGTGCAAGGTCGTCGTCGATAGCAACCGATCGATCGCTCAGCATGCGAGCAAACTTTGTGCCACTGAAATAGGGGTCAAGGACAAGCCCGGTGCGCTCTCGAACCATCGGAAGAAGCCCATCGCGTTCAAGTTGAGCGCACTCATCGGCAGTGCGCCGGTCTTGCCAGACAATCGCTCGACCGTGAGGTTCTCCTGTCGATCGCGACCACGCAACAACCGTTTCCCGCTGGTTCGTGATGCCGATGGCAGCAATGTTGTCACGACCGACGCGTTCAATGACCGCGTTCACGGTCGTAACAACTGCGGACCAGATTTCATTGACATCGTGCTCAACCAAGCCTGGCTTGGGAAAAAATTGAGTGAACTCGCGATACTCCGACTCGGGAGCTCGACCATCAAGATGAACTGAGCGGGCTCGGACACCTGTGGTGCCGGCGTCGATCGCAATTACACACGTGCCGCTAGACATGCTGCGATGGTAACCGGGTGAGGTGAATGCATTGCCGTTTAGCGTCTGCGCGGCGTGCCGCCACCAGTTCGTTTGGTGGGGGCAGGTCGAGGCCGGGCGGAGGGCTCACTTGCGTCGGCACTACGAGTAGACGGTTTTGGGGTTGCTCGCCGCAACCGGTCACGGCTGTACCCAAACTTTGCAAGCACGGCACCAAAACCAAGGTACGCAGGTCCACTGATGAACAGACCCGCAAACGCTCCAACCCTGCTCGATGGCTGCACCGCAACAACGACGATCACCACCATGATTGCGACGTAAATGAGCCATTCCCGAATGAGTCGTTGCCAAGGAACCGGTCGACTGCTGTCCCACGCCATAGGTTCGTTCTATCAGTCGATAGGCATATCCTTCGAAAGGTGCGATTCGGAGTTCTCACTGGGGGTGGAGATTGCCCCGGGCTCAATGCGGTAATTCGAGCCATTATTCGCAAGGGTGAGCGCGTATTTGGTGATGAGATCATCGGCTTTGTCGACGCGTGGGAAGGCGTGATGAGCCGTCGAACACTCCCGATTACCGTCGAGACGATGCGGGGCACCCTTCCGCGGGGTGGGACGGTGCTCGGAACCACCCGGGGGAGCCCCCTCGACAGCCCCGACGGTGTTGATCGTGTGCGGTCAACCATTTCCGAAATGGGGATTGACGGACTCATCATCATCGGCGGAAATGGGTCGCTCACCGTTGGTGAAATACTGTTTCGAGAACATGGAATCCCGGTGGTTGGAGTTCCAAAAACCATCGACAATGACATTGAAGGCACCGACCTCACATTCGGATTTAACACGGCCGTTCAAATTGCAACTGACGCAATCGACCGTTTGCACACCACCGCTGAATCTCATGACCGTGTGATGGTGGTGGAAGTGATGGGTCGCCACAGTGGTTGGATTGCGACACATGCGGGTCTTGCTGGTGGTGCAGCGGTTGCGCTTATCCCTGAGCGGCCATTCGATATCGACGAAGTCTGTGAGCGTCTGGTTCGCCGCCACTCCCGTGGCAGGTTTGCATCAATCGTGGTAGTCGCAGAGGGATCTCGGCCAGCAGAAGGAACCATCAACGTCCCCGATCAGACCCGAGATGAGTACGGGCACGTTCGTTTGGGAGGAATCGGAAGCATCGTTGCCGCCGAAATCGGTCTTCGAACCGGCTTCGAGACCCGACCAGTTCTTCTCGGTCACGTGCAGCGCGGCGGGACCCCAACGGCATTCGACCGGGTGCTTTCAACCCGTTTTGGCGTCGCCGCAGTTGACGCCGCACGAGAGGGAAAGTGGGGATCAATGGTCGCCCTTCGAGACAACAACATCGTGACCGTCCCTCTCGCTGAAGCAGCGGGCCGATCCCGAACGGTCGACCTTGATCTTGTCAGCAACGTCGCAGAAATGTTCTTCGCATAGATAAAAGCTTTAGGTGCTCGGCGGCAGCGATGGAAAATCTGGCTGAGAGCTCTCAAAGGTTCCGGCGAAGTCGAAAATGCGGAGCAAGCCGGAGGTCGTGTCGCCATGCGACGTAAGCCAAGGGAAGCGTTCACCGGCGACGGTGAGCTGGACAGCTTCAATTCCTGGTAGTTCGACAGTCGTGAGTACCAGTTGGGCGGCGCCTCTGAGAAGGGCTTGATCGCTGAGTGCCGTCATTGCGTCGGAGAGGTCGATGTAGGCGACCGAACCGACACTTCGTGTTGACAAAATTTCGAGATCTGGCGGGAGAGAAGTGCTGAGTTGAGCGAACGATTCGTCTTCGGTCGGGCCCGCAAGAAGGATGTCGAGCAGGTCGGCCTGCGTGTCGCTGCCACGTCGGACGGACTTCAATGATCGATCATCGCCCGTCGAGACGAGGTAGATGAGGCTTGATCCGGTCGAGTCAAACGCAGTTACATCGTTTTCGAGCGGCAATAAACGCTGAGAGGCGGGGATATCTCTCGGTGTTGCATCCATCGCAATGCCGCAGGACATCATGATCGGCAGTAGCAAAAGAGTGGCGGGTGCAAGGCGGCTTCGTTTCATTCGACGTCAACCTCCTCTGCAGGCAATTCGATGACGAATCTGGCCCCCGGTTGACCATCGTGTCGGTCTTCAACCCAGACCCTGCCCTTATGAAGTCGAACGTGCTCAGCGACGAGGGCAAGGCCGAGGCCAGAGCCATCACCCGATGAACGTCGTCCTGCGGCAACACCCCGGGCAAATCGCTCAAAGACCAGAGCTCGCTCGTGTTCGGGAACACCCGGACCGTGATCTTCGACCGCAATGTGAAGCAGCTGCTCAGCGTGCCCTGCGTGGGTAGGTACCTCAAGTGAAATCTTCGCCTCACCGTCACCGTGGATTCGTGCATTGTCAATGAGATTGGCGATCACCCGTGCAAGTCGGCGGCGGTCACCCTGAATGATGAGCCCAGCAACACGGGCCTCGCTGACAAGAAGCGTGTCAGGAGCACTGCTTACTCCAATCGCTTGCTCAACAAATTGAAGCGCTCTGAGATCGTCGAGGTTGAGGGGTACTGCACCAGCATCAAATCGTGAAATTTCAAGGAGGTCTTCTACGAGGGTTCGAAAGCGGGTGATGTCACTCCGAAGCAGGTCCACTGCCGCTCGAGCCCGCTCAGGCATTTCTGACCTGCGGCTCTCCATCACCTCAATAGACGCTTCGAGCGTCATGAGCGGGGAGCGGAGTTCATGGCTCACATCAGAAGCGAAGCGCGCATCTCGCTCAACTCGTTGCTCAAGTGCTTCAGCCATATCGTTAAACGACTCAGCGAGAACCCCAAGATCAGGGTCTTTCTCGGGGTTCAATCGGGTATCGAGTCGGCCACCTGCGATCGACTTTGCAGCCCGAGCAGCATCTGCAACCGGGCGTACCGCCCTACGAGCAGCAAATGCCCCAGCGATCACGCTCAGGCCCAGGGTGAGGCCACCTGCGATGTACAACGAAAGACGCACGCTCGACAGCGCTGAGTCAACCTCGGCAAGACTGAAGAACTCGAAGAAGGCACCGTTATTGGCGAGAGGCCATCCCACAATGATGTGAGGGTCGTCGGCAACATCTGCGACCATGCGGGCGGGCACTGCATCTTCGATGACGCGGTCGACAAGTGTTTGAGGAAGAGCGATGGGCTCGTAGTTTCCGGTCGTGTGCCACTCGTTGGCGTACCACACAAGAGCAGTGTTCACTCCGAACGCGCCAAGAGCGTCGAGTGCGGGTTGAGCCGTTGCGGCAGGCCCCCTGAGAGCGGTCTGGGTGATCTGCGCATTTCGCTTGGTGGTCCCGACACTGGTTTGGTCGCGCTGTTGCACAACATTTGAGCTCGCAAGCCCATACGTGGTGACGGCAAGAAGAACCGCCATGAAGATCGCGCCAGTAGCGAACGTGACGAGGATTCGGCGGCGGAGACTCCATCGATTGCGGCGTTGCTGAGGTTGCTCTACCGTCGAATGCTCGTCGCTCGGAAGATCGGCGAGGCTCACGTCTGTAAGCGATATCCGAGTCCGCGTACGGTTACGACGTGCCGAGGATTTGCAGGGTCGGCCTCAACTTTGGTGCGAAGTCGACGGATGTGAACGTCAACAAGCCGGCCATCTCCGAAATAGTCATAGCCCCACACTTTGTCGAGAAGCGCTTCACGACTGAACACCTTGCCAGGGTTGTCCGCAAGTTCGCAGAGCAATCTGAATTCAGTCTTGGTGAGATGTAACTCTTCACCGCTGCGTGAGACTTTGCCCTCATCGGGGACGATTTCGAGGTCGCCAAGAGAAATGCGGGCATGAGGAGTGGACGATGGCCGTGTTCGCCGCAGGAGCGCACGAATGCGTGCTGATAACTCCTTGGGAGCGAACGGCTTAGTCAGGTAATCATCAGCGCCTGCTTCCAAACCGGCCACAATGTCGTGCGTGTCGTTTCTGGCTGTGACCATCACTACGGGGACGTCACTTGTTCGACGGATGGTTCGGCACAACTCAAACCCGTCGATACCTGGAAGCATGATGTCGATAAGCACAACATCGGAGGGGTGACGCTGAAAGATGTCAATCGCCACTTCGCCGCTTTCCGCTTCGTCGACAATCCAGCCCTCATCTTCGAGGGCAAGTTTGACGGCTTGGCGAATGCGTTCGTCGTCTTCCACGCTCAGAATGCGAGTTCCCACATCTGTATTGTGCCGTAATTAGGTCGTAACGCGTGCACACGGGGGTTTCGTGGCTTCTCTCAGTCGTCGACAACAGACCGTAATAATTCGAAGATGTCCGGCGAAGAGGCGATAACCGTCATGTCTGTCCGCGTTCCGGAGGGCGAATACTCAACCCGGGCACCCGCCTCGCGAGCGATGAGCGCTCCGGCTGCGATATCCCACAGTGAGAGGCCTTCTTCGTAGTAGGCATCAACGGTTCCGGCTGCAACACAACACAAGTCGTACGCTGCGGAGCCCGATCGTCGGATATCTCGTACTTGTGGGAGCAGGCGAGCAACGGTGACCCCTTGCTGGGCCCGGCGCTGCGGGTGGTACGAAAAACCAGTTGCGATGAGTGCTGTCTCGAATGACGAGGTGGCCGATGCGGCGATCACACTGCCGTTGCACCTCGCCCCTTGGCCGGAGGTTGCCGAGTACGTCTCCGACAACGCTGGGATATGTACTGCTCCAGCAAGTAGTTGATCGCCACGTGCAACCGCAATCGAGCATCCCCATGCGGGCAGTCCGAACACAAAGTTGGTTGTTCCGTCGATGGGGTCGACTATCCATGTCAATCCGCTTGTTCCGGTGAGGTCACTCTCTTCTTCGCCGATAATTCCGTCGTGCGGTCGATGGGTGGAGAGTTGAGCACAAATGAAACGTTCGGCAGCACGGTCAAATGGTGTGACGAGGTCGGTGGCCGATGATTTGGTCACCGATGTGAATGTTGGCTGATGGGAGCGGCCAGACGCTGCGGTCGATGCGGCTTCCACTGCGAGTTCAATGCAGAGTTCGCTCAGATCGGCGGTGAGGTTGTCGTCATTGCGGGGCATGGCCGGCACGTTCTCGGTCGCGAATCTCGTTCCATTCGCCCATTGCTCGAAGGGCAAGAACTGACATGATTGCACTTCCGAGCGCACCAGCGACAGCTCCGATGAGGAGGAACGATCCCGCCCTCAGCGAGCAGTCATCGGTGCAGGTTGCATTTCCGAGTGCGTAGCCAAGAATTGCTCCGAGGACCCCGACGATCACAATCATTGCGAACGCGATGGCGCGAGCGGTTTGGGGCGGCAGTGCCGAAAGTTCACGGGGCCGTGTGGCCGGCGGTGGCAGATTTGACACGACCCCACCGTACATGTGCAGTGGCTGTCGTGTGGAGTGGATCGATGCGATACTGATTGCATCGATAACTTCGAAACAACGCGAAACGAGAAACCCCAGCGTTCGATTCTTCATATCGATATGAACGCGTTTTTTGTTTCAGTTGAGTTGCTCGACCGACCTGACCTTGTTGGCAAGCCAGTCGTAGTGGGAGCAAGTTCAGATCGAGGGGTCGTGGCAGCGGCTTCGTATGAGGCCCGGCGATTTGGGGTGCGATCAGCAATGTCAGGAGCCGAGGCAAAGCGGCGTTGTCCGCATCTTGTGGCTTTACCGCCAGATCACCGGAAATACGGCGCCATGAGCGCTCGCGTTCGCAAGATCTTTGATGAGCAAACCTCACTGGTCGAACCGTTGGCACTCGACGAAGCATTCCTCGACGTGACGGTGCCGGCCCCCGGGCTTGACGCCGCCGCGCGGCTTGCGCAGTCGATTCGCCAACAGATTTCGTCTGATCTTGGACTCGGCAGTTCAGTGGGTGTTGCCACCAACAAGTTCATTGCGAAATTGGCATCTGTAGATGCGAAGCCGGTGGCAT
Organism: uncultured Ilumatobacteraceae bacterium; assembly: GCA_965660025.1. Classification (GTDB taxonomy): domain Bacteria; phylum Actinomycetota; class Acidimicrobiia; order Acidimicrobiales; family Ilumatobacteraceae; genus Casp-actino5. Next base: position 24,372 of record CBFHYI010000008.1, on the reverse strand, counting down.
CTCCGTCAGGTATTCAGCCCGGCCCTGGCGTTGTCGTCGTCGATGCAGGAACTGAGTATGACTACGTGCAACGACTTGATGTGGGTCGCCTGTGGGGGGTTGGTCCGAAGTCGAGAGCAAAACTAGAGAAGATTGGGGTGAGAACTGTTCCGGAACTTTCGGCGATGCCCGAAGAGGTCTTGAGGGCCCAACTCGGTGAAGCGCTGACAGCTCAGTTGATCGACCTCGCACACGGGCGAGATGAGCGACCCGTTGTTCCAGACCGTGAAGCAAAGTCGATTGGTCACGAGGAGACCTTTGGTTCAGATCTCGCCGATGCTGAGGTGCTTCATGCTGAACTTGTCCGAATGACCGACATCGTTACGGGCCGAATTCGGTCAGGGGTTGGTGGAGCAAAGACATGGACGATCAAGGTCCGGCTTTCTGACTTCACCACTCTGACGCGTTCACACACGTGGTCGACCCCGATTGCGTCAACCTCGGAGGTGATCGGAGTGCTCGACAAACTCTTAGTGAGCGCAGTGAATAGCCGTTCGGTCAGATTGCTCGGGGTGAGTGCATCGGGGTTCGGCTCCGCAGTGCAGCAACTCGATCTCTTCTCGACTGCAACTGTTGAGCAAGGTCGCAGAGATGATGCGATCGACCGTGTGAGGGATCGTTTTGGTGGTGGTGCGCTTCGTCGTGCCGGGTCGTTACGCCCCGAAAGAGATGAGAATCCGTCGAGCAAACGTTGAGTCGAGGCCCGTGACGTGCGAAACTGTGTCGAGCCCATCTGCCTGCAGATTATTGAAATGGAAACCAATGCCACTCTCTGAAGACGAACAGCGTATTTTGCGGCAAATCGAGCAAGAGCTCGAACAAGATCCGTCGTTCTCCGAACGCGGGGTCGCCGTGTCGAGACGTCGCCTCTTCGTTTCGCTGTTCGGAGCCATAGTTGGTGTTGTCGCAACCGTTCTGGCCCTTGCGGTGAGTTACCTCGTTGCATTTCTAATCTTCGTCTGCGTCGTCGCTCTCAGCATTGTGGTTGCGAACGAAATTGCAGTGATCGGCCGTGAGCAGTTGAGCGGGGCCTCGATGTCGGCCTGGGCTGCGTCGGCACGTGCCCGTCGCCAAGGCTGAGATCACATGGCGGTCGACCCGTCATCCCCTCTTCATGTTGACGTTCGAATGGTCGTCGACCTAGGTGAACGACACCTCGCAGTCGGCATCATCGATCATGAGGGAAACGTTGGCGTGAGGGACCGGGTCGTAACCCCGTCAAGAGACCGGCTTACAGCGCTGACAAGGCTCGTCCAGCGGGTGCTGGCTGCAACTCCGGCTGAGCAACGTCCAATCCTTTGCGCAGCCACCGGACCCGGCCCCGTTGATGACAAACTCGGCGGCTTTGCACCGATCGGTGACAACGATTGGAGCGGATTACCGATTAGCGACTCGATCACAGAGGTGGTCGGCTGCCCAACAATTCTCGAAAGCACGGGACGCGCATACGCACTCGCATCTTCTGAGGGTTCGTCGGTGATTGGCCTGCACCTCGGTGACGATGTAGATGGTGGTGTCGTCGTGGGAGGTCGGCTCTTGCAGGGTGAGCGGGGATCAGCGGGAGCATTCGCTCATCTTGCAGTCGATGTCGAGGGTAGAGCGTGTGTTTGCGGAAAGTCTGGATGCCTCGATTCATATGCCAGTGTGCGCGGCATCGAAGCAACAACCGGCAGAGGGCTTGTTTCAACTCCGAGTTCACTCATCACCCAGTCAGGAATGATGGTTGCGAGGGCATGCGCGTCGCTCGCTGCGATGATGGACATCCAACGCATTCGGATTGGCGGGGTCGTGGTTGAAGCGTTTCGCGAGACATTTATTGAGTCGATTCGAGACGAGCTTGCTGAACGGACGCGCCTCACCCACCTCAAGCAGCTAGATGTGGGTGTTGCTCAGCTTCATGTTCTCGCTGGTGCATCTGCAGTCGCTTTGGCGGCAGATTCGTCGCATCTCGATACGGCCTGAGGATTTCGAGCGCTCCACTACTTTCTCGACGCCGCCACTCGCTACGCTTTCACCATGCTTCCCGTGTATGACGTAGACGCTGACGCCTATCGAGCGAAGGTGAAGACCTTCCTTGCTGACAAATTGCCGAGCGGTTTCACCGGCATCGGATCGTTAGAAGGTGACGAGATCACCGAGTTTGTCTCGGAATGGCGACAGACTCTCTTCGAGTCGGGTTACCTCGCTCCTGGATGGCCACAGAAGTACGGCGGAGCAGGACTGTCGGCACTCGAGCAAGTGATCCTCGCTGAAGAGTTTGCGATCGCTGGTGTTCCCACCGGAGGGCCTAACGACGTGTTCGGCATTCAGATGCTTGGCAACACCCTGCTGCTCATGGGTAGTGAGGAGCAGCGAGAGTATTACCTGCCGAGGGTTCTCTCTGGTGAAGACACATGGTGCCAGGGTTACTCCGAGCCGAACGCCGGCTCTGACCTCGGCAATGTCGGATTGAAAGCTCAACTCGACGGTGACCAGTGGGTCTTGAATGGGCAGAAGATCTGGACCTCAGCAGGACATCTTGCTGACCACATCTTCACCCTCGCTCGTACCGACCCCGATGCTCCAAAGCACAAGGGAATTTCGTTCTTGCTTGTCGATATGCGTCAGCCAGGCGTCGAAGTGCGACCGATCAAGATGATCAATGGCGACTCAGAATTCAACGAGGTCTTTTACACCGATGCGCTCTGCCCGAAAGACAATGTTGTCGGCGGTGTGAACAACGGATGGGCCGTTGCGATGACATTGCTTGGGTTCGAACGAGGCGAGGCTGCGGCGACAATGCCGATTCGCTTCCAAGCAGAAATTGACCGTTTGTTGGTGCTCGCAGCAGAACGAGGACTGACAAAAGACCCGGTCATTAGGCAGGCGCTCATGAAGGCCTACGCCAAAGTGCAGATCATGCGGTATAGCGGCATGCGTGTGCTCACCCAGTTCTTGAAGGGACATCACCCTGGTCCAGATGGCGCCATCTCCAAGTTGTACTGGAGCGAATACCATCTCACGGTCACCGAACTCGCAACGAAGATTCTCGGTGCAGATGCGATGGCCCCATCTGGCCGACCCCCATCATCTTCGTTTGGAGCAGATGATGCCGGAGCGCCAAACTCTTCAGCATCGTGGAGCAACACCTTCCTGTCGGCCCGAGCCGGCACGATCTACGCCGGCTCATCACAGGTGCAACGAAACATCATCGGCGAAATGGTGCTCGGACTGCCGAAGGAGCCCCGCCCGGCGTGAAACGACTGATTGCGAGATCAAAATTAGTTCTCGCCGTTGTCATCGCCGTTTCCCGTCGCCCTCGTTTGTGGCCCACGGCTTTCCGCCAGGCGGCGTTGCTTGCGCCAAAGGGGTGGCTCACTCGAACTCCGTTTTTGCCGGTGCCGGCCCCTGACTATCTTGCGTTTCGAACCTTGACCCAGTACGGATCAGACGATCACCCTCCGACAAGCCGCGATGTGGTGGAATACCTCATGTGGTGTGGCGAGATGCGCCGGCTAGCGCAGCAATGATGTTCGAGAGCTTTAGGGCATAAGCGATGAGAAACGTGCTCGTACTTAATGCAAGTTTCGAGCCGCTAAGTGTGGTGTCCGCCCGAAGGGCGACATGCCTTGTTCTTGCTGATAAGGCCGAGATTATTGAGTCGGCCGAAGAACTCGTGCGTTCGCCTTCCTTCTCAATGAACGTCCCTCTCGTCGTCAGGTTGCGATACATGGTGAAAGCCCCTCGACAGCGACGTGCCGTGCTGTCTCGCCGAGCGGTTTTTGCTCGAGACGACTACCAGTGCCAGTACTGCGGGGCCCATGCTGACTCGATCGACCACATCGTGCCGCGCTCCCGTGGAGGCCACCATAGCTGGGAAAACCTCGCGGCTGCCTGCAAACCCTGCAATCTTTCAAAACGTGATCGCACCCCAGAAGAGGCAGGGATGATGCTTCGGCGTCCATCGGTCGCACCGAAGTCCCCGGCGTGGGTGGTGATCGGTGTATCGCGAATGCCCTCCGCATGGCGTGCGTACCTTCCGGTCGCAAGTTGAACACTGAATCTCTCAGCCGCACGGCAACCGCTGAAGAGTTGCATGCGGTGACACCGATTCGTCGTGACGGGGTTCGCCTAGTGCGGTGCATTCCAGAATCGATGGCACTGGTGCTCGGGTCTCGGCAGTCAGAACACCTCGTCGACCTCGAACGTGCGGCCCAGCGAAACATCAAGGTGTTTCGCCGCCGATCAGGTGGGGGAATAGTTCTCGTCGACCCTCATCGATCGTTGTGGATTGATATCGAGATTGGTGCCGACGACCCTCGGTATGTTGCTGAGCCCCTCGGAATGACGGAGCAAGTTGGCCGTTGGTGGCTCGCTGCCCTTACATTTCTCGACTGCGCTCCTTCTGGCATATGGCAGTTCGTCGGCCAAACGGGTAGCGATGCGAATGGCGAACTCGTTTGTTTTGCTGGGCGTTCCCATGGTGAGCTCATGGTGGAGCAGTCAAAGCTCGTAGGCCTGAGCCAACGGAGAACGAGGGATGGTGCTCGGGTTCAGGGTCAGTTGCATTTTGTTGATCCGACAGATGAGATTCTGGCTCTCCTCGTTGAGGAAGCCCCGGAACAGCTTCGAAGGCCCGCGATTGTTGACGAGCAGGTTCGAGATGTGCTCAACGACAGATTCCTTGATGCGCTGACATCGGTGGTGAGCGCTTCACTCAGCGGCCGGTAGCGGTCGCACCTCCAGCATTTTCACTACGGCGCGCCATTGTTGACCAACTGGTTCAGCCTGCACGCCCCCTTGCGTCATCCCATGTAGAGGCCTTCGGGCATCACCACCGTGCCGAGGACGCTGACACTGCATTTCACGATTTTGGTGATGATTGGATCTAAATGGTTGATTTTGGTGTAAATAGGTGAAATACTTTTTGAGCTCACAGGAAACCGCAACTTGTGAGCCGAGGCGGAGCGGGATGAAAGGGAGGGAGAGATGTTTGTCGGCGTGTACGACCGCAGCATCGACGACAATGGTCGTCTTGGCCTTCCCGCACCCTTCCGTGGTGAACTCGGTGACCGTTGTTACGCAACCCTCGATCCACAGGGATGCATCACCCTCCGGACGGTCGCCGTATTCGAAGCCGAGGCAAACGATGTCATCGAAGCGGTGAAATCTGGCACCGCCACCGCAAGGCAGCGACGTTCGGTTGCGACCCAAACGGTGTCAGTTTCGGTTGACAAGCAGGGACGTCTCACCCTTGATGAAAAAGCTCGCGAGTTTGCCGGCCTCACCGGCGGCGATCAGGCGGTGATCGTTGGCAACCTCAACTCGATCGAGGTGTGGAGACCATCCCGTTACGAAACCATCGAAGCGGAAGACTTGCATGCAACGAATCCTCGGGTGTGGCAGGACTGATGACGATGGCAGACGGTCAGAAGACCTCGTTCTCTCACGATCCCGTGATGAGAGATGAAATTGTTGACGTCTTTGCCGAAGTTCCGCCGGGAACGATTCTCGATGCAACCCTTGGCGGTGGTGGTCACTCAGAGGCGTTGCTGGAGGCCCGTGACGATGTTGATGTCATCGGCCTCGACCGCGACCCCGAGGCCCTGCACGCGGCGTCACAGCGCCTCGAACACTTTGGATTGCGATTTCGCACGACAATGCGTCGATTTGATGAGATCGACGAAGGCCTTGCCGAGCATGGGGTCGAGGCGCTCAGCGGAGCCATCTTCGATCTAGGCGTTTCCTCCCACCAACTCGACGAGGGCAGTCGTGGGTTCAGTTACCGAAATGACGGACCTCTCGACATGCGGATGGGTCCTGATGCCAACTGGACCGCTGACGATGTCGTGAACGGGTACGACGTTCGCCGCCTCGCCGACATCATTCGACGCTATGGCGAAGAGCGGTTCGCCTCACGCATTGCGAATGCGATCGTGGCGGCCCGTCCAATTGAAACAACGAACCAGTTGGCTGAAGTTGTCGTCGCCGCAATACCGGCACCCGCACGTCGCACCGGCGGCCATCCAGCCAAGCGCACCTTCCAAGCAATTCGCATCGAAGTCAACGGAGAACTCGACGCACTCCCGACTGCGATCGACAAGGCGATCGACCGCGTAGTTCCAGGTGGCAGAGTGGCAGTGCTGTCGTACCACTCAGGAGAAGACCGGATCGTCAAGCAGCGAATGATGGCCGCAGCGAACCGTTGTGAATGTCCGCCAGAGCTTCCATGCGTGTGCGGTGCGGTGCAGACCGTCCGGATCGTTCGAAAGGTTGCGAAAAAGCCGTCAGTTGCAGAAATTGAACGCAACCGTCGGTCAACATCAGCTCGGTTGCGGGTTGCGGAACGAATTGCGGAGGAGTCCTGATGGCCATCGCCCTTCGCAGACCAGCAACAAGGCCGGCACCGAACCGCCGGCCAGCACTTAGAGTCGTTGAAGTCCGTCGCCGAACCACCCGTGTTGTTGTCTTCACGGCAACACTGGTGGCGCTCGGCCTCGGAAGCCTCGCAGTTATTCACACCCAGATCGCTTCTCGGCAGGCGGTGATCGATCAGATCGACAGAGACATCGCTGCAGCAAATGACCGTTTTGACACGCTGAGAGCGGTGCGAGCAGAACTTCGGGCACCCGCTCGACTCGATCAGCGAGCACGTGAACTCGGAATGACTCCGGCACTGGACAGCAGTTTTCTGGCCGTAGACCCGTTGGTGTTGGCGATGGCGATGGCGGCGACAAGCACCGATGGAGACGTTGTCGATGTTCCCGACTATCTCGGCCCGCTCGACCAATTCCGAATGGTCAAAATCATGAATGGAATGGACTGATGAGTCGTCGTGAAGTTCCTCAGCGGTCGGTGCGACGCACTGCACCAGCGGTTCGGAAGCAACCACGTCGCTCAGCCTCGACGGCCCGATCAACCCGCTCGAGTTCAACATCGAAACAGACGAGCACTCCTCGGAGTGCTTCCCCTCAGCGCAAACTGCGAGCCATTTCCGCGAAACCCGCAACCGGGCGCTTCAAGATCGGAAACCAGCGCAGGCGAATTCAAATCATTGTCGCGTTCGTTCTCGTGATGCTCATCGTCGTAACGACAAAGGTCGTCGGCTTACAGACAGCGGGCGGCGATGCGATGCGCGCCGAAGCAACAAATCAATGGACCAGAACAACCACGGTCATTGCTGACCGAGGCACGATTTTCGATCGCGACGGCGAAGAACTCGCAGTATCGATTCCTGCAGCAACCATCAGTATCAATCCAAAACTCGTCGACAACGAGGAAGCAACGCTCAACATGCTTGCGACCATGTTGAGCCTCAGCGTTGAAGAGCAGCAACGGCTGTACGACGAAATGGTTCGCAAAGACAAGGGATTTGTCTATGTTCGCCGACAGATTGACGCTGACCTCGGAGATCAAATCGCGGCGTTACAGCTCTCCGGCGTGAATGTCGACGCCGAACCCACCCGTCTGCTTCCAGGCGGCGACACTGGCCGGTCAGTAATCGGTCGCACCGATATCGATGGCATCGGCATTGCAGGGCTCGAGCTTCAATACGACAACATTCTCTCCGGGCAGAACGGCAGCGTCACCCGTCAAGTAGCCCCGGGTGGACGATCGATCGCAGGCAGTGAAAACGGCACAGAGGGCGCAGTTCCGGGTGACGACCTCATCCTCACAATCGACCGCTCAATTCAGTTCACCTGCGAGCAGGCGCTTCTCGAACGTGTTGAAAACACGAGCTCGAAAGCGGGAACCTGCATCGTGATGGACGCTCAGTCCGGCGAACTGTATGCAATGGCCTCGGTGAAACGAGACACCGAGAGCAACGAAGTGCGCATCACCTCCGGTAACCATGCAGCCGTTGATGCGTACGAGCCAGGCTCAGTTGCGAAAGTCATCACGATTGCCGCTGGTTTAGAAACTGGTGTTGTTGGCCCGAACACAGTGTTCAACGTGCCATGGCGAGCACAATATGGCGACGACTTCCTTCGTGATTCTCATGAACACCCCGACGAAGACATGACGGTTCGTCAGATTCTCGTCGACTCATCAAACATCGGCACCATCAAAGTGCAAGAGGAAGTGCAGTTACGGCGTCACTGGGATTTCATGCGGGCCTTCGGCCTCGGTGAGCGAACAGCCCTCGACTTCCCGAACGAATCGGCGGGCATCTTCAAAGAGTGGAACGACCTCCACGGATCAGAGAAATACACCGTCTCGTACGGTCAAGGGCTTGCTAGTACGCCAATTCAACTCATTTCCGCAGTGAACGCAATTGCCAATGACGGCTTGTACGTCGCTCCGAAGCTGGTGCGCGGGTTCGTTGGTGACGATGGAGATATCAGCCCAACAGCGCCATCGGCTACGCAGGAGGTCATCTCACCGAACGCCGCTGAGGTCATGCAGTCGATCATGACCGATGTTGTCTGCTCAGGTACCGCCACCCGCGCCCAGGTTTCGTCATTTAATGTCGCGGGTAAGACCGGAACCGGTCTGAAAGCGCAACCTAATGGGGGATATGAGGACGAGTTTGGCGTGCGATCGTATTACGCAAGTTTCGTCGGGTTCTTCCCCGCTGAGGATCCACAGATCACCGTGCTCATCAGCATCGATGAACCCCCAGCAGGCACGATCAACCGCTTCGGTGGAACCGCAGCAGCTCCGGTCTTCGCCCGGCTTGTTCCGACGATCGCCCACGAGCTAGGAATCCAGCCGCCCAACAGCGGTGCGGCATGCGCCGGGTGACGCTGTGATGCTGCAACGCGGGACGCTGATCGTTGACGACGCCGTCATCAGCGATCTTTCGCGGCGACTGAACTCAGAGGTGCGGTTATCGACAGACACGGCTCGAGTCGAGATCAGCGCGGTGATCATGGACTCGCGCCGCATTGTTGAGGGTTCGCTTTTCGCATGTGTCGTCGGCGAACACTTCGATGGACACGACTTCGCGCAAGAGGCGGTTGAGCGTGGGGCAACCGCACTCCTGGTTGATCGCGAGTTGCCCATCGCTACTCCGCAGATCATTGTTGATGACGTTCGTTCGGCACTCGGAGAAGTAGCTGCGTTGGTCTCGGGAAGGCCATCTGACGCAATGAAGGTGATCGGGGTGACGGGCACCAATGGGAAAACCACGGTCGCTCAGATGCTTGCTGCTGTCTTCAACGCCGATGGCCAGAAGTCAGCGGTGATCGGAACCCTCGAAGGAGACATGACAACTCCAGAAGCGCCAGTGCTGCAGCGGAGATTGCGTGAACTCCGCGAAGACGAAGTTTCGGTGGTGGCAATGGAAGTGTCATCACATTCGCTCGTCCAGCAGCGTGTTCAAGGGACAGCATTTGCGGCTGCAGTTTTCACCAACCTTGGGCGGGATCACCTTGATCTCCACGGCACCCAAGAGGAATATTTCAGAGCGAAATCACTGCTATTTACTTCTCACGGTGTGAAGCAGATGATCATTAATGACGATGATGTCCACGGACGTCTGCTCGGCGATCTTTCCTCTGACATTGGTGATGTGTATCGGTTCTCAATGTCTGGTATCGAGAATCTTCAGATGGCTCTGAGTGGGTCTGCATTCGTTCTCGATGGAAGCTCATTTCATGTTCATCTTCCGGGCCGCCAAAACGTTGAAAACGCTCTTGCGGTGATTGCGTGTGCACGTGCAGTTGGTGTAACCGACGAGGTCATTGCCGATGGGCTCGAGTCTGTGCAGACTGTTCCCGGCCGAATGGAGTTGATCTCTCATGACGAGTTCGATGCAGTGGTCGACTTTGCTCACACCCCAGAGGCCCTCAAAGCGCTTCTTCGCACATGCCGTGAAATCGCTCCATCGCGCAGATTGGTCGTCGTGTTCGGTTGTGGGGGAGGGCGGGACCGTCTCAAGCGTCCTGACATGGCAGCGGTTGCCGGGAGGTGTGCCGACGCGGTCATTGTGACGTCCGATAATCCGCGCAACGAAGATCCCCATGAGATCATTGCGGAGATTTGTCATGGCTTCTCTGAGGCGACCACAGCAGAGTGGAGCGCAGAGGTTGATCGAGCAGCGGCAATTCGCCAGGCGATCGTGGATGCCAGGGCTGGCGACATCGTGATCATTGCTGGCAAGGGGCACGAGCGCTACCAAGAATTCGCGTCAGGAAAAATCGAATTTGATGATGTTGCCCACATCCGAGCAGCGATGGAGGCACGCCGATGATCGCCATCATGCTCGCAGGTGCCGTCGCTGCATTGTGTTCTCTACTTGGCACACGCTTTCTCATCAAGTGGTTCTCCGCTCGTGGCCAAGGGCAGCCAATTCTCGGTAAGGAAGATCTCGGACCCGAGCACCACATGGGCAAACAAGGAACGCCAACGATGGGTGGTCTCGCCATCGTTGCCTCCGCACTCATCGGGTGGCTTGTCGCCCACACAAGAGACATTGCGTTCTCTGATCAGGCAATGATCGTCTGGGTCGGCATTCTTGGCATGTCGTTTATGGGTTTCCTCGATGATTGGATCAAAGTCAAGAAACGTCACAACCGAGGAATCTTCTGGAAGCAGAAGAACTACATCACGATGTTGATGAGTTTCGGAATCGCATGGTGGCTCGTTGCAGCGACCGGGATTGAAGAGTCAATTTCCATCACCCGAGCGGGTGACCTCGGGTTCGAAGTGCCGCAAGTGGTGTGGATCCTCTGGGCGGGACTGATCATTTGGGCAACAACGAATGCGGTCAATGTGACCGACGGGCTCGATGGCCTCGCCGGCGGATCAGCTCTCATGGGCTTTGGCGCATTCATGATTATTTCCTACTGGACATTTCGAAACCCCGATATCTACTCAGTGGTCAACCCCCTCGATATGGGCGTCCTGGCTGCATCGTTCGCAGGAGCATGCCTTGGCTTCCTGTGGTGGAACGCAGCTCCTGCCCGCATCTTCATGGGCGATGTCGGAGCGCTCGCCATTGGAGCGGCATTGGCCTCTCTTGCCCTTACGTTGAACACTCATCTTTTGCTCATCTTGATCTGCGGAATCAACGTTGTTGAAGCAGGATCGGTCGCAATCCAGATGGGCGTGTTCAAACTCTCAGGCCGAAAGCGCCGCTTGTTCAAGATGTCACCGATACATCACCACTTCGAGCTCAGCGGTTGGCCAGAGACAACGGTGATCATTCGTTTCTGGCTGCTATCAGGTGTACTGGTCGCGCTTGCCCTCGCGATCTTCATCGGCGACTTCACTGCGGTGGTAGGTGACTGAAATGCGATCACTCGTTCATGGCTTTGCGATTGCGGGTGAGTCAACTGCAGTGGCCCTGCGGCGATATGGCCACGAGGTCACCGTTACCGACGATGCCATCGATTCGGCAAAAGAGCAGCGTGCTGTTGACACAGGTTTCTCGCTCGGCTCCCTACCTGACGGTGACGCGCTCGATGCGTTCGTTCGCCAATTTGATCTCATCGCTCCTGCCCCTGGTGTGCCAGAGCATCACCGCCTTATCGAATGCGCACAGCGAGAGGGAGTGGCCATCTCGAGCGAGATCGAAATCGCATACGCGACGGAGCAGCAACGTGATGGGGGACCCCGACCGATCCTTGCGGTGACCGGCACCGACGGCAAGACCACGACCTGTGAACTCGCCGTTGCCATGTTGCGAGCAGGTGGCATTCGTTCGCTCGCCGTCGGCAACACAGATGTGCCTTTCATTGAAGCTCTTGAGCAACCTCTCGATGCGTACGTCATCGAATGCACCAGTTTCCGGCTCGCATGGTCAGAAATGTTTCGAGCTGATGCGGCGGTGTGGTTGAACCTCGCCCCTGATCACCTCAACTGGCACAGAGATATGTCGTCGTATGAGGCTGCGAAAGCAAAAATTTTTGCTCAACAGCATCGGTCAGATACCGCAATCGGTTGCTCTCATGACCCGATTGTGATGGCGTATCTCCAGGCTGCTCCAAGTCGCCAGATGACTTTTGGATTTGAAGGTGATTATCACTTCAGCAATGGCGTGTTGATGTCGCCAAGAGGTCCGATCATTTCCACCTCAGAGATGACGCGATCGCTTCCTCACGACATCACCAACGCTCTGGCTGCTGCGGCGCTGGTAATGGAGAGCGGCCTCGTCGGAGTGGAATCAGTTGCCGCAGCGCTCCGTGATTTTGAAGCTCCGGCTCACCGCCTGCAACTCGTCGCTGAAGTGAGCGGCGTTCGTTGGTTTAACGATTCAAAAGCAACAACACCGCACGCTGCGTCAGCGGCTATCCGAGCTTTCCCGACATCGGTCCTCATCGCCGGTGGACGCAACAAAGATCTTGACCTCACGCCGATGGCAGTTGCAGGGGGATCGCTCCGCGGCGTCATCGCCATCGGCGAAGCAGCCTCCGAAATTTCCGACGTTTTCGGCGGAATGGTTGAGGTCGTGACCGCAGGTTCGATGGAGACCGCGGTCGACCTTGCCGCTCGGCTCGCAGACGGACACGGAGAAGTCGTGCTCTCACCTGGCTGCGCAAGTTTCGACTGGTATCCATCGGGTGGGTACCCGGCACGAGGTGATCACTACATCCGTCTCGTGAAAGAACGCATGAACCAAGAAGTTTCTGAACTGTCTGGAGGGGCAACGTGACTATCGCAATTAAGCACGGAGGAAACATTGACGATCGTCGTAAGCAAGCGCTCGCGGCCGCAAAACGCAAACGCGAAAGCGGTGCAGGAGGAAAGCGGCATGAGCGTCACGATCGGCTCTCCATTGGCGAGGCCCTGCAGCGCGACCGAGCGGTAGAGGCCTCTCGAACCTATTTCGCCATCATCGCGGTGGTGGCAATCATGGTGCTGCTCGGATTGGTCATGTTGCTTTCGGCATCAGGCCCACTTCGTGCCGCAGGTGATGGATCTCCATATTCCATGGTGATCAGGCAGTCGATTTTCGCAATCGCCGGACTCGGGCTGATGGCGGTTGTCATCCGTGTTCGCTACCAGCTCTTCCGTCGCCTCATTTCTCTTATCTGGGCTGTTGGCATCGGCATGATGGCGCTTCCGTTTGTTCCCGGCTGGAGCCATGAGGTGAACGACGCAAACTCGTGGGTCTCGGTCGGAGGTATGACATTCCAGCCATCAGAGGTCTTCAAGTTGTCGGTCATTCTCGGTGTTGCTGACATTCTCACCCGACGAAAAGATGTCGTGAACGACTGGCGGCGTACGATCGTGCCGATTGGGGCGGTGACAGGAGTCGCCTTCATATTCAGCCTCATTCAAGGTGACTTTGGTTCTGCCGTCGTGTTGGTGCTCATCGTGATGGCCATGTCATTTATTGCCGGAATTCCATGGATGCACATCGGAACCGTGGTCGGTGTTGGAGGGTTTATCGGTGCGATCATGGTGTTCGCATCGCCACGCCGATTCGGTCGCATTACCGCATTCTTTGACATCGAAGGCAATAAGGAGCATTACGCCTATCAGGTGTGGCAGGGAATGCTGAGTATTGCCAACGGTGGCCTTACCGGTTCAGGAATCGGGGGGAGTCGTTCAAAACTCGGTTACCTGCCGCTCGCGCATAGCGACTTCATTTTTGCGATCATCGCAGACGAACTCGGCCTTATCGGCGTCATTACCGTGCTCGGTGGTTTCACCTTGCTCACCATTCTCGGGATGCAAACGGCACTTCGGGCACCAGATCGCTTTGGCATGCTCGTCGCCGCCGGAGTGACATCGTGGATCGCAATTCAGGCGATTATTAACGTCGGAGGAGTTGCAGGAGTTCTGCCGGTAACCGGTCTCACGCTTCCATTCTTCTCTCATGGTGGAACCTCGCTGCTGTCCTGCCTCGTAGGAATTGGCCTGCTCCTCAACATCTCGCGCCGACCCGTAAAGTCGTAGGTGTGATGAGCACGCAGTCGGCCGCCGCAGGGATCGTGGTTGCCGGTGGTGGAACAGCAGGTCACGTGTTTCCCGCAATCGCAGTGATGCAAGGGCTCGTCGATGCTGGTGTAGACCGCTCTCGTCTGCATTACATGGGCGCAAAGCGTGGTGTTGAAACGACGCTTATTCCTCAAAGCGGGTTCGACGGAACCTTCGTTTCGGTGACCGGGATCAGCCGCAAACTGTCACTTCGAACCCTGAAATTTGTGACGCAGCAGTTTCTGGCAACTATGCGGTCGTTGAAGCTGTTTCGACGTTGGAACGTGAGAGCAGTCGTCTCAGTCGGTGGGTACGCAAGTCTCCCGGCGGTGATTGCTGCGGTCGTCGCACGTCGACCGATCATTGTGGTGAGCTATGACCGGACCCCTGGCCGGGCGAGCCGGTTAGCAGCTCGTTGGTCAACCGTAACGCTGGTGGCATTCGAGGAGTCCCCGCTTCGAAGGGCTGTGGTCGCTGGTGCCCCGCTGAGGCGCTCGATACTTTCTGTAGATCGAACAGTTGATGCCGATGAGGCGCGCCAGCGGCTCGGGGTGCCCGATGGCCGAATGCTTGTTGTGGTGATGGGTGGTTCGCTCGGATCAGGCGTACTCAATGATGCGGTCCATGAGTTTCTTGAAACCCATTCTTCTCGGGATGATCTCGCTGTTCTGCACATCGCTGGTAAGCAACGGGTGAGTGGGCCGAGTGAACGAGATGGCGACCGGTCGGTCTGGTATCAGCGCAGGGAGTTTGTTGCACAAGCAGAAGATTTATACGCCGCCGCAGACGTGTTCGTTGGTCGAGGTGGGGCGAGCACCGTCCATGAGGTTGCAGCAACAGGCACGCCGGCGGTCCTTGTTCCGTGGTCGGGGGCGTCAGAAGATCATCAAGTGGCGAACGTCAGATGGCTCTCTGATTTTGGAGGAGCCGTTCTCGTTCCCGATAACGACGTGGCTGCGGTGGTCGCCGCGCTTTCGGCATTACTCGATGATGAACAACAACGATCTGCGGTCGGATCTCGGGCAAGAGAGATCGGCGAGGTGCACCACAGCGGTGAAATCTCACGGCAGATTCTCGATGCCATTAGGTGATTGGCGGTGACGGTGCCCTCTCCGACAGGTCTGGGCGTCGTAGCCTGACAACGTGTCGATGTTGAGTAGTCCTGACCCGCTTGCCGAGGTGTTTCCCCGTCAAGCGGTTGCGTGGGAACTCGACGAGCCGCGACGGGTGCATCTCGTTGGCGTCGGTGGACCAGGGATGAGTGCGATCGCGATCGCACTTGCAGAGATGGGTCATGCGGTCTCGGGCAGCGATATTCGAGAACGACAGTTGCTTGATCGTTTGCGCGCAAGCGGTGTCACGGTGCACATTGGCCACGATCGGGGCCATGTGCATGACGCTGACGTCGTGACATATTCGACGGCAATTCCTGCCGATATCAACGAACTCGACGAGGCCCGTAAGCGAGGCATCCCAACGGTGCATCGATCGGAGGTCCTCGGAGCGATCTGTCGCCGAACAAATGCGTACGGGGTGGCCGGTACGCACGGCAAGACGACGTCATCATCGATGCTAATGCTGATGCTTGCAGCCGCAGGCCGCGAACCGGGCTTCGTTATTGGGGGAGATGTAGCCGATGTTGGCACCGGTGCAAGGTGGTCAGACTCCGGAACGTTTGTCGTTGAGGCGGATGAAAGCGATGGAACCCACCTGAGGCTTCCACTCGCAGGCACCGTGCTCACGAACGTGGATGTCGATCATCTCGATAATTACGGCACCTTTGATGCCGTTATCGAAGGTTTTGAGCGTTATATCGATGCGGTCGAGGGTCCTGTCGTCGTTGGAGTGGACTGTGACGTTGCACGCC
Source organism: uncultured Ilumatobacteraceae bacterium (assembly GCA_965660025.1). Lineage (GTDB taxonomy): Bacteria > Actinomycetota > Acidimicrobiia > Acidimicrobiales > Ilumatobacteraceae > Casp-actino5. The sequence continues at coordinate 8,618 of CBFHYI010000008.1, read as the reverse complement.
GACTGATTGGCGGCCGAAATGTCGTGACCTTCGGGACGGCCGAAGACGCCACCTACCGGGCAACGCACATCGAAGCTCAGCGGAACGGCAATCGCTTCTCCGTGGTGCATGATGGCGAGACCATCGCCGATGTCGACCTCCCCATGCGGGGTCGTCACAACGTGCTCAATGCGTTGGGTGCCCTTGCTCTTGCAGTTGAACTCGGTGTTGAGCCTTCAGTTGCGGCTGAAGCGCTGGGAACATTCGGTGGAGTTGCCCGGCGATTTGATGTTCGTGGCGTCACCGACGGGGCCACGCTCGTCGATGATTACGCCCACCTTCCAGCCGAGATTGAGGCAGCGCTCGCTTCGACTCGGGAATCGACATCTGACTGGTCGAGAGTTGTTGCGGTATTTCAACCGAATCGTTTCAACCGAATGTCGGAGATTTCAGATCAGTACGCCTCGAGTTTTTGCGACGCCGATCTCATCGTGATCACCGACATTTACTCCTCGGGAACGCAACCGATACCGGGAGTCACCGGGAAGCTTGTCGTGAATGCCATCTTGGAGGCGCAGCCTCAATCGCGGGTTGTCTGGATGCCGAAAAGAGAATCACTCGTCAAGTTTCTTGCAAGCGAATTACGACCTGGTGATCTCTGCCTGTCGATGGGGTGTGGCGATATCGCAACACTTCCGGATGAACTTCTGATGGCACGAGGCAGCCGAGAACAAGGTACTGCTCAGTGAGCACGACCGAGTGGCATGCCGACGACATCGTCAAGATCGTCAGCGCAGAATCTTCAGAGCTTGCAGCAAAAATCGAATGTGATGCACCCTTTGGGCGTCACACGACCTACCGAGTAGGCGGCTACGCAACTTGCGCAGTTGAAGTGAGTTCTGTTGTCGAGCTCCTCACGATTGGGAGCGCTGCGATGTCGTGTGGGGCACCCCTCGCTGTGCTCGGTAGAGGGTCGAACACTTTGGTGTCTGATTTGGGTTGGCATGGTGTTGTTATCACCCTCGGGCCATTTTCAGATTGGATCAAAGCCGATACCGCTGGCCTTGAAACCGGAGAGGATCTCACCATCGAGGTTGGTGGGGCGGTTGCGATGCCCGTGCTCTCAAGGAGGATGGCCTCAATAGGAGTGACGGGGCTCGAGTGGATGGTCGGTGTGCCTGGGTCTATCGGTGGAGCCGTTCGAATGAATGCTGGAGGACATGGTGCTGAGCTTTCAGATGCCATCGTTGACGCCGACATCGTTGATCTCCGCCGAGGTGAGCAAGAACGTTGGCACCTCGACCGATTAGAGCTTGACTTTCGATCGTCGGCTCTTAGCAACCACCATGTGGTCCTCTCAGCGCGACTTAAAGGTTCGATGAGCGACCCTGATCTCGTCTCAACGCGGGTTGAGGACATCGTTCGATGGCGGAGGGAGCATCAACCTGGTGGACAAAACTGCGGATCAGTCTTCGTGAACCCGGTGCCAGGAGAGGTGAGCGCAGGCGCGCTCATCGATGGACTCGGGCTTCGAGGTTTTCGTATCGGATCTGCAGAGGTGTCGACGAAGCACGCGAATTTCATCCAAGCCGATAGCGACGGGCACGCCGATGACGTGTGCGCAGTGATGAAGAGTGTTCGCCGACAAGTGTTCGACGCCACCGGGTATGACCTGAGGTCAGAAGTTCGACTCTTTGGTTTTGATGATGTTGCAGCCGGTGGTCATGTGGGTGACACGGTCTGACGGTATGTGATCGCTAGCGTCAACGACGATGGTCTCCAAAGATGAGCGTTCGGGTCGGTCGATAGACCCAGGCTTTCGACGCAAGTTCTCCATCTCTGATGACGGGACACCAGACTCGGTATACGTCGACGGCGACCTCACTGGAAAGGGTGGATCTCGCCGCAAAGTGCTCATCATCGACGAAGATGAACGCCGCAGGCCGGCAGCAAACCCTGCTCCTCGTCGGTCGATGGACGGGCGAGTTCGGGCTCGTCGAGCAGCGGTGCGCCGAGCGCTTGGCCGGCGACGGCTCGTTCGTGCCATTGGGGCGCTTGTCGTGCTCGTCCTCGCAATTGCAGTTCTTGCCGTGCTGGGGTCTTCATGGTTTGGGGTGCGTTCAGGGGATGTTCGGGTTACCGGAAACGTCTACACAAACCCGGTGCAACTCGATGCCATCATTGACGAAGTGCTGGGTACGCCGGTTGTTCTCGTTGACACCGATGCGATTGAGGAGCAAATCGACGCAATTGCCTGGGTTGCTGAGTCTTCGGTTCGCACCGATTGGCCATTCGGGTTGGTCATCGATATACGAGAGCGTGAGCCAGTGTTGTCTATTCCCGGACCCGATGGCCTCTTCCGCGTACTCGATGCAGACGGTCGTGTGCTTGATGTCATCGATGGGTGGCCATTTGAATATTTGCTCCTCACATCAGATGACACCCCAAACCTCGGGGTAGGTGAATTCGCTCCACCCGGCCCGACGGGAGCGGCAGCGCTCGGTGCGGTTCTCACCGCTGGTATCCGCGATCGTGTGAGTCTCATCGAGGTCGATGCGGCCGGCACCGACCTTCGTGTCACCCTCGACGACGGCACGCTCATCAAATTCGGAGCTGCGCGTGAGCTCTTTCCGAAGTTGGTTCGCCTTGAAACGGTCTTGTCGGCCGGGGAATTGCTTCCAGGAGCAACGGTCGACGTTTCAACCGACGAAGTCATTCTTGGTGAGTGATTCATGAATGCAGGGGTGCCTCTGCGGTAACATCGCCGTGTTGCTGAGACCTACGACAAAACTCGTATGACCTCAGGCTGGCAGAAAATCTGATGATGAAACGTGAACCTCGACTCGCTTGCTCGCCGCCCACTGTGGCTGTGCTACACAGGGCAAGTAGCAGGGGTTGTTCAGAGAGGAACGTGTAATGGCTGGCTCACCGCAGAACTATCTCGCAGTGATCAAGGTGATTGGTGTTGGCGGCGGTGGCGTCAATGCAGTTAACCGTATGATCGACGCCGGTCTTCGAGGCGTCGAATTTATTGCTGTGAACACCGATGCTCAGGCGCTGCTGATGAGCGATGCCGATATCAAACTCGATATCGGCCGTGAGCTCACTCGAGGATTGGGTGCAGGCAGCGATCCAGATGTCGGTCGCAGCGCGGCCGAGGCGCACGAATCTGAAATTACTGAGCTCGTGAAGGGCGCCGACATGGTGTTCATCACTGCGGGTGAAGGGGGTGGCACCGGCACAGGCGCAGCACCTGTCATTGCAGAAATTGCTCGAAATGTCGGAGCGCTGACCATCGGCGTCGTGACGAGGCCGTTCGCCTTCGAAGGGCGTCGCCGTGCGGTGCAGGCCGAGTCAGGCATTCAGCGGTTGAAAGAAAAAGTTGACACGTTGATCGTTATTCCAAACGACCGTCTCCTGTCGGTGGCAAATGAAAAGACGAGCGTGCTGAGTGCGTTCAAGATGGCAGATGACGTTTTACTCGACGGAGTCTCGGGTATCACCAACCTTTTGACGATTCCTGGCCTTATCAACACCGACTTCGCCGATGTTCGCATGGTGCTGTCAGAGGCTGGCTCTGCCCTCATGGGTATTGGCCAAGCAGGCGGTGACGAGCGTGCGGTTGCCGCAGCGAAAGCGGCGATCTCGAGTCCACTGCTCGAATCGGCTATCGATGGCGCACGCGGTGTGCTTCTCAATATCACCGGGCCGTCCAGCATGGGTCTCTTTGAAATGAATGCAGCTGCGGAGATCATCCATGCGGTTGCGCACCCCGACGTCAACCTCATTTTCGGAACGGTCATCGATGATGAGATGGGTGACGAGGTAAAGATCACCGTGGTTGCTGCCGGTTTCGATCGTGTTGATTCGATCTCTGGAGTCGAGAGTGCCCCGACATCTGGCGCATCACGCCTCTCAGAGTTGTTTACCGATGACGAGTCTGAAGACGAAGAAGACGACGGCTTCGACGTGCCGTCGTTCTTGAAGTAAACCCACTCAGAGTCCGTTGTATGGACCTTTCGGTGTCGGCGATTCGAGAGCGGATTGCTGCCGTTTCCCAGCAGATCGCATCAGCGACATCGCGTCCGATTGATCTTGTCGTCGTCACAAAAACTCACCCGCAAGAGGTGGTACTTGCCGTGGCCGAGGCGGGCGCTCAATTCGTTGGAGAAAATTACGCTCAAGAAGTGCGTGACAAAGCCTCAGTAATTGAGGCTGTGAGAGCCAGTGGGGTCAGCGTTCAGTTCATCGGGCAACTGCAGACGAACAAAGTTCGGATGATCGCAGGCCTTGTCGACTGTGTAGCGAGCGTTGACAGAGCGTCGCTCATTGACGAAATCTCAAAACGTATGCCTTCGACGCGGATACACCTGCAGGTCAACGCCACCGGCGAAACGTCAAAGGGGGGATGCCTGCCCGACGCTCTACCAGAACTGATCACCCGTGCGCTTGACCAAGGACTCCATGTTGAGGGTCTTATGGCTGTCGGGCCAACCTCAGCCCGAGAAGATGAGACCCGGGCGGCGTTCCGGTGTGTCGACGAGCTCGCATCTGAACATGGCCTTCAGATCAGAAATTACGGAATGTCGGGCGACCTCAACATTGCGATCGAACAAGGCTCCACGATGATTCGTCTTGGAAGTGCAATTCTGGGCAACAGAAACTAGTGAGACCCTCCGCGACGGCAACGTTTCGGTGAGTTAGCCTGTGGAACTGAGGAGGAAATCGGTATGTCTCTGTGGAAGCGCACAATGGACTACTTGGGTCTTGGTCCCGACGAAGCCTATTACGACGATGAATTCGACGAAGAGTACGAACCTCGTCAACGTCGTGGTGAAGTCGCTTCTCGGCCTGGGCCATCTGCCGATGACGATATCGAGCAGTCCGACAACACCGGCAGTGGCCGACCGGTCTTCCCCAGCCGTGATTTTGATGCCTCTCCTTCGCGACGTCAGTCATCGAGCGATGACTCCGGGGTGATGGTGCGCTCCCAGAAAGCGTCAAGAGCGGGATCTGGCGAACCTCAAGCGATTCGCCCTGCCCGATTTGATCAGGCTCAAGAGGTCGCCGACACGCTGAAGCGGGGACAGCCGGTCATCATGAATCTCGATGCATGTGAACGCGATGTTGCGCGTCGGTTGATCGACTTCGCAAGTGGGTTGTGTTATGCGCTTGACGGATCGATGGAGAAAGTCGCAAATGGCGTCTACCTGTTGAGACCAACAGGCGGACCTCACGCAGACGGCTGAACTGGCGGCCGTACGGCATACCGGCTCCCTCGGTAGCATTACCAAGGCCAATTCACTCTCACTGGACGTCGTATGTACCCCCCTGTCTCCTCGCAACCCAATCTGCCTGCTCTGGAAAATGAGGTGCTTGCCCGGTGGGCTCGTGAGCACTCATTCCAGCAGTCAATCGACATGCGAGATGCCGGTACCGACGGGTCAAATGAATTTGTCTTCTATGACGGCCCACCTTTTGCGAACGGGCTGCCGCATTATGGTCATTTGCTCACCGGATACGTCAAAGACGCGATTCCGCGCTACCAGACGATGCGAGGCCGTCGAGTTGAGCGTCGATTCGGTTGGGATTGCCATGGCTTGCCGGCCGAGGTGCAAGCAGAGAAAGAACTCGGCATTTCTGGCCACCCTGAAATCAGTGCGTTCGGAGTTGACAAGTTCAACGACGCCTGCCGTTCAAGTGTGCTGCAGTTCACCGAAGAGTGGCGTGATTACGTCACTCGTCAAGCCCGCTGGGTTGACTTTGACAATGATTACAAGACGCTCGACCTTGACTACATGGAAAGTGTCATGTGGGCGTTCAAAACACTGTGGGACAAGGGCCTGATCTACGAAGGGTTCCGCGTTCTCGCCTACTGCTGGCGATGCGAAACACCGCTATCGAACACGGAGACCCGCATGGACGACGTCTACCGAGATCGGCAAGACCCTGCGGTGACCGTCTGGTTCCAGTTGGAAACAGGGGAGCGCATCCTTGCGTGGACGACGACGCCATGGACACTCCCTTCAAACCTCGCCCTCGCAGTCGGCCCAGACATTGACTACGCAGTTCTTGAAGCCGATGGTGAACGTTGGATCATTGCCGAATCTCGACTCGGTGCCTACGAAGCGCAACTAGGCGAGGCAGTGCAGGTGGGGTCATTGAAGGGGTCTGACCTGGTCGGTCGTCGTTACTCGCCTCTCTTCGATTACTTCGCGGAAATGCCGAACGCGTTCCAGGTGTTGTCAGCTGATTTTGTCTCAACGGAAGACGGCACAGGAATTGTGCACATGGCACCTGGCTTTGGTGAAGAAGACCAAAATGCGTGTAGTGCCGCTGGCATCGACACGGTCTGCCCGATGGACGAACACGGTCAGTACACGGCAGAAATCTCAGACTGGGTTGGACAGCACGTGTTCGACGCAAACCCTCTCATTATCCGTTCGCTCAAAGATTCAGGCCGTCTCGTTCGACACGACTCGTACATGCACTCGTACCCGCACTGCTGGCGTTGCGCTGAGCCCCTCGTATACCGAGCGATTTCGTCGTGGTTTGTGAAGGTAACCGACGTGAAAGATCGCATGGTTGAACTCAACCAGCAGATCAACTGGGTTCCCTCGCATGTGAAAGACGGCAGTTTTGGAAAGTGGCTAGAGAATGCCCGAGATTGGTCGATCAGTCGAAACCGGTTCTGGGGTTCGCCGATCCCGGTGTGGGTGAGCGACAACCCTGAGTTCCCTCGCATCGATGTCTATGGCTCGGTCGCAGAACTTGAAGCTGATTTTGGAGTCCGAGTAGCAGATTTGCACCGGCCAGTCATCGATGAACTCGTCCGACCCAACCCCGATGATCCGTCCGGGACATCGATGATGCGTCGTGTCCCAGAGGTTCTTGACTGCTGGTTTGAATCAGGGTCGATGCCGTTCGCCCAAGTGCATTACCCGTTTGAGAATGCCGAATGGTTTGAGCATCACTACCCGGGTGACTTCATCGTCGAATACTTAGGTCAAACCAGAGGCTGGTTCTACACGATGCACGTGCTCGCAACCGCTCTCTTTGACCGCCCTGCCTTCTCGAACTGTGTCAGCCACGGCATCGTCCTCGGTGACGATGGGGCAAAAATGTCGAAGTCGCTGAAGAACTACCCAGACCCAAATCAGATGTTCGAGGTCTACGGCTCAGACGCGATGCGCTGGTATCTGCTGTCATCGCCGATCCTGAGAGGATCAGATTTCTCGGTCACTGAAACCGGAATGCGTGACACTGTTCGGCAAGTGGTGTTACCGCTATGGAACGCCTACTACTTCTTGACGCTGTATGCAGGCGCAGCGGGAACCACCGGTTCGTTCCGAACCGACCAAGAGGACGTTCTCGACCGATACCTGCTTGGTGAACTCGCCGAGTTAATCGATGCCGTGACCGCATCGATGGATGATTACGACCTGTATGGGGCTTGCGAGCAGGTGCAGGGATTTCTCGACACATTGACCAACTGGTTCATTCGCCGCAGCCGAGACCGGTTCTGGGAGGGCGACCAGGATGCGATCGATACGTTGCATACCGCTCTTGTTCTCTTCACGAGGGTTGCTGCACCGTTGTTGCCGATGGTCGCGGAGCAAGTTCACTCTGGGCTTACCGGTGAAGAAAGTGTTCATCATCAAGATTGGCCGTCGTCTGACGACCTTCCACGAGATCGCGAATTAGCCATTGGGATGCGCCGTGTGCGAGATGCCTGTTCGACGCTGCTGTCGCTTCGTAAGTCAGAGGGGTTGCGCGTGCGTTTGCCGCTCGCCTCGGCGACGCTCGCGACTCCCGATGTTGCTCTCGTTCAACCGCATATCGACATTTTGCGTGATGAGGTCAATGTGAAATCGGTTGACCTCACCGATCGAGTTGCCGACCACGGAACCGAAGAGTTGGTGCTGCTACCGAAGGCGCTTGGGCCGCGTTTGGGTGGCGATACTCAGAAAGTCATCGGTGCTCATAAAGCCGGTGACTGGTCCTTTGACGATGGGGTGGTCACCGTCGGCGGTATTGACCTTGTCGAGGGTGAGTTTGAGTTCCGATTGGTGTCCGATGCAGAAGGTGCTGCGGCAACTTTGCCTGGTAAGGGCGGAATCGTTGTGCTCGACACTGTGGTCACTCCTGAGTTGGAGCGTGAGGGTGTTGCCCGAGATCTTATTCGTCGAATCCAGACTGCTCGCCGAGAGGCGGAACTTGATGTGAGCGACCGCATTTCACTCACATTGGAGATTTCCGAAGTGGTTGCAGATGCCTTTATTGCTCATCAAACGATGGTTGAAAATGAGACGCTTGCAGTCGAAAGTTCAATGCAAATTGCAGGTGGCGACGAAGTAATTCATGTTGTTGCAACCGATCGCCGCTAGAAACAGGTAACTTCTGGGGCTGCTGTAAGGGAGAGAGTTATGGCTTCATCATCAAGTAAGAAAGCTCCGGCGAAGAAAGCCCCGGCGAAGAAAGCCGCTGCAAAGAAAGCCCCGGCAAAGAAGTCTGCTCCGGCGAAGAAAGCCCCCGCGAAGAAGGCTGCGCCGGCGAAGAAAGCCCCCGCGAAGAAGGCTGCGCCCGCGAAGAAGGCTGCGCCCGCGAAGAAGGCTGCACCAGCGAAGAAAGCCCCCGCG
>CBFHYI010000007.1:0-56547 GCA_965660025.1 uncultured Ilumatobacteraceae bacterium | reverse complement strand
TCGGCGTCAGAGAGATCACCAAGTAGCCACGCGCATCTTGCGGCGATCACCGCTTCTGCCAATGAAGATCCTGATGCGCCCGGTGGAAGTTCAAACCGGCCAGCTCGCTCAACGATTGACTTCCAGCCAGCCACTACCGATTCAGGTGAGGGCGCCCCTTCAAACAATGAACTATCGGCAGTAACACCGTGACCTGTCAGCGCAACACGAGTATGCGAATGATGACCGAGAGAGATGGTGACGGCATCAGCGCCCAGATCGGCGCCAGCAACTGAACCCACAGCGGCCACTGATTCGATGACGACGTCACCTCGATCGATGCCGATCGCTACCGGTAATGGCGAGTCGTTGTAATAGTCAACGATGACCATGCCACCTCGGTGAGCCGTGGCATACGCCGTCTGCACGATGTCGCCGTTAGGCACCCTCATTCGAGTTTCGACGACCGGCGTACCCTCGAGGCGGCTTCGACGCACGCCTGGGTCACTTATCGCATGGTGCCATCGGTCCTCAGCAGCGACGTGAAAGCCGAGAGTTCGCGTGTCATCAGAAACGAGCAGAGTTCCATCCGTCGACATCTCTGCCCACCACGACATTCCAGCCACTCCCAGAGTGACCGGTCCGGCAAGAAACTGACGAATAATCTCCACCCCTCCAGTCAACCGGCTCTTCAGCATGCGGACACCGTCACGATCGCCTTACGCTGGAGGAATGTCGGACGTTGTCGGCGAACGAGCACTCACCATCGCGCTACCAATACGCTCGTTTTCCGGCGGCAAAGAGCGCCTCTCATCGAGATTGTCATCTCATCAACGACGTTCACTCGCGCACCAGATGTGCACCAACCTGCTCGAGGCGGTCCGGCCGTTTCACGTCATCGTTGTCACTAATGATGCGGAGGTTGAGCAGTGGGCTCAACAACAACACATTGATGTGGTGAATCCCGACGCAGCAGGTCTCAACGTCGCCGCCGATGCTGCTCGGGCGTGGGCACGAGATCATCATCGAGAACAAATCGTGATCGTCCACTCCGATGTGCCTCGGCCAGAGGCCCTTCCGCTGGTATGCGCCTTGGAGGGCATTGCCATCGTGCCCGACCACCAACGAAACGGCACAAATGTGTTCTCACTCCCGGTACACGCAGATGTTGAGTTCTCATATGGAGAGGGCTCATTTCAACGTCACGTCACACGCGCGTCCGCGGTAGCCCGGCAGACACCATGCAAACTTCACATTGTGCGCCATCATCAACTGGGGCTCGATATCGACACTCCGAATGATCTCGCTCATCCTCTCGCCGCCCCCGCCACAAAGGAATTTTTCTCATGAACGCGAACGATCCTGGTCAACCGCCTATTTCTCACCAACACGGTGTTGAGAGCTTTAATCTCGAGGCACCACGCATCGCCCTAGCGGTAGGCGCCCACCCCGACGATGTTGAATTTGGCTGCGGTGGGACCCTCGCCAAGTGGTCTCAACTCGGATGTGAAATTCACCATTATGTGATGACAGATGGATCGAAAGGCACCTGGGACCCAACGGCCGACACCACAGTGCTTGTCGAACGCCGGCGGGCTGAGCAGGTCGATGCTCACCTGCGCCTCGGCGGCAACGGTGATGACAATGTGCATTGGCTTGGCCGGGTTGACGGTGAACTCGAGTCAGATGTTGCGGGTCGCTCAGAGATCGCTCGGGTGATTCGAACCGTCCAACCCGACGTAGTGCTCACCCATGACCCATGGAAGCGCTATCGACTCCATCCCGATCACCGGGAAACCGGCCGACTCGTCTGCGATGCCGTTGTTGCGGCCCGCGACCCACACTTTTTCCCCGAACATGGCTTGCAACCGCATCGGCCCCGACAACTCTTGCTCTGGGAAGCCGACGAGGTCAATCACATCGAGGATGTCACCATTTCGTTGGCGACGAAGCTCACCGCTCTCGAAGCTCACGTCAGCCAATTTGAGTCAACAATGAAAGCCGTTGACGAGGAGGGTCTCAAGGATTTCCGCAACCGAATGACATCTCGGATGACTGAAATCGCCGAGCCGTTCGGATTACAGGCGGCCGAGGCATTCCATCTCATGAGCAACTTGTGACGAACGCGAAACTGGCGGGGTCGGTGACCCCGCCAGTTCGTATTGCGTTATTTCGTAAAAAGCATTAGCGCTTCTTTGCAGCCTTCTTGGCCGGAGCCTTCTTCGCTGCTTTCTTAGGAGCTGCCTTCTTCGCAGCAGCCTTCTTCGCTGCTTTCTTAGGAGCAGCCTTCTTTACTGCAGCCTTCTTCGCTGGAGCCTTCTTCGCTGCTTTCTTAGGAGCTGCCTTCTTGGCCGGAGCCTTCTTCGCCGCTTTCTTAGGAGCTGCCTTCTTTACTGCCATTGTTAATCAGCTTTCTCAGTTGAGGGTTGACTTCAACGTTGAGGAGGCGCTGAACTTCATGGCGTTCGATGCCTTGATCTGCACTGGCTCACCCGTACGAGGGTTACGGCCGGTACGGGCTGGGCGCTTGGTCACGCTAAATGCACCAAACCCTGGCCAAGCGACCTTGTCGCCCTTCTTTGCACCTGCAACGACAGTGTCGAAGAATGCACCAATTGTGCGCTCGGCGTCTGCCTTTGACACGTTGGCTGCGCTTGCCACTGCGTCGATGAGTTCTGACTTAGTCATAAATCGTCCTTTGATGTCTGCACGCCGGCGAACGGGATTGTCCTCCGGGCCCCACGTTGGTGATGGCACCCGAAACCGGGTGGACGCCATCAACGAGGGAACGACACCATCGAAATGAACCAAATGACAACGGTGCAACTAATCATGTTATTGCATTTGCAAATGATCATTACTCAGAGACCTTACGTCACAACGACGAAATGCGAGTCACAGACTTCACTACTCGGTTATCCACATCTGGAATGAGCCGAAATCCACCACCGCCATCGCAATGGGCTGTACAAATTAAGACGTTGCTCTCTACAACCGTTAGCTCCCATCTACGCTCTCTCAACAGAGGTGATCTGTGACCGATCTCGCCGGAACTGTCCGCCAGGCTCTTGCCAGTAAGAAGGACACGAGCGACATCTCGAACACAAGAGTCGTCATTGACACCTCTGTACTCATAGCTGACCCTGCATGCCTTCATTCGATGGGCGAGGCAGATGTCGTTATTCCGCTCACTGTGATCGAAGAACTCGACGGGCTCAAAAGCCGATCAGATGATGTCGGGCGCGCGGCCCGAACTGCACTTCGAACGATTGAAGAACTTCGACTTCAACATGGCGGTTCACTTGCGTCACCGGTTCCTCTCGGAAATGGCTCACTCAGAATTGAAGTGAACGGCGTGCAACACGACGCACTGGTAGAGCATGGGCTTGACCCAACAAAAGCTGACAACCGAATCATCGGAGCAGCTCTCGGCCAATCTCGTCAAGCGCCAACAATGATGGTGTCGAATGACGCTGCGCTTCGCATCAAAGCTGCGCACCTCGGCCTCAGTGCTATCGAACACCAACCAACAGGCGGCAACCGAGAAATTCGACAGGCGGGCTGGCACATTGTTGACACCGACACCCAGATCATTGACGCGTTATACCGAGACGGAACCGTCGCCGTCGACGAGGCAACACATCAGGCCGATCACACACCGGCCGGCATCGACCTCGCATTGAGCGTTGATACGGCAGCGCTGGTTCGAGAGAACGAATACGTAGTGTTCAGGGCGGGGTCGCAGTCTGCCCTCGTCCGACGACGCGGAACTGAGTTTCACCTCCTCCCGCAGACCCCGGCACAGCCATGGGGATTGCATCCTCGAAATAAGGAACAGCGATTCGCAATCGATCTCCTTCTCGACCCTGATGTTTCAGTGATTGCACTCGACGGACGGGCTGGCACCGGAAAGACAATCCTCGCCATTGCTGCTGCGCTCGAGCAGGTTGTCGAAGACCAGCGATATGAGCGCGTCGCCATTTATCGTCCTCTCGTTCCAGTTGGCAGAGCAGATGTCGGCTTCCTCCCTGGTGGCCTCGACGAGAAGCTCGACCCGTGGATGTCGGCTGTGCACGACGCTGTGGTCGCCCTTACCGACCGGCGTTCATCAGGTGACGCCCGCCAACTCATCGATGAACTCACCGAACGACAAAAACTCTCTCTCGAATCGGTCACATTTCTTCGAGGTCGATCGCTCCAACAGCAAATGGTTGTCATCGACGAAGCTCAAAACCTTGAACCGACGACGCTACGAACGATCCTCACTCGCGTCGGAGAAGGAACAAAAGTGGTGTTCACCGGTGACACCAGCCAGATCGATGCCCCCTACCTCGGGGAAACCAACAACGCCCTCGCTGTACTCACAAATGCCTTCACCGGACAGCCTTGTTTTGGCCATATCACCCTGCAATCATGCGAGCGCTCAAGTGTCGCTTCACTTGCCGCCGAACTCCTGTAGACGACAAATTGAGAGAAATTTCTCAATCTTGGAATAGGAAACCGTCATTTAGTGTTAAATGAAGGCATGAGTGTTGCTGAACCCCTCAGTTTTGAATCATTCGACGACCTGCCACGTGATGTGGCATGGCAAGAATTTGCAATGTGCAAAGGCCGTCTCGAACTCTTCTTCGCAAAGAAGGCCGAACGCCCTCAGGCCCGCGAACGGCGTGAAGCACGAGCCAATATGTTGTGCACAGCCTGCCCAGTTCGCATCCCCTGTCGCCAATTCGCTCGCGAAAATCACGAATACGGATACTGGGGCGGAGAAAACGAAGAAGACCGGCACCTTCTCGGCTACACCGTCGCTGCCCCCATTGGTATCCGGGCTCGCAACGCATAATTCCCCTCGTTACACCGCTGGCCTAGTCTGGCCACGTGAGCATTGCGGTCCGGCACTTCGCGGTCATTGACCTTGAGACTGGCGGTCTCAACGGCGCCTCAGATCCGATCTATCAAGTAGCCGTCGTCTGCGGCGAGCTCCACCCGAACGAAACTTGTCTCACAAACGTTTCAATATGGAGTTCGATGATTCGATTACGGCGGCCCTGGGACCCAATTGGCGCCCAGCACATACACGGCATTTCCCGCCGGCAGTTGCTCTTCGCTCCCTCATCGCTACAAGCGCTCAACAACCTTTTCGATCGCATCGGCAACCGTGAAATTGTTGCCCACAACCTCGCGTTTGACTGGAAGTTCCTCTCCACGGCCGCTCAAATGAACGATCTGCAGTTACCCGACGGTCCCCACCTCTGCACGCTCCGACTCTCTCGCCGCCTCGACCCTGACCGACAGCGTTCACATCGACTCAGCGATATTTGCGAGAGATACGGCGTTGACATCGGCCGAAGCCACGACGCACTCCACGACGCAGTTGCGACCTCCGAGATACTGCCGCTCCTCCTGCGAGATCAACCTTTGACCGAGTAGCGACCTAGCACTCGAGCTGCTGCTTCCGATCGAGCGATGCGCATCGAAGGCGAATCAACAACCTCAACCGCATCACCAAGACGCAGCAACAAACGCTCGAGCCATTGACGAGATGTCACGGCGAGACGAACGTCAACCCATCCATCTGCATCTGGAGAGGACACCTCATCAACTGGATATCGCTCGTATATCCACCGGCCACGGGGAGCCACTCGAAGTGTCACCCGCTCAATGTCCGCATCAGCAAACCAGATACCAGGCTCAGGCATCGAATCTGGCACCTCGTTCTCTGCCTGCCCGATCACCGTTAGTGACTCGATGCGATCAATCCGGAACGTCCTGAGCCCCTCTGCACCGACATCGTGAGCGTGCGTGTACCAGTTGCCTTGCGATGAGAACACCAGGAATGGCTCAAGTAGTCGGTCTGTGGGCGCAGCATCTCTCGATGACTGGTACCGAACCTCTACTCGCTGACGGTTCTCGATCACCTGTGAAAGTTCTTGAACGATTGCAGGAGTAGGAGCGACAACGAGCAGACCCGTGTCGTCCTCGCCCAATCCCATCGCAATTTTGCCCAGACCCCTCGCAAGCGCCCCATCAAGATCGGCACCCGGTAATTGCATCGCTGCCCTTCCGGCAGCAAGTAACTCAAACGCCTCTACCTCGCTAAGTCGAAGCGGCCGCGTAAACAAACGAGGAATCCCAACGAAAATCATTCCTTCGTCAATGAAGACGTCGATCATCTCATCGACGTAGGGCGGCAGACCACACATCGACACCAGTTCAAGGTCTCGAATGAGATCGTCAACACCTACAGAAAAGCGTTCAGCAACCTCATCAACCGAGACCTCTCCTCTCTCCATCAACCACGGCAAGATAATGAGCAAACGCCGCAAACGTTCTGTTGCTGGACGTTGTGCCATCAGACCGCCGCCCTCAACCACTCAATGAGGCGATCTCGCACGTCAACGGGCTCAAGGAGTTCAGCGTCATCGAGAAATCCGAGTACCCACGAACGCAACGCATCTTCATTAGTGAACGGCAGCCCGATGGTGATTGACCCATCGTCGTGCCGAACAAGAATGCGTTCACTCCCAATCTCTCGTTCAACGAGCCATGCTCGGCGTGCTGCGATATGCACCACAGCCTCACGCTCAGCGGCGACCTCATCTCCCAGCAACAGCGGGTTGGTTGGCAGTGCAGCTCCTACGTCACCATCTGCAGGTGGTTCAAACACGATCGCTGAATCAATGACGACCTCTCCCTCGCATCGGTCGACTCGAAACGTGCGTCGAGCAACACGGTCTTGATCGAATCCAACGACGTACCAAAACCCGTCGCGCAACAACAGCCCCCACGGCTCCACTTTTCGAACATTGCCCGAATAACGAAACGACACAGGATGCCGCTGAGCCACCGCCGACCGCATGATCGGTAACGCCGGCAACTCCGGAAGATGCATCCGAATCGGACCACCAACTCCCCCACCAACCCCACCGAGTTTGAGCAGCGCTTCTTCGCCAATTGCAGAATCAGGTCGAGTAGCGGCTAACGCAACTTGAAGAGCCCGAACCTCATCATCGGTCAAGCCAAGATCGGGAAGCTCAAAAGAACTTCTCTCGATGCGGTACCCCATCTCACCAGCGCGATCACCACCGAACGTTTCCGTCGATATCTCGACACCGATCTCGCGCAACGCCGCCTTATCGCGCTCGAATGCTGCACGACGAGCCTGACCGGCGTCGGGGTATTGACTCTCGAGTTCCGACGCAATCTCATGAAGGGTCAGCGGACGACGTGTTTCAAGCAATAACGCAAGAAGATTGGTGAGGCGCTCGACGCGATCTGCCATCAGCGCCGATAGTCGTAGAAACCGCGGCCAGACTTTCGGCCAAGAAGACCGGCATCAACCATCCGAGACAGCAACGGTGGCGGAGCGTAGAGCGGCTCTTTGAACTCTTCATAGAGGCTCTCTGACACAGCCAAAGTGGTATCGAGCCCGATGAGGTCGGTGAGGCGAAGAGGCCCCATTGGATGGCTACAACCCTCGACCATGCCGATATCAATGTCGTCTGCCGAGGCAAAACCTGACTCCATCATTCGGATCGCCGACAACAGATACGGGATGAGCAACGCGTTCACGACGAAGCCGGCACGATCTTGCGACCTGATGACGCGCTTTGACAACACATTTCCGGCGAAGGCCTCCGCCCGCAACGATGTTTCTTCCGACGTCATCAGACTCTCAACAAGTTCAACCAGCCGAAGCACAGGCACCGGATTGAAGAAGTGAATCCCAATGACCTGCTCTGGGCGAGATGTCGCTGTTCCGAGCTTCATGATCGGGATCGACGACGTATTCGAAGCGAGTATTGCGTCGGAATTCGTCAACACTTGGTCGAGTTCACGAAACAGATCGACCTTCATATCTTCGTCTTCGATAATTGCTTCTACAACGAGGTCCCGATCGGAGAGGTCGCCGATATCGGTGGTGAATGACAAGCGCTCCATTGCTGCATCGCGCTCATCTTCCGTCATTTTGTTCGCGGTCACACCACGGTCAAACGATGTTACGAGACGAGCACGACCAGCTTCAGCAGCCTCAGCAGAAGCCTCGCGAACGAGCACTTCAAGCCCGGCGCGTGCACACACCTCGGCAATGCCCGAACCCATCAATCCGCAACCAATGACACCGACTCGCTCAATCGTTTTTGCTTCAGCCATTTCTCAATCATGCCCGAAAATGGCGGGTTGAGAGCGCACAGCGGGCAGAATTCTGGGGTGAGCCATGATTCCCATCCATCGCGCCATCGGAGGGTGTGGGCTGGCGACCCGCATCCACTCGGAGCAACGTTCGATGGAACGGGAACCAACTTCGCTCTCTTTTCTTCGAGCGCGGAACATGTCGAGTTGTGCCTCTTCGGCGGCCCTCGCGACCGATCATTAGACGAACAACGAATCGACCTTCACGAGGTCGATGGCCACATCTGGCACGCATACCTCCCTGACGTCACACCAGGTCAGCATTATGGATACCGAGTTCACGGAGAATGGAATCCCGATGCCGGGCTCTGGCACAACGACAACAAGGTGCTGCTCGACCCCTACGCGCAGCGCATTGATGGCGAACTCGACTGGAATACGGCGTGCTTCGCGTACGACCTTGACGACCCCGACTCAGCAAACTCGGAGAATTCGGCGCCATTCGTTCCACTCGGTGTTGTCCACGACCGCTCCTTTGACTGGGGCGGTGACGAATTACTCAAAACCCCAACCCACGAGAGCATCATCTACGAGGCCCATGTCCGAGGGTTCACCATGCAACACCCCGACATCCCTCCAGAGCAGCGGGGCACCTATACCGCCTTGCGTCATCCTGCGATCATTGAACATCTCGTCCAGCTCGGAGTTACTGCGATCGAACTGATGCCTATCCATCAGTTCATTCATGACCACCACCTCATCCAACAGGGTCGCAAGAACTACTGGGGTTACAACACGATCGGATATTTCAGCGCCCACAACGAATACGGGGCACAGATCGGGGCAGGTCCAGCAGATGAGTTCCGAGAAACGGTCAAGGCGCTTCACTCCGCAGGTATCGAGGTCATCTTGGATGTGGTCTACAACCACACCGCAGAAGGCAATCATCTCGGACCAACCCTGTCGATGCGAGGTATCGACAACCATGCGTACTACCGACTTGTCGATGACGAACCCCGCCACTACCTCGATTTCACCGGATGCGGAAACTCTCTCAATATGCGACACCCGCACGTGTTGCAGCTCATCATGGACAGCCTTCGACATTGGGTACTCGATATGCACGTCGACGGATTTCGATTCGATCTCGCCTCAACCCTGGCCCGCGAACGTTTCGAAGTAGATCGTCTCTCCGCGTTCTTCGACATCATCCACCAAGACCCGGTGCTCTCGCAGGTCAAACTCATCGCTGAACCCTGGGATGTCGGTGAAGGCGGCTATCAGGTTGGAAACTTCCCACCGAAGTGGTCTGAATGGAATGCCGATTATCGAGACACCATGCGTGATTTCTGGCGTGGAGAACATGCTCGCCTCGCCACGTTCGCCCAACGCTTTACAGGGTCGTCAGACCTTTACCGGCCAGACACTCGACGGCCGACCGCATCGATCAACTTCATCACCTGTCATGACGGATTCACCCTCGCAGACCTCGTCAGTTATGACGAGAAACACAATGATGACAACGGCGAAGAGAGCCGCGACGGGGATTCACACAATCGGTCATGGAATCACGGCGCTGAGGGGCCAACCGACGACGCGTCAATCAACGAACTTCGTCATCGGCAGCGGCGGAATCTAATTGCAACATTGCTTCTTTCCCAAGGGGTGCCGATGTTGCTGAGCGGAGACGAAATCGGACGCACACAGCGGGGCAATAACAACGCATACTGCCACGACAGCGAATTGAGTTGGGTCAACTGGGAGGACCTTGACAGCGATATGCACCGCTGGGTGCAACGGCTTATTGCCTTTCGATCATCGCATCCGATCTTCAAACGCCGCAGATGGTTTCAAGGTCGTCCACTTCGTGACAACGACGACATGGCATGGTTCCGTCCTGACGGCCACGAAATGACCTCGTCTGACTGGGAACAAGGATTCGCCCAGGCTGTTGGTGTCTTTCTCAACGGCGAAGCGATCACCATTCCTGATCGCTTTGGAAATCGAATCATCGATGAGACCTTCATGTGCATCTTTTCTGCAAGCCCGCTTGAGTTGACGTGGACATTGCCGCCGGAGCGTTGGGGCTCGTCATGGACGGTCAAATTCGATACATCTCGACCAGAGACCGGGCAAGGGAGCGATGAGGCACTGGTCGCAGGAGCAAAGTTCGTCATTCCGGGCAGAACCACGCTCGTTCTCGAGCGCTCCACCACGTAAGAGACGGTCTCTCACCGGGCTTTATGCGCCCGGTACCACTGCACTGTTGCGATGGTTGCTGAGTCTGCGTCTCCATCGATGTCGCTACCGGCATCTGACAGCGCAGAGGTGAGAGCGTTTGCGAGTTCCTTACCTAACTCGACACCCCACTGATCAAAACTGTTAATTCCCCACATCACTCCTTGGATAAACACAATGTGCTCGTAGAGCGCGATGAGTTGCCCCAAGGTTCGGGCATCGAGTTGCTCCGCGAGAATCAGCGTGCTCGGCCGATTTCCATCAAAGTTGCGATGAGGATGCTCGTGGGATGCCCGCCCGAAAGCGAGAGCTTGGGCTTGGGCAATCAGATTCGCAAACAGCGCATCATGCTGTGTGGTCAGCTCGTGTCTCGGTCGAGCGACACCAATGAAATCAACCGGAATGACATCGGTGCCTTGATGGAGAAGTTGGAAGAACGCGTGTTGGCTGTTCGTTCCTGGCTCACCCCAAATTACTGGTCCGGTAGGGACGGTGACAGGTGTGCCGGCAGACGTCACCGACTTACCATTTGATTCCATGTCGAGTTGCTGCAAGTACGCAGGAAATCGACGGAGTTCGTGCGCATACGGAATCACCGCTTTCGAGGGACGATTCAGCACATTGCGATGCAACAGACCGATAAGAGCAAGGGTCACCACCACGTTGTCGTCGAGCCGATCATCGTCAACAAGCGTTTCCATCATGTGAGCATCAACATCTCGCGCCCCGGCCTGCAACTCAGCAAAGCGTTCTGGTCCCACGAGCAGCATCACCGACAGCCCGACTGCTGACCACAGCGAGTATCGACCACCAACCCAGTCCCAAAACCCAAAGGTTGCATCGGCACTGATGCCAAACTCTTCAACTCTCTCCGCAGCCGTCGACACTGCGACAAAATGATCTTTCACCGCAGACTCACCTAAGGCATCGATCACCCATTGCCGTGCAACCCGCGCATTTGTCAACGTCTCCAACGTGCCGAATGTCTTCGAGACAATGACGAACAAGGTTGACTTCGGTTGAACCTTGTCGAGCACCGACGTGATGTCTGAAGCATCAATGTTCGACACAAAGTGAGCTCGAAGACGTGGAAGAGCGTCGCCGACCAGCGCCTCAGCAGCCATCGCCGGACCGAGGTCTGATCCACCGATTCCGATATTGACAATGTCGGTGACCTCATGATTCGAGCGAACCTTCTCGGCAAACGCACCCATACGTGTCAGTTCGGCGTGTATCTCCGCCATCACATTGCACCCGTCAACTTCAAACGTCGCATCAGGCTCTGCTCGAAGCGCCATGTGTAGCGAGGCTCGACCCTCGGTGACATTGACAGGTTCGCCCCCTGCAAGTGCCTGAAAGCGCTCGCATACCCCAGCTGTACGGGCAGCAGACCTCAACGAGCCGAGAACCTCGTCGGTGACCGGTTGACGAGACCAGTCGATGCGGAGGCCAGCAAGTTGAGCAACGTAACGCTGAGCCCGAGAAGGGTCGACGGCAAACAGTTCCCGGAGTGTCCGGTCATCAGCGCGCACGTCGTTGAGATAATTCACTGACATGACACTACTGAGATCACTTCGCCCGAATATGTTGTGTCGGTGGATTCTCGTGCTCAGAGTGGTGTTCGCTCGGCGATCATTGCGTACGCACTCTGGGGCAGCCTCACCGCATTCTGGAAACTGCTCGACGAATTTTCGGCAGTTGACCTCATCGGCTGGCGAGTCATCGCTGCGGTCGTCGTGCTGTGGGTGTTCATCACGATACGCGGCAATTTCTCGACCGTGCTCACCGCCCTGCAAGATCGCAACGTTCGACGGTTTTTGCTGCCAGCTGCCGGGCTGCTCATCATCAACTGGTCGACATATGTGGGCGCAATCGTTTCGGGGAGGGTTCTCGAAACTGCGCTTGGCTACTTCCTTGCCCCGCTCATCACGATGGCAATCGGTGTCACCATCCTCGGAGAGCGGCTCACTCCCATGCGAGTCGTTGCGATCATTCTCGTTATCGTCTCAATTTCAATCCTCACCGCCTCATACGGACAAGTGCCGTGGCTGTCGTTCGCTCTCGGAGGAAGTTGGGCTTTTTATGGCTTGGTGAAACGTCGAGTTCCGCTCGACCCGATCCATAGTTTGACCGGCGAGGTCACGACCTTGCTGCCGATCGCAATCATTGTGATCATCATCTCACTCACACGAACGGGTGGTGTCGGCGAACTCGCATCGGGGTTTGACTGGGTGCTTCTCGCCGCAACAGGTCTAGTTACCGCTGCTCCACTCCTCTTATTCGCCCATGCCGCCCCTCGAGTGCCGTTCACCTTGCTTGGCCCTATCGGATGGATGGTGCCCATCATCAATTTCTTGCTCGGCTGGCTGGCCTATAGCGAGACGATGACCACTGCGAGGTTCATCGGGTTTGCCACGGTCTGGCTCGCTCTAGTGGTGGTCGCAGTCGAGACTGTCGCTCGAGCTCGGAGTGATCGGTCAATCGCTCAGAATGAGACGGCGATTTCGCGCTAGAGGTACGTTTAGACGCAGAACCTCATGCAACGAAAGAACGTGCACGTCCCCACGAGAGGCCTATGCCCTACTCGGCAACAGTGGTCGTCGTCGAAGTTGATGAGGAGGTCGTCGATGTTGTCGACACTTCCGGCGTCGGCGCAACCGTTGTGGTCGGAGCGACCGTCGTCGTCGTGGTCGTGGTGGTGGTCGTCGTCGTTGAGGTTGTCGTAGTGGGGTTCGGATTCGGCACACTTCCATCGAAACTCGGAAGGCTCTCGCTGTATGTCACGTCTTCAGGCTCGCTGACACCGTTCCACACGAGCACCGATTCACCGAGTTCGACCAGCGACTGGAAGTATTCGGAGATATGCATCGGAATTCGAACACAGCCATGTGAGGCTGGCTCGGCTGGCACTTGAATTGCTCCGTGGACAGCGATTCCGTAGTTGAAGTACACCGGATTCCACATGTCGCCAAGTGGGCCGTTGCGTGTGCCTTCGACAAGGCGCCGATATTCGAATACTCCACCCGGAGTCTTCGCGTATGCACAGATCTCTCTGGTGATTGGCTCTTCGAGGAGTTCACCCTCAGAATCTGTGTCGTAGGTAACGACCTCGCAATACAACGCCGGCTCTCCGAACTCGTCGAGCTCTCCCGATGAGATATGAGTGATGAGCGCTGGCACGTCCTTGTGAAAGACAACGAGCACCTGCTCCTCAAGGTAGATCTCGGTGTGGTTTTGGAGACCACCGGTGGGACGACGTGGTCGCACCATCAGCGGCTCTTGCATCCGATCCCATAGGGCTGGAGTCACCACTCCGGTTGCGTCTTGACGAGGCACCCCCATCACCAACTTTTCGTACGCCCACACAGCCTGCTTCGTCAACGTGCCAACGACTCCGTCAATCGGACCTGGGTCGAATCCGATATCGGCAAGCCGTTGCTGCACCATTTCGACGTCGTCTCCGGTGGTTCCGCGTTCGAGATTGCGTGACAGAGGAACCTTCGGGACGGTCGTCGTGGTGGTGGTCGTCACAGGAATAGTCGTCGACGACACCACCGGCTCATCAGCAACATCGTCGCCGCCCGACGTCCCACCAACGATTGCGACAACAACAAGCAAAAGAGCTGCAACGAGAGCAGGTATCCATCGGCGGTAGCGGTTGAACATCATGCGCGATACACGGCGTTACAGGGTGAGTGCGACGGGAAAACAACACAACGAACTACAGCAATGTTCGAACGAACAGTGTCAAGGAGCGGAGCAGACGTCGTGTCGATCATGACCGCCGGAGATCGCGGCGCAGCGTCCACATCTCTGAAAGCATCTTTCGAATAACTGCCGGTGATGAAAGTGTCGATTCGCCACGCGTCCTTGGGAAATAGTCGACGCCCATCTGCATCACTTCAAAACCTTCACGTTGAGCCCGGATAATGAGCTCAGCATCAATGAACGAACCTTCACTCTTCAGTTCGACTGAGTCGAGCACCTTTCGGCTCACCAGTTTGCATGCAAAGTTGATATCCCGAACCCGAACACCGAAGGCCGCCTTAATCAGCGTGTTGTAGACCGTGGTGTACACCGCCCGAAGTGCTCCCTCACCGGTTCGGTCAAAGCGATACGCGCTCACAATGTCAGCCTCGTACTCACGAAGCAGTCGAACAATGCGGGGCAGTTCATTGAGATCAAACGGCAGGTCAGCATCGGTATAGAGCACGATGTCACCTTGCGCGGCAGCGAATCCTGACCGCATTGAGCCGCCGAGTTTTCGGTTCGTCGGGTGGTGGACAACACGAACGCGCGAATCTTCTTCTGCGAGCCGGTCGGCAATAGCAGCGGTGGCATCGGTCGATGCATCGTTAATGATGATGAGCTCGTAATCGGCGATCTCGCCTGAGATGATCATGCGCTCACACGAACGACGGCCGTAGGCAATCGCCCGCTCGATGTACTCCTCTTCATTCCACATTGGATAAAAGATCGACAGCATCGGCGGAGCCGAAGTGGTTGCTGACGACGAGTTCATGGCATCACAGGCTACCGACGAACTGTCCATCAGTAGGTTCGGGCGATCGCACCTACACTGGCGGCAATGGCGCTCCCCGACGATCTCACACCTCCGGCACCGCCTGGTCGCGGTCGTGAAATGAGCGGTGGATGGAAAGCGACCGTCACCCTCACATGGATTGGGGTCGTCATCGGGCTTGCCTCGGTATGGGCAGTGAGCAGGCAAGTGGGTCTTAGTACTTGGTGGCTCGGCCCGCCCGCAAATGGCCGGCACCTTGCGATCAACCTCGTGCCATTCGTTGCCCCTTTTCTCGCCCTCATTTTGGCGATCGGTGGTTCGCACCGAACATGGAAAGTTGGCGTGCTGGCCGGGGCGGTCATCGTGCTAATCGGTGCTGTCGACCTCGGTCGAGTCACCCGGCTCGGCGTCGTTGAAATCGTTCTCGGCCTTGCGGGAGCGGGTTCCTCCCTCGCTTCCTGGGTTGGTACGCCGCGTGCTACTTCGCCCTGACCAATAACGGCGATAGGTTCAGTTGCCATGTCGAACGTGTTGATGACGCTTCCTGCCGGCGAGCGGGTCGGAATCGCCTTTTCTGGCGGGCTTGATACCTCTGCTGCCGTTGCCTGGATGCGGGAGGGTGGAGCAAGCCCGTACTGCTATACGGCTGACCTTGGCCAGTATGACGAGCCTGATCTCTCTGGCGTGCCTGACCGCGCCCTTCAGTACGGAGCAGAGGCCGCTCGGCTCATTGACTGTCGTGACGAACTTGTTCGAGAAGGCCTGATGGCATTGCAGTGTGGAGCGTTTCACATTCGCACGGCCGGCCGAACCTATTTCAACACCACCCCAATTGGCCGCGCCGTTACCGGCACGCTGCTCGTCCAGGCAATGCAAGAAGATGGTGTCGACATTTGGGGTGATGGTTCCACCTACAAGGGAAACGACATCGAGCGGTTCTATCGCTATGGCCTGATGGTCAACCCGAAATTGCGAATTTACAAACCCTGGCTCGATGAGGCGTTTGTCGAACAACTCGGCGGCCGCTCCGGGATGAGCGAATTCCTCACCACTCGAAACCTTCCCTATCGAGACTCGGTGGAGAAGGCGTACTCAACAGATGCAAATATCTGGGGCGCAACGCACGAGGCGAAGGCGCTAGAGGAACTCTCCACGGGAATGGAGATTGTCGCGCCAATCATGGGAGTTGCCCATTGGGATCAAACGGTCGAAATCACACACGAGGATGTCACCATCACATTCGAGGAAGGCTGGCCCACCGAGATCAACGGCAAGACATTTGACAATCATGTCGAGCTGGTGCTTGAAGCCAATGCGATTGGTGGACGTCACGGCCTTGGCATGAGCGACCAGATTGAGAACCGCATCATCGAGGCAAAGTCTCGGGGAATATACGAAGCCCCCGCTCTCGCCCTGCTGC
The DNA here is from genome assembly GCA_965660025.1 of uncultured Ilumatobacteraceae bacterium. GTDB lineage: Bacteria > Actinomycetota > Acidimicrobiia > Acidimicrobiales > Ilumatobacteraceae > Casp-actino5. The sequence continues at coordinate 40,258 of CBFHYI010000007.1, read as the reverse complement.
ACATCGCCTACGAACGGCTGGTGTCAGCGATTCATAACGAGAACACGATGGAGAATTACCACACGATGGGATTGCGTCTTGGGCGTCTGCTCTATGAGGGTCGCTGGTTTGACCCTCAGAGCCTCATGCTCCGGCAGCCGCTGCTCAATTGGGTCGGATCAGCCGTCACCGGTTCTGTGACGCTCCGCCTCCGTCGAGGAGACGACTATTCGATTCTCGACACCACAGGACCCGATCTCACCTATGAGCCTGATCGTCTCTCGATGGAACGAGTTGAAGATGCTGCGTTTGGGCCGCTCGACCGAATCGGTCAACTCACGATGCGGAATCTCGATATCACCGACTCACGCGACAAACTCGACGTCTACCGCCGGGTGGGTGCGCTCGGAAAAGGTGGAGCGCTTGAACTCGACCCGACTCGTGACTGAACGCTCGCGTTAACTGGTGCGAGCTTCGATAATGGCTGCGAGCAAATCTGCTCGGCCAGGCATGGTCTCAACTTCGACGTATTCGTGATCAGCATGAGCCCCGCCACCTACGGCGCCGAGTCCATCAAGTGTCGGAACACCGCGTGCGGCGGTGAAGTTCCCGTCGCTACCTCCTCCGACCGCCACTCCGACAGCAGAAGCGTCATGAGCGAGCGCAAGTGGCATGAGCTCAGCCGAGGCTGATTCAGGCATCGGTGGGCGTCCGACCCGACCATTCACCTCAATGGTTGCCTCGGGATTCACCGGAGCAAGATCTGCAAATGCGGCTTCGATGCGGTGTGCTTCTTCTGCCGAGGTCACCCTCACATCGACCCGAATTCGGGTTTCGGCTGGGACAACATTGTCGGCCGTGCCCGCATGTGCGACCGTTGGCGTCACCGTTGTCTCCTGCAGATCATCAGCAAACTCTGCGATCGCGAGCACCTGATGCGCTGCTTCGACAAGTGAGTTCACGCCACGATGAGGCTCGAGACCAGCATGTGCGGCTCGACCACCGATCACCACTTCGAAGGTGCCGGTGCCCTTTCGGCCTGTCTTTAGCGCTCCGCCGTCGCCACTTGGCTCCAAGACGAGCACCGTTCCGCACGCAATGGCTCGCTCTTCGAGAAGTGATCTCGACGTCGTTGACCCGACTTCTTCATCGCACGAGAGCAATATTTCAACTCCTGAGCGGTCGTTCATTGAGGCAACCGCATGAATTGCTTGCACAATCCCGGCTTTCATATCGAATACGCCCGGTCCGGTGGCCCGACCATTCTCGACGTTGAACGGCCGCTGGTCGAGGGTGCCTGCGGGAAACACGGTGTCGTGGTGCCCCAAAATGAGCACCTTCGGGTCACCGCCTCCGGTCCAGTGCACATGCGGACCCGCCCCTTCATCGATGAGGGCTGGACGCGTTCCTAAATGCCGTTCTAGGAGATCGGCAACTACCTCAGCCGATCGTGCCAACAATTGCGGATCGCTCGAGGGTGACTCGGCTTCTACAAGTTGCTGGAGATCGTCGATCATCGTTTCAAGCACGTCTCCCATCACTTACACGCTAGCCCTGGGTGCCGTCGCTTATCCTCTCAGCCCCACAGATCAGCGCTGAGTTCGTCTCTATAGGGAGGGTCAGCCCCGCGCCGACCGACCGCGATCGCAGATGCGTGAACACCTGCCGTCGCTGCAGCCGCAACGAGGTCAAGATCGCTCAACGCGTCACGGTGCACATCAGAATGTGTGCTGCGATACACCCACCACGCCACAAAACCGGCACAGAAGGTGTCTCCAGCGCCGACGGTGTCGACGATGTCGACATGGGGAACAACCACCTGGGTTGAACCCTTCGAGGTGAGAATCTCAACTGGAGACGAGCCCGCAGTCACCACGACGGCCTTCGGGCCTCCTTCCAGCAACCGATGTGCAGCCGCCATTGAGTCAAGTTCTGGGTAGAGATACTTGAGGTCCTCATCACTTACTTTGATGACGTCTGCTGCAGCTACCACCGCATTCAGGCGTGCTCGGTACTCGTCAGGCTGTGTGATCACCAGAGGTCGACAGTTGATGTCGATCAACGCCAACGTTGTCGGCGATCTCTCAACGACGAGTTGCGCAATGTGATTTGCCACCGGCGAGAGAACGAGACCGAGACCTCCGGTCAGAATCCACCCTTCCTCAACGAGAGCATCATCTCCAGCGATCTCTCTCGCAGCGGTACCGTCGATATAAAACCGGTACGACGCACTGCCGTCGTCGGATAGTTCGGCTAACGCGAGTGTGGTGGGCGCTGTCGTGCGGCGCACGTGGTCGACGTTCACTCCATCGTTCGTCAATCGGGAGAACAGGTCATCACCAAATCGATCTTCAGAGATCACGCCGATGAAGGCCGTCTCGACACCGAGTCGACCGAGCGCTCGCGCGGCATTGAACGGAGCGCCGCCGCACACGGCGTCGACTGCTCCCCCATCGGTGACGATGAGGTCGATCAATGCTTCGCCAAACACCGAGACCTGCGGCGCTGTTGACATGTCATCATCGTCGCAGACATCTCGCAAAACCTGCGACATTCTCTCAAGCGGCGAGGCAAGTTCGTTTTCCTCTGCGAGGATGGAGGCGATGTCAGTATTCACTGTTATCGCTTTCATTGTTGGCACCATCGTGCTGATTTCGGGCGCTGACATCATGGTTCGCGGGGCAGCACGCATCGCCGCAAGCAGTGGCCTTTCGCCGGTGGTCATCGGTCTTACCGTCGTCGCATTCGGAACAAGTGCCCCTGAACTCGCCGTGAGCATTGGTGCAGCGACCCGTGGCACCAGCGATCTCGCGCTCGGAAATGTTGTCGGCAGCAATATCGCCAACATCCTCCTCGTTCTCGGCTTGTCAGCAGTTGTCGGGTCAGGGCTCGTCGTCGCGTTTCGTATCGTTCGCATCGATGTTCCAATCATGATCGGCGCATCAATTGCAGTCATCGTGCTCGGTCTCGACGGATCGCTTGGACGTATCGATGGTGCGCTGTTTGTTGTCGCCCTTCTCGCCTACCTTTTCCGAACGGTGTCATCTGCAAGGTCAAATGCCGATAGCGAAAGCCACCATCACATCGCCAAAGAATACGAAGAGGGTCTCGCAGCTGAGATTTCAGGGACGCACCCGATGTGGCAAAGCTTCGCACTTGTCGTTGTGGGCATCGCCATGCTCGTTATTGGCTCACAGTTGCTCGTCACTGCTGCAACAGACCTTGCAACGGCATTGGGGGCAAGTGAGTTCCTCATCGGTCTTACCGTGGTTGCTGTCGGAACATCGCTACCCGAAATCGCAACCTCAATCGTTGCAGCCGCCAAAGGTCAACGAGACCTCGCCGTCGGCAACGCGGTGGGCTCGAACTTGTTCAATCTTCTCGCCGTGCTGGGATTCACCTCTCTCATTGCACCGATTGAGGTGAGTGCTACCGCTCTCGGCTTCGACCTTCCGTTCATGCTTGCGGTTGCAGTCGCATGTCTACCCATATTCGTCAACGGGTATGTCATCAAACGTTGGGAAGGAGTGCTGTTCACCGGCTACTACGTCGGCTATCTCGTGTGGCTTGGGCTCGATGCCGCCTCGGCCTCCATCCACGACGAGTTCAGCTTTGCCATGCTCGTGTTCGTGGTGCCACTCACCGCAATTACTCTCATCGTGACTGGCTTGCGTGCGGCGCGTCCGGCGCAAACAGCAGTGCAGTAACCCGATTGCTATCGGGCGCAGCGGTCAGAGGGCGGCCGCTGACGTCAGGTACGAACACTCGACATTGCGGCACCGACGATGCCGGCCGTGTTTGCAAACTCCGCTACAACAATTTCGGGGCGGACCTCGAGTAACGGCACCCAATTCTCCGCTGATTTCGATGCTCCTCCCCCGACGATGATCACATCAGGCGAGAACAGCGCATCGACAGTCTGAAGGTACCTCGACACTCGGCGAGCCCACTTGCGCCACGTCAGATCTTCACGTTTACGAGCACTGGCTGCCGCCCACCGCTCAAATGACTCACCTCGGAACTCAAGGTGACCGAGCTCAGAATTTGGAACGAGATGCCCATCAACAAACACCGCTGAGCCGATTCCTGTTCCAAATGTGAGGATGATGACGACGCCCCGGCGGCCTGCTCCGGCCCCGAACGACATCTCGGCGACACCTGCGGCATCAGCATCGTTCATCACGACGACGTCGTGTTTCAGCACTGACGAGAACAATGTCTCCGCGTCGACGTCAATCCAGCTTTCGTCGATATTGGCTGCAGAGTGGACGATGCCATTGCGCACCACAGACGGGAGCGCTATCCCGACGGGGCCTTCCCATTCAAAATGCCGAACGAGGTCGACAACAACGTCAGCCACCGCCTCCGGGTTCGCCGGATGCGGCGTTGGAATTCGAAACCGTTCAGCAACGAGTTGGCCAGACTCCGACAAATTCACGGGGGCGGCTTTCATTCCGCTTCCGCCGATGTCGATACCGAACCCGACGTGAGAGGTCACGGGCACCAACGTTATCGATCAGGCTTTGGCTCTGGTCTTGCGAAGTACAGGATCTGCGAGCGCCAGCGCACGGTCCGCGAACGACAGCACGCGCCCAGCAGCGCCCGGGGTGTCACCGTCGACAAGGTTACCCATGACCTGCAGGGTGAGGTTCGCAATTGAGTGAGTTCCAACCGCAACCCGTAGCCCGGTTCGCAACAAGAACGGATGTCCGATGAGGAACGCAAACCGTCGACCGGTGCGGAGAAATGCATCGAATCGCTCGCCAACAGCATCGTCGTAGCGAGACTCGGCACCAACCGGATCACGAAGATATTCGTCGGCCGCAAGCATTCCAGATTCGAGCCCGTAGTCGATCCCCTCACCATTCATTGGGTTAACGAGTCCTGCAGCATCGCCTACCGCCATCCAACCGGGTCCTGAACGCTTCACCACCGACATTGGCAACCGCCATGCACGTGCCTTTCCAACGTCGGCTCCAAGACTCCACGAACCCTCAACCGTGGCTCGATACGACGCAAGCAACTTGTTCAGATTAAGGCTCTTGAAGCCCTTCATCGTCGACAGTGCCCCAACGCCGATATTCACTGACCCATCTCCACATGGAAACATCCATCCGTATCCGGGCACGGGTGTTCCGTGTTCATCTCGGAGCGTGAGGCACGCCTCCAACATGTCATCGGCGTGCCTCGGCGACTCGACATAGCTTCGCATTGCGAGGCCAAACGGTTCGTCAGCGACGCGGACTGCGCCGAGGTCTCGGGCTACAGCGCCGGGAGCACCCGTGGCGACGATCACCTTTTCGGCGAACACCTCGCGGGTTCCGCCTGCGCATTCGACTCGAACACCTCGAACCACATCATTTTCGATAATCGGTCGTGCCGTCGACTGAAACGACACGGCTGCACCTGCAGATTCGGCTGCGCCGATGAGTTCTGCATCAAGGCTCTGACGTGGCCACACGGCGCCGTATCCGGGAAATCGATCGGTTTCAGGCCATGGCAATTCACGTGTTTGGCGCCCGGCGATCATTCGCAGACCAGAGATTCGATGCGATGCATCGATCGGGATATCAAGTTCTTTCAGCGCTGCAACCGCCCGAGGGGTGAGCCCATCACCGCAGATCTTGTCTCGGCCTCGTTCTCCAGATTCGAAGACCGCTACCGATGCTCCTGCCCGCGCTGCACGCATCGCCGCAGCCGAGCCGGCTGGGCCCCCACCAATAACCGCAAGGTCAACTCGTTCGCTCACGATGGAACGTCAGTTCTCGCCAGCGATCAAGTGATGATGACGGATGACCTCCGCAACAATAAACCGGAGGAACTTTTCAGTGAATGCAGGGTCGAGGCCGGATTCGGTGGCAAGGGTCCGAAGGCGCTCGATCTGCTCGTTTTCGCGGGACTCATCCGCAGGAGGAAGCCCGACTTCGGCCTTGTATTCACCGACTGCCTGGGTGATTTTGAAACGCTCTGCGAGCATGCAAACGAGAGCGGCGTCGATATTGTCAATACTTGCTCGATAGCGAGACAAACGGTCGTCGTTCACGGGGCATTCTCCTCGGTGGTATCCGCCGTTGAAACGCTAGCGGCATTGCGCCTGTGGAGCCATCTCTGCGCAAGTATCAGCGATCATCTTGCGGAACCTGGCCACTGTCCAATCGCAATTCGATCATGCCCGAATGCGTCACGACGGATCTCGCAGTCGACGTACCCATGCTCTTCAAAGAGATACTCCGTCGCCAACCGCTGGTCAGCACCAATTTCGAGCACGAGAGCACCATTCGCCGTCAGAAAGTCGCCTGCCCTCCGAATAATTTCACGAATTGCTTCAAGCCCATCAGAGCCCGAGTACAGCGCAACTTCCGGCTCATATTCTGAAACACTTCCGTCGACATCTGGGCTTTCCAGCGCGATGTACGGGGGGTTCGACACGATCACATCGGCCTGCAGGTTCGCCGGTAGTGCATCCAACCACCGGCTCTCGATGATCGTGACATTTCGCGCCGGTCGACCAATGCCTGCAAGGTTCGCTCGGGCAACTGCGAGAGCATCCGGAGAGATGTCAGTCATCCAGATCGACGTGTTCTCGATTGGGAGTTCAGTGGCGAGCGACAGACCAATTGCGCCAGAACCCGTTCCGAGATCGATCACGGTTCGTGCCCCTTCGACCGCCCTTGCGAACTCAATGGCAACGCCGGCAACCTCTTCGGTTTCTGGGCGAGGAATAAGTACTCGTTCATCGACGAAGAGATCGAGATGCCGAAATGCCCAACGACCGAGGACATACTGCAGTGGCTCTCCTGTGCGGTATCGCCCGACCATGGCATCAAGATGCGCCACCATGCGCTCTGTCACCTCTTCGTCGAGAACGTCGTCAACCCGATCAGCCGACACTGCGACTTCGACCAGCCACCGAGCATGAGTTCGGTCTCTAATGACTCCTGCGGTCGACTCAACAAGTTCGCGGACGGTCGTCACAGCCCACCTTCGGTCTCCTGGGCGAGAAGTCGTTCGCGTTCTTCGAGAAGAAGAGGTTCGATGACGTGATCAAGTGCTCCCGCAAGCACCTCAGGAAGACGATGAATCGTGAGACCGATTCGGTGATCGGTCACTCGACCTTCTTTAAAGTTATAGGTGCGAATCTTTTCGCTTCGGCCGCCACCACCGACCTGAGACCGCCGATCTGCAGACCGCTGTGAGTCTTGCTCCGATTCTGCATATGCCTTGAGGCGAGCTCGAAGCACCTGCATGGCCCGCGCTCGGTTCTGTAACTGGCTTCGCTCGTCTTGCATTGTGACAACAAGCCCCGAAGGTCGGTGGGTGATACGCACTGCAGAGTCGGTCGTGTTGACGTGCTGCCCTCCTGCTCCCGATGAGCGATACACATCAATGTCGAGATCACGATCATCGATCTCAACTTCGACTTCATCGGCCTCTGGCAACACCACAACCGTCGCAGATGAGGTGTGAACACGACCTTGGCTCTCGGTTACTGGCACACGCTGAACTCGGTGCGGTCCACCTTCGAACTTGAGGTGCTGCCACGCGTCGTCACCACGAACGATGAACGTCACTTGGTTCGTTCCGCCGAGATCACTCGCATCGTGTGAGAGCACTTCAAGTTTCCAGCCATGCAATTGGGCGTATCCGCGGTACATGTCGAGAAGGTCTCCCGCGAAGAGATTGGCTTCCTCGCCGCCCTCTGCACCACGGATCTCAACAATCACATTTCGGCCTGCGTCTGGGTCTGGAGGACTGAGCAATTCCCGCACGTGTTGCGCAAGCGCATCGAGGTCGCGTTGGCCCGCAAGCACCTCTTGTTCGAATGCTGTTCGGTCGTCACCATCGGCGACCTCGGCGAGTTCACTGGCGGCAGCGATGTCGTCGAGTAAACGATCTCGGGTCGCAAGCGCGTCAACAAATGCTTGAAGTTGGTGATACCGCTGCGACACTTTCCGCAACTCATTGGGGTCGGCAGCGGTCGCAGGATCGGCTAACCGTTGCTCAAGTTCACGGAATTCCCCAGCGTGCGTCGCAAGGCGCTCAAAAAGAGCATCGTGCTCGTGAGAAGGCTGCGACATCGTGCTACGAGACTACTCTCAGCCGCTTAACAGTTCGGCTTGGGACACGATGCGCATTGGACGGCGAGACCGTTGGGCCATCTCGTTGAGCACGGGCAGACGATTACGACCATCGACGGCGACGAGAATCTCAGTCACCGTCTCACCATGGGCTGACCACTCGGCATGGTCGGCGGCGTCGACGATGGCCCCGAGGTCGGTGCCGGTCGTGCAGGCAACGAGCACGTGTTCACCATTTAGTTGGGCTGAAATAAAGGCGGGAGCCGCATCGGACATGCTGCCGCGCGGCAGCACCCCGGACATCGCCACTCGGTTTGCCAATGGTGAATCAGCAGACGACAACACGGTTGCTCTCATCCAACGTTCCGCCGACAGCCGATTGAGCGGATGCGGGTCAGCAGCGGGATGTCGGTATGTCTGAACGAATTCGACAACTCGCACGAGCGAGTCGAGAGCTGGGGCATCACCGTGCAGCATCTGAAAGGCCTCACGATCCTGTGAGCCGACGCCAACCCGTAATTTCCAGTCGTCCTCAAATATCACTCGGCAGACTTCGAGCCCCGCCACTTCGCCGGTGAGCACGCCGTGCTCGATCACGACCTCAGCGCCCGCCTCAGAGATGATCGATCGAAACTCATCGATCTCGAACGCGCATTCGGCTTCGGTCTCAGCAGGCCGCGGATCAACCAGTGTTAGCGACCTTCCATCGAGGAGGTACACGTCAGAATCGATATTCCACTGGCGCATTCGACGGGCAACTACCGGAGCTTGTTCTCGATGTTGATCGGGAACAACGATGTCGAGTCGGGCAGAGTGTTTACGAAGATGGAGCGCTATCGCCGCTCCTAGAAGGCGTTCGGGCCGCTCGTCCAGCCACACAAAAGAACGGGAAGGTTCGTGAATGCCGACAGCGCCCGGCATTGGGACAACAGGAACATCAACGAGATCAAAATGTTCACGGGCGAGCGACTGCAACGCCGCCGCGATCAGGGCTGGCCGACGGTCATCGGTGACCGCCCCAGTTTCAGGCATAGTGCGACCCCGTAGGGGTTGTGTCACTTATTAGCGCGCTCGCCATACCGGCGATTGAAACGCTCAACGCGTCCACCGGAGTCGACGAGCTTCTGCTTGCCAGTGAAGAACGGATGGCACTCGTTACAAAGTTCGAGGATCTGCTCTCCCGAACGGGTCGAGCGGGTCTCGAATGCGTTGCCACAAGAGCAGCGAACGGTGACAACTTCGTAATTGGGGTGAATATCGGACTTCATGCGAATTTCTCCTGACTCAGGCCTTCAAAATGCTAGCGGGCGACAAACGAGGAACCACTGGCGATCTCGCTTACATGCCGGGTTGTTTTGCAATTTCGGTGAGGAACTCATCGTTTGTTCGGAAGGTCTTCAACCGGTCGACGAGAAGTTCGAGGCCCGGAGCCGCATTGCCGTCGGCTGCGAGTCCTGAGAGAACACGACGAAGTTTCCAGACCATCTGCAACTGCTTCCGATCGAATAACAACTCTTCGTGACGAGTGCTTGACGCATCAACGTCGATTGCTGGGTACACCCTGCGCTCAGACAGCTTGCGATCAAGACGAAGCTCCATGTTGCCGGTGCCCTTAAATTCTTCGAACACCGCTTCATCCATTCGGCTATTCGTTTCGACGAGCGCCGTCGCAAGGATGGTCAATGAGCCGCCCTCTTCGATATTTCGGGCAGCACCGAAGAATCGTTTCGGCGGGTACAACGCACCAGCGTCGATACCACCAGAAAGAATTCGACCACTCGCCGGAGCGGCGAGGTTGTAGGCACGGCTCAAACGGGTGATGCCGTCAAGAATGATGACGACGTCTTCGCCGTACTCGACCATCCGCTTCGCTTTTTCGATCGCCATTTCCGCAACCTGGGTGTGTTGATCACTTGGCCGGTCGAACGTTGATGCGATGACTTCGCCGCGCACGTGGCGTTGCATGTCAGTGACTTCTTCCGGACGTTCGTCGATCAACAGAACGATTAAGCGAACCTCTGGGCTATTGCGTTCGATCGACGTTGCGATCGTCTTCATCACCGTTGTCTTACCGGCTTTAGGGGGCGACACAATGATCCCGCGTTGTCCTTTACCGATCGGGCAGATGAGATCGATGATCCTCGACGTCATATCGGTCGGATCATCTTCATTCTCGAGCCGAAGCTTTTCGTCGGGAAAGAGCGCTGTCATGTCTTCAAACTTGAGCCGCTTTTTTGCTTCTTCTGGTGGGCGACCATTGACGGTCTGAATCTCCAGCATTGCTGCGTTTTTTTCATTGCGCCCCGCAGGACGCATCATGCCAACCAGATGGTCACCTTTTCGAAGACCAAATTGTCGCGACATCCGCACCGGCACGTAGGCGTCCTTTTTTGACGACAGGTAGTTGTTGACGCGGACGAATCCGTAGCCCTCGTCGCGCATATCGAGGTAGCCATCGACCGGCACAGGGTCGTTGCTGACCGCGGTGTCGTCATCGTCGAGAAACTCACGATCTTCGCCCTGCGGGCCTTCATCGGGTCGGCCGCCTTTGCGACGACGGCGTCGACGGCGATTCCGGCTTTCCCCATCTGCATCACGCGGGCCGTCTTGGCGCTGTCCGTCGCGTTGCCCATTGCGTTGCTGGCGTTGACCGTCACGCTGTTGGCCATCACGATTCTGACCACCACGCTCGGATGACCCGTCCTTTGCAACGTCTTCGGCGGGCTCTGCGGAGAACTCCAGTTCCCACTCGGCTGGTGGTTCGTCGTCGGTGGCTGGCGCCGGTGCGGCCTCAGCAACCTTTTTTGAAGAAGCAGATGCTGTCGAATCATCGGGCTTTTCTGCAGGAGCATCTTCTGTTTCTGAGGTGGCCGATCGATCACCACCAGATGTTGACGCCTTTTTTGCGCCAGATGACGTCGGTTGATCTGCGGCATCGCCCGCAGAAGAACCGCCTGTCGTTGCAAGAATCGCAGAAATGATTTCTGCCTTCTTTGAGCGCGCAGTCACCTTGACTCCGAGCGCTTTTGAGATCGCAAGGAGTTGGTCCTTGTCTTTTGTTTCAAGAACTGATTGTTCGAGAGCTTGAGCAGCCACGTTTACCTTCTCTTCACCAACAGGCGGAATTTCACTTCACGTGCGGCCAATGGGATCGGAATGCGATTGTCAGCAACCACCAAACGCTGCTTGCGACAAAAGGAACAGCCCTACCGCCACCGGCTACGTGGGACGAAACAGTATTTCTGTTTCGGTCGTTCAGAGCGAGCGCTCCGACCTCCCAAACCTTAGCACCGATGCCGACCGACAGCAATTATCTCGATACGCGAGAAACCCCTCGGACAAAGTCAGAGACTGCTGCGAGATCAGCGGGAAGATAACTCATCCGCTCCGAGCGCTCCATCAAGTCACCAAGTTCGGGTGGGAGTTCTGGTCGGATACCCGTTGCTTTCTCAACCGCATCAGGAAACTTCGCCGGGTGAGCGGTCGACAGGCACACGGTTGCACCGTTTGAGCGGGATCGCCGTGCGGCAGCCGTTCCGGTTGCGGTGTGAGGGTCGATCAGCATTCCTGAATCTCGGTAGACCCGACCGATCTCAGCCAGAGTCTCGTCGTCGTCGATGCGCTCTGCCGAAAATGTGGAAGAAATCCATGTCCGGAAGTTCGCTTCCTCGACTTCAAGCGTTCCTGACGAGCGGAAATGCTGGAGTTGCTCTGCGGTGCGTGCTCCGTTGCGGTTGTTCATCTCAAAGAGCAGTCGCTCGAAGTTTGATGACACCTGGATATCCATACTTGGGCTCAATGTCGGGACAACTTCGGTTGCTGACATATCACGATGGTTCACAAAGCGAGCCAGAATGTCGTTTGCATTCGATGCGATGAGGAGATGGTCGATCGAGGCTCCAGTCGATTTCGCAATCCAGCCGGCGAGCACATTTCCGAAGTTGCCGGTGGGCACGCAGAACGTCGCCGGCTCAGCAAACGCTTGTGAGGCTGTCACGTAGTAGACGATCTGGGCCATCACACGGGCCCAGTTGATGGAATTCACAGCCGACAGATTGCAATCACGACGCAACTGTTCGTCGGCGAACATCGCCTTTACAAGATCTTGACAGTCATCAAAGGTTCCATCGACTGCGACCGCATGAACATTTGGTGAGTCAACGGTGGTCATCTGTCGTCGCTGCACATCGCTCGTTCGACCACGTGGGTACAAGATGACGATGTCGACATTGTCACATGATTTGACTGCATCGATTGCGGCTGACCCGGTGTCACCACTGGTTGCGCCGACAATAGTTACTCGATCGCTACGTTCAGCGAGAACGTAGTCGAACAACCGCCCAACCACCTGCAACGCGAGATCCTTGAAGGCAAGGGTGGGGCCATGGAATAACTCTTGAATCCATAAATCGTCTTCGATCTGCACCAGCGGCGCCACCTCTGGGTGACGAAACGTCGCATACGCATCGCGCACCATGGCTTCGAGCACCTCAGCCGATATGTCACCACCGATATATGTCGCCATGATGGAGGTCGCCGTTGTCGAGTAGTCGTCACCTGCCGCCGGAAGCGTCGGCCACTCAGCTGGAACATACAGACCACCGTCGGATGCAAGCCCACTCAGTAGTACGTCTGAGAATCCCAATTCGGGGGCAGTGCCGCGAGTCGAGACGTATCTCACTTACGCTCCGATCACACGAATGAGCCCGCCGATCCGGCGAACGACATCGAGTTCACGTAGCTGACGCACCGTGGCCTGCACCGAAGACTCAACCGCCTCGTGCGTGATGAACACGAGACGGGCTTCCTCACCCGCACCCTCCTGCTCGGCTGCACGGATACTCACACCATGTTCGGCGAATACACCTGTGACGCTGTGCAACACCCCAGGTTGGTCAAGCACGTCAAGAGCGAGCAAATACTCGGCACTGGTTGCGTCAATCTGTCGCACCCGCGCCCGCTGAAATGCTCCAAGCGAGCCGTGAGTGCCCTGATCGCGGTTGACCGCCGCATCAATAAGGTCTCCCAGCACAGCGCTCGCAGTCGGGTCGCCTCCGGCTCCTCGACCGAAGAACATCAATGAACCAACAGCGTCACCTTCGACAAACACCGCGTTATATGAATCGCGAACCGAGGCCAACGGATGTTCGTTCGGAACCATCGCTGGATGCACTCTGACCGCAACCTCACCTGTGTCACGATCTTGCTCGGCAATTCCAAGAAGTTTCACGACGTAACCCAGGCGCCCGGCGATTGCGATATCGCTCGCAGTGATGTTGCTAATGCCCTCGTGGTACACATCTCCGGCTACGACTTTCACCCCGAAGGCGATGCTCGCAATGATTGCGGCCTTGGCACCCGCGTCAAAGCCTTCAACATCGGCGGTTGGGTCACGCTCGGCATACCCCAGGCGCTGAGCTTCAGCGAGAGCATCTGCGTAGTCAGCACCCTCATTTGTCATCTTCGACAAGATGTAGTTCGTCGTTCCGTTAAGAATTCCCATCACCCTCGACACCGGCTCGCCTCGAAGGCTTTCCCGCAACGGTCGAATCAACGGAATGCCGCCAGCAACAGCCGCCTCAAACAGCAAATCGACCCCATTGGAATCTGCAAGTTCGAACAGCTCTGCTCCATGGTTTGCCAGAAGTTCTTTATTTCCCGTGACCACCGGTTTTCCGGCAGATAGTGCGGCAACAATGAGTTCACGGGCGGGTTCGATACCACCAATCACCTCAACGACGACGTCGATTTCCGGGTCAGAGACCACTGCCATCGCATCATTCGTTAACGAGACATCGCCGAGTTCGACTCCACGGTCGCGTGACATGTTTCGAACTGCCACCGAGGTGACGACAAGGTTGAGACCAGTGCGGGCAGCAATCGCGTCACGTTGGGCGCGCAATAGTGGCACCAATGCGCCGCCAACATTGCCGCAACCGAGCAACCCGACGCGTACCGTCCGGGCGTCCGAGGAAACTGCTTGATCTGTCACCCTTGAGAGGCTATCTGCGAGCAGGTGCCCCAGCCCCGACACGCCTCATGGGGCTCCCCCGTGCTTCGATAGTTCAATGACTTCTGAGAACATCCCTGCACTGCAGCACCTTCGGTGGGAACACACCGAAGGTGACACCGTCGGCACCATCGTCCTCAACCGACCAGAGCGCCTTAATGCGCTATCGGTGGCGCTCATGACTGAGATCGTTGAACTTTGTACGTGGATTTCACATCAACATGAGATCAAGGTCGTCGTCATGCGCGGCGAGGGTCGAGCCTTCACTGCAGGTTTCGATCTCAATGACTTCGCCAACGTCTACGGCGGATCTAACCCACGAGCAGGCGCCGAACTCGGACGCGTCATGGCAGACACCGTCACCAATATGCGTCAACTCACCATCGCCGCAGTGCACGGACACTGTGTCGGTGGTGGCGTCGTGCTGACCGCCGCATGCGATCTTCGTATGGCTGCCACCGGAACCCGATTCTCAATTCCTGAAGTTGATCTCGGAATTCCCCTTGCATGGGGAGGGGTTCCACGCCTCGTTCGTGAGGTGGGGCCAGCTGTTGCGAAGGAGCTCATTTTGTCGTGCCGACCGTTCTCTGCTGAAGAGGCTCTGCAACTTCGCTTTATCAACCGAGTGGTCGCCGATGACGAACTCGTTGCAGAGGCCGAGTCATTCGCCGAATCGTTGGCGAGTAAACCCACATTTTCGTTGCTCGCAACAAAGACGCAGGTCAATGCGGTCATGGAAGAGATCGCGGGTACTGGACGTAGCGCTAACGATGCCGACAGCCTTGTGGTTGCGCTGCATGATGAAGAATCTCGGGCGGCATCTCAGCGCTATCTCGAATCACGATCTCGAGCGTCTGGCAACAAGTAATTCGCTGACGTCAGCGATCGGGATCAGAAGACGTCGGTGACGAGAAGATCGTCGTAGGTTTCGCGGCGAACCACAAGTCGGGCATCACCATCGCTGACAAACACGACTGCAGGGCGCGGCACCTTGTTGTAGTTCGACCCCATTGAATGACCGTACGCGCCGGTAACCGGGGTGAACAGTAAGTCTCCAACCGAAAGATCTTGCGGCAAACGTGCATCAGCGACCAGTACGTCACCGCTCTCACAATGCTTACCGACAATGCGGGCTTCGAGCGACCTCTCTGCGAACGGGTCGCGAACCAGAGCGGCTTCATAACCCGATCCGTAGAGAACGGGTCGAGGGTTGTCGCTCATTCCACCGTCAACCGACACATACCTACGTACTCCGGGGATGTCTTTCACCGTGCCAACTGAATACACGGTGATCGCCGCTGCTGCTGCGATCACCCTTCCTGGTTCCACCGACACTCGCGACGTCACGCCAAGGCTCTCGCATGCGTCAAGAAGGACCGAACCCCAGGTCGGAATGGTTGGCGCTTCCTCTCCAGCGACATACGGCACGCCAAGTCCACCGCCGAGCACGAGTTCGGGGAGATCGAGCGGAACGGCGAATGCAGCCATCACCTCGGCAGCTTTCGCAAAGCTCGCTGCGTCAAACACATTTGAACCGATGTGGCAATGCACACCGATCAACGTCAGGGCTGGCGAGGCACTGACCCGCTCAACTGCGATGAGCGCATCACCATTTTCAAGGTTGAAGCCAAACTTTGAGTCGTTCTGTCCGGTCGAAATGAATTCATGGGTGTGGGCTGAGACACCAGGAGTGATCCGAAGCAAGATGGGTGGAATCGGCGCACGAGACGACACGGCGAGGCGCTCTAAACGATCGATCTCATCAAATGAGTCGACGACGATCCGGTGCACGCCCGCATCGATCGCCATGGTGAGCTCGGCCACACTCTTGTTGTTTCCATGGAGCACGCACGCAGACGCTGGCACACCTGCAGAAAGCGCAATATGGAGTTCGCCACCCGAAGCAACGTCGAGCATCATCCCTTCTGAGTGCGCAAGGTCAGCCATCGCCCGACAAAGAAAAGCCTTCGTTGCGTACACCGCCGATTGATGACCGAATGCCTCTACCGCCTCGCGACACCGAGCTCTCAAGTGCTGTTCATCATAAATGAAGAGCGGGGTTCCGAATTCGGCTGCGAGGTCAGCGACGCGGACGCCACCGATCATGAGCGAGCCGTCATCAGCAACCGATGCATGATCGGGAAGGAGGTTCTGGGGAAGTGTTGTCACATCTGCTCCGGGGCGTCGATGCCCAACAGGCCGAGTCCGACCGACAAGGTTTGAGCGGTGAGGTCACATACCGCAAGTCGAGAGCCGCGGATATCTCCATCAGACTTCAAGACCGGGCACTGCTCGTAGAACGAGGTGAACAACTGTGCGAGTTCGAAGAGATAGGTGCACAGCCGGTGCGGCGAGTTCGACTCAAGAGCATCGGCAACAACCGCCGGGTAGCCCAGCAGGTGCAGACCGAGCGCGCGCTCGGCAGGTTCACGAACTGCAATCTCCCCTACCGACACACCTTCTTCGGCTGCTCGGCGGAAAATGGAACGAATGCGCGCATGGGCGTACTGAAGGTATGGCGATGTATTGCCGTCGAAGGCGAGCATGCGATCCCAGTTGAAGACATAATCGCGAACTCGATCGGTGGAGAGATCGGCGTACTTCACCGCTCCGATACCAATCATCTCGGCCACAGCAGCTCGCTCAGCGTCTGACAAGCTTGGGTTCTTCTCCTCAACTGCAGCCGATGCGCGATCAACAGCCTCTGAGAGCAAGTCGACAAGCTTGACCGACTCGCCACTTCGACTGCGCAACATTTTCTTGTCGTCACCGAGCACATTTCCAAATGCAACGTGCACAGCAGATACGCCCTCTGGCATCCAGCCGGCCATCTCGGCAACGGCGAACACCATTTCAAGGTGTTGCTGCTGCGGCGCTCCAATCACATACAACATGAGGTCAGCACCGAGTCGTTCGACGCGGTCGATCACGCACGCAAGATCGCTCGTCGCATAGTTGAACCCGCCGGTTCGCGCTTGAACGATTAACGGCAACGGATCACCGTCTCGATTCGTGAACCCAGGGGGAAACACAACCTTGGCACCATCGCTTTCTGACATCAACCCTGATGCTTCGAGCCGCTCGAGGGTGGCCGGCATCAAAGGCTGATACTTGCTTTCGCCCATGAGGTCGTCATCGACGAGGAGAACACCCAACTGCTCGTACACCGTGTTGAAATACGCCGTCGACATCGCAACGAGACGATCCCACAACACGTGTGTTTCGGGGTCACCGCTCTGCAGCAACACAACGCGCTGTCGAGAGCGATCCTGAAACTCCTCTGATTCGCTGAACTTCGCATTCGCCGCCTTATAGAAACCGTCGAGGTCGCCTTGACCAAGACCAGAGGCCGCAACTTCTTCGCCAAGGTCAAGCAAGTGCTCGATGAGCATTCCGAACGGTCGTCCCCAGTCGCCAATGTGATTCTCTCTAATCACCTTGTGCCCCGCAGCGGAATACATCCGGACGAGAGCATCCCCAATAACGGTCGAGCGAAGGTGGCCCACATGCATTTCTTTTGCCACATTCGGAGCGGAGTAATCGATCACCACAGTTCGTGGCTCAGCACTCTGATGCAACCCAAGATGCTCATCATTTGTGACTTCGGTCAGCAAGTGATCGATGGTGCTATCAGCAAAGGTGACGTTGATGAAGCCAGGTCCTGCAACCTCAAGCGCTGCGCAAAGATCGTCAAGTTGGCCTGACTCGACGATTTCGGTAGCGAGATCTCGGGGGTTACAGCCGAGTTGCTTCGCAAGAGGGAGTGCACCGTTTATCTGCGCGTCAGCGTGATCGCTCGGTCGCACTACAGGGTCAACCGCTCCCCCACCAGCGCGCTGAGAAAGCCATGGTTCTAAGCGCGCCGAAACAAGGGCAAACGGGTCGGTTGCCGCTGTCTGTACAAGTGCTCGTTCATTTACCATCGAATCACCATTGTGGCGGGAAGAGCGCTGAGAACGTCACCACGACAACAACGTGTCAGATCGTTGTGACGCAGAACGTGTCACCAAACGCAAGGGATGACTCTGTCGTCACCTGACCAACGTTGTCTCCATGAAGTGCAGCGAGCATTCCACGAACCATTCCCCGGTCGACTGCGCAGATCACCGGATTCTCTGTCGCAATGTCACCGAATGGGCAATGGTCATTAATAATGCGCAACTGATTTGACCGATTATCGGCGTGGGCAGCGAACCCATGAGCGGTCAATGCATCTGCAACTGAGCGCATCGCAGCCCAGAGTGATTTCTGGCCACGTTCGATCGTTTCACCGGTGAGGCCCTCGGCCATAGCGCGTCCGTATTCTGCACCGACCTCCTCTGCAAGCACCTCAGCCTCTTCTCTCGGCAGTTTCGTTAACGCTCGACCAAGAAGAGACAGCACAAGGTCATCGCTTCGAACCGGAAACTCTGTCACCACATCATCGACGGCGACATACCGCTTTGACGGGCGGCCAGCGGAGCCAGAGCCCGCCCGGCCGCTATGCACTTCGAGATATCCGCCCGCCGCAAGCTTTTCAAGATGGTGCCGAGCAACGTTTGGGTGCACTCCGACTTCTTCCGCGACTTGAGAAGTGGTCACACCCTCACCGTCTGCAGCATCACGGGCGAAGAGGTACACCTTGCGACGCGTCGGGTCTCCAAACGCGTCAGTGATTGCGGATACCGTCGCACTAAACGATGCGGTTGAAGTCGACTTTGACGCCACGGGAAGAATTCTAGAAGGAATTTCCACTACCGCCGTCGTGCAAACCCCAGCGCCGCTCGCCAGAATGGTCAATATGACAACGTCAAACGAACAGCTCGTCGAAGCTCTACGTCCCGTCGAAGACCCCGAACTTCACCGATCAATCGTTGACCTCGGAATGCTGAAGCGTGCCGAACTTCGCGACGATGGCACCGCAGACATCCTTGTTGCCCTCACGATCGCTGGCTGCCCACTGCGCAACGAGATTCAACAACGTGTCAACGGTGCGGTTGCGACGTTGCCCGGTGTCACCGGAGTTGCTCTCGAGTTCACGGTCATGACCGATGAGGAGCGAGCCGCCCTTCGGGAAGTTCTTCATGGAAGCCCGGCTGGAACCGCAGGACAGCAACAAGCTCATGGCCACGCGGAAGGCCGCGCAATCCCATTTTCTGAGCCCGGCTCAACGACTCGACCGCTGCTCATTTCGTCAGGCAAAGGCGGTGTCGGCAAATCAAGCGTCACCACCAACCTTGCCGTCGCACTGGCTCGACTCGGCCACACCGTTGGGGTCGTCGACGCTGATATCTACGGATTCTCCATTCCCCGAATGCTCGGAACCGATCGTCAACCAACTGTTGTCGACGAAATGATTCTCCCTCCCGAACGCTGGGGGGTTCGCTGCATCTCCATGGGCTACTTCGTTCCTGACGGCGAAGCAGTCATCTGGCGAGGACCGATGCTGCACAAAGCCCTTGAACAATTTCTCACCGACGTGTTCTGGGATGCGCCCGATTTCCTTCTCATCGATATGCCACCGGGAACTGGTGACATTGCGCTCAGCCTCAGTCAGTATCTCCCTCGGGGCGAGGTGTACGTCGTCACCACACCGCAGCCTGCAGCCCAAAAGGTGGCAAGATTGTCAGCCGCAATGGCAGAGAAAGTCAACTTGCCGGTTCGAGGCGTTATTGAGAACATGTCGTGGTTCACCGGTGACGATGGAACGCGTTACGAACTGTTCGGTGCAGGCGGCGGCCAAGAACTCTCAGAAGAATTGGATGTCCCACTTCTTGGCCAGTTGCCGCTCGTGCCTGCACTCCGTGAGGGCGGAGATGACGGGCAGCCAATCACCGCAGTTGATGGAGACTCAGAGCCTGCCCAGGCATTCATGGCAATCGCCGAGCGCATCGCAGTTGACCTTCGCCCACGGAAGGTCTTCAGCCCAGAACTCCGAATCGTCGACTAGTCAGTGCGGTGGAGCCGATACCCCGCTACCGATTTGAACGCATCGTTCAAGATGCAATCGATCTCATCCCAAACGAACTCAGCGCAGTCCTCAACAATGTGGCGATTGTCATCGAAGATTCCGCACCCGATGATCCCGACCTCCTTGGCGTTTTCGATGGCGTTCCCATTACCGAGCGAAATGACTTGGAGGCACCTTCGGTCATCACGATCTTCAGGCATCCGCTTTGCGCGTGTGCTGCTGATGAACGAGAGCTCATCGATGAGGTTGCCATCACCGTGATCCATGAACTTGCTCATGCCGCTGGGATTGATGACGACCGACTCGATGAACTCGGGTGGGGCTAACCCGCACTCGGCGATAGTTTGCGCTTATGGATGCAGCGAGCGAAGGGCCAACTCCTCTTCCCCCGCCCCCGCCATCTGGACTCGTCAGCGGTGACTACGTAATAAAGCCTCTCGGCGGTCTTGTCACCGCCATCGGTGTTCTCGTGCCGATCACTGCAGGCCTCGGGTTGTTGTTCGCACTCCTCAACGAACTCTCATTGAACGACGCCCGATTGTTCCTTGCCGGGTCGATCTCCGAAACCGAATTCGTGAACTCCTACGGGCCAGGGCTCACCCTGCAACTCGCCCAGACCCTCACACAACTCGGTGCAGGTATCAGCGTCATCATCTGGATGAGACGTCTCGCATCACATCACGAGCAGATTGGAAGGACGTCAACTTGGAAACCGGCATGGGCGGTCGGCGGGTGGTTTGTTCCACCTCTTATCTTCTATGTGATTCCGTTTCTCATGTTCCGAGAATTGTGGAAGGCCACCGATCAACGCAGTGAGTCGTGGACTACGTCACCATCGAGCCCCCTCATCACCGGGTGGTTCATCACATTTGGAATCCTCCCCACCGGACTCGCCATCGGGCAGTGGCTTGATCGATCCCCGCTCCTGGGCTCTGGCGCATCGGCAATGGCTGAAACTGCAATCAATCAGCGTCTCATCATTTGGGGATCTGCCCTTGCAAGCGTTGCCTCCGCAGCACTGTTCGTCGTGTTTGCTCGTCAACTCACCCGCCGACATGAGGCACTGCTGAAGAGCAGGGGCATTAACTGAGATGGCGATCTACTTTGTCCGGCACGCAAAAGCTGGCGAACGCCGTGTGTGGTCGGGCGACGATATCGACCGTCCGCTGTCAAAGACGGGTTGGGCACAATCACACGCCCTCGCAAAGCGCCTGAGCACACACGAACCAAGCGCATTGCTCTCCAGTCCGTATGTTCGATGTGTACAGACCCTTGAACCACTCGCTGAACTCACCGGCCTCGACATCACTATCGAACCCGAGATCTGCGAACACGAACCCTTTGAGCCCGTGCTCGAGCTGTTGGCCGAAGTTCCTGATCGAGCTGTGCTTTGCAGCCACGGTGACATCATTCCGGCAACCATTGCCGCTCTTGAACGACGAGGCATGGAAATCACCTCGCAGGCCGATTGGCGAAAAGCCTCTGTCTGGGTAATCAAACGCTCGAAGCGGGGGCGACTTTCAAAAGCAAAAGCCTGGCCGCCACCCCAACGCGGGGTAAAGAGGAACTAACCACCCACGCCGAGCTCGTCAGCAAGATTCTGCACGAGATCTCTCACTTCGGCCGGCGGGTTCGCGGCAAGACACGCAGCGACAAACGGTTTCGCTGCATCTGCATCTTCGACAAAGCGATATTGGATGATTCCCAAAAAGCACAGCGGGTCTGCATATGACGGATCAACTTGCACCGCTTCGACGAG
The DNA here is from genome assembly GCA_965660025.1 of uncultured Ilumatobacteraceae bacterium. Taxonomy (GTDB): domain Bacteria; phylum Actinomycetota; class Acidimicrobiia; order Acidimicrobiales; family Ilumatobacteraceae; genus Casp-actino5. The sequence goes on along the minus strand of CBFHYI010000007.1, from coordinate 18,482 downwards.
CAGATCAACGCCTTCAGAAAATTGTGCGGCTCCCTCAACATCGTCTGGATTCTGTCGAGCAGCAAGGGCGAGGGTCCAACCTCGATACGTCAGCGCTTCCACATTTGCGGGATCTTCAACAAGCACAAGTGCGTACAGATCAGCGGCTCTTACCGGGTCGACAAAGTTGACCGATCGCGCCTCTGCCAACAAAACAGCCGCAGTATCTCGAGAGTCGAGGCCGGTCATCGACTGACCCGAAAGCCGCTCTCCCAGCGCGTTGGCAAGCACGAAGGCGAGTGCACCGCCGACGACCAGCACAACAGCGATCACACCAGATGTCGCTTTCCAACCGAAACGAATTCGGTGCTGTGGTTCGGTAGCGTCAGCATCAAGCGACCTCAATACCTCAGCTGCTCTCGACACGTAACCACTGCGCAGTTCGGCGTGATCTTCGGCTGAAATATCTCCGGCTGCCAGTTCCCGATCAAGATCGTCGAGCGATGCGAACAGAAAATCTCGCTCGCTTGCTAACGCGTCACGATCTTCAGTCATCCGATGCGCCTCGACCTTGCTCGCGGGCCTGTTCGACGAGCTCGTAATCACCTTCGGTTGGCACTCCAAGTGCGGCTGCCTCTGCGCGCCATCTCCTAAACGCGAACCACAGTCCGACGAGTCCGATCATGAGGCCCGCCGCCGGCAATGCCCAAATCAACGCATCGAATCCCGATGAACTCGGAACGAGCAACACTTTTCCACCATACGAATTCGCAATAGCCGAAAGGATTTGGTCATCGGTTGCGACCCCGTCATACACCGATGCACGAATTTCGGCTCGAATCGCTTCAGATGCCGGGTTACGAGACTCAAACACACTCTCTCCGTCACACACGGGGCATGCCACCCGTCGAGAAATCGCGTCGATTCGATCACCAGGATTGAGAGGGCCCGAATCGCGGGTCGACCCGATTGCGAGTAATGCAACCGCAACAACAAACATGGCCGCCCAGGAGGGCCACGCCTTGAGACGACGGGACACGCTCACAACCGCTCCCTGAGGTTTTGAATGCTCGTTGACAGAAATTCGGCGGATACTTCAGAAATCACCCGGCCTCGAACAATGCCATTCGGGTCAATGATCCACGTCTCCGGCACTTGAGCGACACCGAACCCGTTCTGGAATGAGTAGTCAACATCGAACACCACCGGCCAATCGCCGCCAAACTCGTCAAAAAACGCAGCGACGTCAGCGGGGTCATCGTTCTGAACAATGGTGTAGAACTCTGCTCCGTTGACGCCCAGGCTGCGCTGCTGGTCGACAAATTCAATGAGTTCTGGATGTTCGTTTCTGCACGGAATACACGTGGAGGTAAAAAAGTTGAGCACGACCCACGAGCCGCGCCGGCGAGACAGTTCAAACGCGGTTCCGTCGTTGAATTTCCCCACGGCAGCCGGTGCTGCACGATCGAGCAGAACGGTTTCGGCGGTATCGGAGGAGGGTTCTACGACCAGCAACACTCCAAAGAGCACCGCAAGCACCACTGCAACGGCACCCGCAACAAAAGGGGCAACTCTGCGCGGAGGCGCCGTTGTTGACTCAGACATGCTGACCACTCGTTATCGGGGCCGACGTCGGGTCGGTCGGCCGGCGAGACCGCCGAGACGGCAACGCAGACAACACCGTACCAATCGCCATCACTGCGCCGCCGATCCATAGCCACAGCACCATTGGCTTCACAAAGACTCGAAGCACAACCTCGTCAGCATCGGTCGCCGGAGGGTCATTCCCGTCGATCGTCAAATAGACGTCGCTTGTCCAACCGGTACGAACACTCGGAGTTGGAACCGTCATCCCCTGCTGAAGATAGGTCGTCACCGCCGGTGCGTACACCTTCGTGTCATCGAGCAGAACGTCCGCCATCACCACATCGGCTCGTGCCGTGACCTCTGTTGATACTCCAACAAATTCAAACGAATGACCCGACCATTCCACCCGCTCACCTCGGCCGATGGTGAGCGTGGCCGAGTGGGTGTACGAATTAGATGCGGCGAGCGCAACCGCGATGAGAATCACACCGATGTGCACCAGCATGCCGCCGTTGGCTCGACCGACGAGCCCTCGCAGGCCCTGACGGCGGGTAGCCAACACGAGTTGCCGACCCGCAGCTCCGCCGGCGAATCCACCCAAGAAAAACGCCAGCAAAGGAGCGAGCCCATCAGCACCAACCATTACCGCAACCGCAAGGGACGCAACCCCGCACCACGCTGGCCAAAACAACCTGTCACGTAGCGTTCCTGCCGATGCCGTTCGCCACGGCAACACCGGCGCTACCGCCATCAAAAATAAGAGGATCAACCCGATCGGCATCGACAAACGATTGAAATAGGGAGCACCAACAACGGTCTGACGATCTTGGAATACCTCAACGAGCAATGGGAAAACGGTTCCGAGCAGGACGATGAAGGCAAATAATGCGAAAACAACGTTATTTGCGAGGAATGCGCCTTCACGTGACACCGGTGAGTCGATTCGACCCGGGGCTCGAAGTGCATCACCTCGCCAGCCGATCAAACCCAATGACACGACGACCACCACACCAAAAAATCCAAGTAAATAGCCATCGATCTCGCCTGCGGCAAAGGCATGCACGCTGTTGATGACTCCAGATCGCGTGAGGAACGTGCCGAGGATGGTCAGCGCAAAGGTTGCGACGAGAAGGCTGAGGTTCCACACCCGCAACATTCCGCGGCGTTGCTGCACCAGTACCGAGTGGATGTACGCCGTTCCCGTCAGCCAGGGAAGGAGGCTCGCGTTCTCAACCGGATCCCACGCCCACACACCACTCCATCCGAGAACCTCGTAACTCCACCAGCCGCCAAGCAGGATGCCGATCGTCAAGAGACCCCACGAGAGCAGAGCCCACCGCCTCGTCTCCAGGAGCCACCCCTCCCCAACGCGACCGGTGATAAGCGCCGCAATCGCGAACGCAAACGGAACCGTGAAACCGATGTATCCGAGGTACAGCAACGGAGGATGGAAGAGCACAAGGATGTGGTTCTGCAGCAACGGATTGGGGCCTGGGCCATCAAAACCGACCGGCACCGTCGCACCGGGGGCGAATGGTGATGCAGGCCCAAAACTCACAAGGGCGAAGAACGTCATGACGACGTACATGACAACCAGAGCCCAAGCGACGAGTTCGTCATCTCGGCGCCTTGCGAATCGCAGGGCGACCCCTCCGGTGAAGAGCGCAAGAACGATCACCCAGAGCAAAATCGAACCCTCTAAGGCACTCCACATCGCAGCAACGTTGTAGAGCGCCGGCGTTGTCGACGATCCGACACGCTGAACGAAGTCGATCGAGTAATCACGCGAGAACAGCGCCCATTGCATCGCCACCACCGCCAGCACAGAGCCAGCAACAATGATCGCGGCATACATCGGAGCCTGACGAAGCGCCCGACGATTCTCGCCGATGATTGCTACCGAAGTGGCAAGCGCCCCGACCGAAGCCGCCACGAGTGCGATGAGGAGGCCGGCATTTCCGAGCGCTGCACTCATGCTGAACTATCGCACGCCGCCGAGTCGGCTTCTGCCTCTTCTAGGCGATCATCGTTTACTGCGACGTAGTCCTCGGAGTGTTTCACTTCAACGCGGTCGCCCAAGAACATTCCCGAAGACTCGTCAAACACTCCATGAACGACCACTGGCAGACACTCTTTGAAAATGCCGCCTGGTTCCCCGGCATATTCCACCTTCAGCGACGCACCATTGAATCGGATATCGAAAAGTGTTGCGCCTGTCGCAACGACGACAGTCCCCTCACCAACCGTTCCTTGAATTCGGAGGCGCCGACCGGTGTCGCACCCAGAGCGTTCTCCGACTTCATCGACGTTGCAGTAGTAATCGACTGCGGTTGATAACGCCTGAGTGATCACCACACCCCCCGCCACAACGACGAGAGCGAGCACCACCATCGGCAGAATGCGTCGGCGCTGACGCTTCGGCGATTGTTCGGGGCGAGGGGTGAGATCTGGTGTGCTCATAGCCACGGCTTTTCTTCGTCAGACATGCCATCGGAAAGTCTCCGTCCCGATCTGATCGTGCGCCAAGCGAAGATCAGAATTGAGCCAAAGGTGATGGCGTATGAACCGAGAATGAATCCGGCGTCAGTCATGCGGTGACACCGCCTTCAGCCCGCCGCTGTGCGAGCGCAGCATCAAGGCCGGTCTCCGCAGAGAGATCGATCATCGAAAGAACTCGAGAGCGATGTAGCAGCAGCCAGAGAAAGAGCAAGGTAAACGCAACAACCCCGACGAAGAGCGAGAACAACATCAAGCCGTCGAGAGAAACGTCGAGATCAGTGCCGAGAACCGTCGCTTCCTGGTGCAGGCTTCTCCACAACCTCACGCTCCAGTGCACCAATGGCACCTCGAGCACAGCCAAGAGCCCAACGATTGCGCTGCGACGGGCCCGCTGCGAGCGGGAACCCTCGAGCCCTCGCACCGCGAGATAGCCGATGTAACTGATGAACAGCAATGCCGTTGTCGTTAGACGTGCGTCCCACTGCCAATAGACACCCCATGTGATTCGGCCCCACAGCATGCCCGTCACCAAGGTGACTGCCATGAAAACGACGCCAATCTCAGCTGACGCTCCCGCTACTCGATCAGCCTGCATCGAGTGACTCTTTCCGAACAGATGCACTGCAGAGGCGAGGGCGGTGACGATGAACGCGAGATATGCAAGCCATACCGATGGAACATGGACATACATAATGCGAACCGAATCGCCTTGGTCGCGATCGGCGGGCGACAACAAGAGGCCAAACACGCCAAGCCACCCGATCATCACGATGGTGAGAACACCTAAGACGCGCGTGGCCGCCGTCGCAGTGCCACGACGAGACGACGTCGAAACGGTGGAAGGGGGGTCCAAAGTCATGCTGTGCTATCTACCTCAGTCATCGATGAGTGGGCCAAACGCTAACGAGCCTCCGAAACTGAACACAACGGCGAACACCGAAAGAAGACCCAACCACGGCCAGCCTTCCGACACCACCGTTCCTCCAGCTCCAAACGCCGCTTCCGCCGACCGTGTCGCCCCGATGAGGACAGGAGATGCAACCGGCAACACGAGAAGCGGAAGCAACGACTCCCGACCCCGCACACCAGATGCAAGACCTGCGTAAATCGTACTCACTGCCGAGAGGCCACACGTTGCGGAGATCGACGACGTGACGAGCAACACAAGGCCGGAGATGCGGAGATCAATGTCGTACATCACGATCGCTCCGACGATGAGAACTACCTCGAGAATGATGAGCTGCACAATGAGTGCGAACCATTTCCCCCAGAACACTGCTGACATATCGGCTCCTGCCACCCGAAGCGCATCGAGAGCGCCGTCAGCGGTTTCGACCGCGAAACTGCGCTGGACAATGATCATCGAAGAGAACAGCATCGCCAGCCACACCAGACCCGGAGCAGTTCGTTCGAGAATCGCGTCTCCATCAAGTGCGAAGGCAAACAGCACGAGCGTGACAAGAGCGAACGGCATGATCTGAGAAGTGAGCACTTTCGACCGTTGCTCAATCCGAAGATCTTTGGCGCAGACCGCACGAACCATGTGCAGGCGACTCACAGAACTCATTGAGAATCACCCACAACCACTCCACCGGCAAGACGAACTTCCTTCGTCGCAAGTTGCTGAGCACGATCGAGCTCATGGCTTGAGAGCATGACGGTTGCCCCAGACGCAGACGCTCGGCGAAGCACCTCGTCGACTTCGTCTCGGGCATCACTGTCGAGGCCTGCATGGGGCTCATCAAGAAGCCAGAGCCCGGCTCGCCTCACCACCAAAATCGCAAACGCGGTACGCCGGCGCTGACCTGCCGAGAGCCCACGAACCCGCACCGATGCGAGTCGTCCATCAAGCCCCATAATCGACATCGCTTGGCGTAACTCGTCGTCTCCGGCTCCGATGAGCGAACCCCAGAATTCGAGATTTTCACGGACGGTGAGATCGTCGTAGAGACCGTTGCTGTGCCCCACCATGCCGACCCGGCTTCGCACACTCGCTCGCTGAGACGTCAGGTCTGCCCCCATCACCATGCCTTCACCCCGAGCAATCGGAACGAGGCCAGCACAGACGCGAAGGAGGGAGGTCTTGCCCGCACCGTTTGGGCCCGTCAACATCACCACTTCACCACGGTTGACCGAAAGGTCGAGGCCCGCAAGCGCGGGGAAATCGCCCAGCAACACCACGACATCACGCAGTGTCACCGCGGGCGATTCGTCATCTTGCGCGGACAACTCCACGCCCACACGCTAGGCGCACTCGGCACGACTCCCCTCCTCTGGCCACATCACAACGACAGATAACGTGACCTCGTGCCACAACGCCGCCCCCGCGCAGACTCCAAATCTGGATACAGCCTGCGCGAGGTACTCGGCAGAGCCCATCGGCAAGGCCCCACCGCACGGTGGGCCCGGTTCTATCGCCACCATTGGCGACAGCTCCGCGCCCGAAGTGCTCAACGATGGGAGCGCCCAGCAGAACCTCACGATTGGAGGTGGGCTGTCGGCTTGGTCGGCCGAGCGCTGGTCACCGCAGGCCTTCTCATGCTGGGCTTCGTCGGCTACCAGTTATGGGGAACAGGGCTGAGCACGGCTGCAGCACAAGCCGATCTGAAAGCGCAGTTCGCCGCATCACTACAGACGTCATCAATGGAGGTAGCGGTCGTCACGACCGAGGTCCCCGTAACTTCCGTAACAACCACCTCAGCCCCAAACTCAGACTCGTCGACGACAACATTGGCACCGGAGCCGGCCGGCCCAACCACCACCGAAGTTGAACGCCAAATGGTTCCCGAATTTTCGTCAGGTGATGTCGTCGGTCAACTCGTCATCCCTTCGATCGACGTTGATTTCTTCGTCGTGTCTGGAGTCGGAGTTGAAGAGTTGCGTCTCGGACCAGGCCACTTCACGGACACCCCGCTACCTGGCCAACTCGGGAACAGCGCGATCGCAGGGCACCGGACAACCTACGGCCAACCATTCCACGACCTTGACCAACTCGCAGCAGGTGATGACATCGTCATTACCACGGCCTTTGGCACCTACACCTACGAAGTACGAGACCTCAAGGTGGTCGAACCAACCGACTACGGGGTCGTCTCCACAACAGACCCGAACATCGCAACGCTGACACTCACCACCTGCCACCCGAAATGGTCCGCTGCGCAACGACTCATCGTCTCAGCCGAACTCAACGAACTCGAGTCAGACGGTGTGCTGCCAACCGAAACTATTACCAACGAACCCACCGAAGAAAGCACAACTGCCCCTGCGCCGAGCGAGAGCAGCACATCAACATCGACTGCAACCACATTGCCGGCAGACACCTCCACGACGACCGCAGAAATGCTCGAAGCCGAGCCATTTGAACCGGCGCCAACTCCAGACGAACCGAGCGCCGGCACCTCGCAAGGTGAGCAAGCCTTCTCCGCCGGGTGGTTTCACGACTCGACCGCCCTCATCCAGGCGCTCATCTGGACGGCCATCCTCATCGCGCTGCGAGTGGCGGTTACCCAAATAAGCGCACGGCGAAAGAGCTGGTGGCCAATGCTCCCCATCTCGTTTGCTCCGGTTGTGATCGGGTTGTACTTCTTTTACGTCAACGTGAACAACCTCGTTCCACCAAACCTGTAGTGGCCGCAGCTACTCAGCAAGAAAGCGTGGAGGCCGCTTCTCCATAAAGGCGAGTCGCCCCTCTTCGGCGTCGCTCGATGCCCATGCACGGAGGCGAAGATCTTCACTGTGCGCAGATGCATCTGGAGCTCGCGCTGACTCATCGAGGGCTGCTTTGTGAGCAACCACGGTAAGGGGTGCCTGCGTTGCGAGCACCCGGGCCCACTCGATGGCATCGCCTACATCTCCGATGCGGTGAACCGACCCTGAGCGATGCAATCGATCGACATCAAATACTTCTGCGCCAACCAGCATGGCTCTTGCAATCCCCCAACCAAATTCTCGGGTCATGCGATCGATCGTCCACTGATCAACTGCAAGTCCCAGTTTCGCAGCAGGAATTCCAAACGTGCTGCGCTCGGTTGCGATACGGAGGTCGCAGCACATCACGAGTTGAGTTCCAGCACCGAGCGCAGGTCCGTCGATCGCTGCAATGACCGGCACTTCGCACTCGGCAAGCGCTCGAAGCGCGGCCCCTAACGCAGCATGAAAAACGTCTGACTCGGCTCCTGAAAGATCCGCACCGGCACAAAATGCCGGCGGCTCACCTGTGAGAATGACAACACGTGTCTCAGGTAATGAGACCTCCGCAAGGGCCGCTGCGAGTTGTTGCAACGTCTCGGTGTTCACCGCGTTTCTGCGCTCGGGTCGATCGATAGTGAGGAGAAGGATCTCCGATTGTGGCCGTTCCACTCGTACCATGGGAGCACCCTATGGCAGATGAACAACGATGCTTGAATCCCACCGATCAGGTTCGGCAGCGACGAGCTGTTGTGGCGCGCTGGACACTGCTCGCCAACCGCGTCGGTTATCTCGTTCTTGCACTCGCGGTAGCAACCTTCATCATTGCGTTCGCCATCGGGTTTTCATCCATGTTGGCAACAACTGTTGTCGTGTGCCTCATCATCTCGTTCGTGTTGCTTGCACCGTCCATCGTTCTCGGATACGCGGTAAAGGCGGCCGAGCGAGAAGATCTCGAAAACAATCTGTAGACCTACCCTTTCCCTCTCTTCGACATGACTCAACTCCGACTGACGGCCCCGATGCGCCGCCAACACATTCTCGACTGTGCCCTTCCGATCTTTGGGGAGCACGGCTTTCATGACACCTCGATGAATGACATTGCTCATGCTGCCGGCATCACAAAACCGGTCATCTATCAACACTTCGCCTCGAAACGAGATCTGTACTCAGCACTCATCACCGAACTTGGTGAGGAAATGATTGCAGCAGTCACTCAGGCAACCGGTAATGCAAGCAACGGAAAAACGCAGACCCAACAGGGCTTTCACGCCTACTTCACATGGGTCGATCGTCATCAAGATGGTTTCCGAGTGCTCTTCGGCGGAGCCGCCCAGCGCGACAACGAATTTGCGTCACACCTGCGGCAAATTAGATCAGGGATTGCGAATGCGGTGGCGTCGATGATCGTTGCCGATATCAACCCCGAACAGCAATCTCTGATCGCTCACGCCATCACCGGTCTTGCCGAAGGAGCGAGCCGCAGACTCATCGAGAACAATCTCAAATTCGACCCCGACGAGGTCGCAACCGCAATGAGTGCGCTTGCGTGGGCAGGTTTACGGGCACTCAACCCAACGTCATCATGATTGAGTTGCGGTTTCGGCGACTTCGTCTGAACACCGTTGCGTAAACCGACATAAGATTGCGCTATGGCGATCGCTGGCGAACACCATCCTGCGTTCGAGGAATATTGCAACTGCATCTTCGAACTTCGGGAAGACGGCGTAGATGTGATTCAGGCTCGCATTGCTGAACGCCTCGACGTAAGCCGTCCCGCTGTGAGCGAGATGATGCGCCGACTTGAAGCCGAAGGTCTCATCAACACCGACCCATCGATTGCATTGACCGCGGAAGGGGAAGCGCTTGCCCAGCGGGTGGTTCGTCGTCACCGACTTGCCGAGCGTTTTCTCACAGATGTGTTGCAGCTCTCATGGGCAGAATCGCACCACGAAGCAGGGCGTTGGGAACATGTGATGAGCGAGTCTGTGGAGGCTGCGATGAATCGTCTCCTCGACTCCCCAACGACGTGTCCACATGGCAACCCAATTCCGGGTTCGGGTTATGAGGCCCCCGACGCAACTGCCCTCATCGATCACGCTGTCGGCGACGACTTCACCATCATTCGTATACCTGAAGAGCTCGAATTCGAAGATGGAACTCTGGAGTTCTTAGAAGAGTTTGGGTTCACCCCAGGCCGACATGGCTCTGTGCAGTCAACAACTCATGATGGTGGCCTCGTTGTTGACCTCGATGGCACCACCGTCGAAGTGAATGCGTTCATCAGCGAACGAATTCTCGTCACCGCATAACGAACGATTATGCGCCGCTCACACATCTTTCTTGCTCTCGCGGCTTGCCCGATGTTGGCAGCGTGCGGTTCCACCTACATCGACGAATCGCTTCTTGAATCCTCAACCACGGTTGCTGAAACCGTTGAAGTTACCCAGATGCCTGACCGCACCTTTTCAGAACACCTCGATGCCATCGATCAATCACTCAACGACCTGAGCGACGCCATCGTTGACAACGACGGCTCAGCCGACGTCATCTTGGCGACGATTCTCGATTCGTGGAACAGCATTGAGGCGCAGGTCAAGGCTGACTTTGCTGACAGTCACTTCGGCTTCTACGAAGTAATGGTCCTTGCCGAGCTTTCGGTTGAGCGCCGCCGGCCGGCCGACGCATCGAAGGCGTGGAAACTCTTCATCGATATTGCCGCAGCGATTCAATAACCGCGTGCCCCGCAACTCATCGGCTGCTATCTGAGGCTGTGTCGGCTACGCCATCGATGCGGGCAGAGGCCGTGAGTGCACGACGCTGAGCCGCTGAGTTGAGCGTGTCAGCGCAACAAAAAGAGATCGCAAACCGCGATTATTCGATTCAACGATGTCAGCGGGCTCAACGACGATGACGCCATCGAGTTCGAGACCTTTCACAACGCTCACCGGCACGACAGTGATTCCCCGTCCAAGCCCTGCTGCGGCTCTGCCATGTTCAACACCTGCGTCGTGAAGAGCAGCAGAGATCTCATCGCAACGATCATCGGTTGCAACCACCGCCACCGACCCGCTTGCCAACTCGTCACTCAATCGACGAGCTTCTTCAGTGACGACCTGGCACAGGTCTGACGTGAAGATGATGTGCGGATCTGTATCGCCCTCACGCACAGAAGCTGGAGCGCGCAAGCCTGGTGCAGCGGCCGCCATCACCCGATTCGCAAGGTTCATGATTTGTTGCGGAATGCGGTAACCCACCGACAGACCGATCACCCTTGGTTCACGGCGACTTGGAAGGTGCTCGAGCACATCGGTCCAATCAGATGGCGCTGAAGGACCAGTCGCCTGGGCAATATCTCCAACAACCGTCATCGAACCATTGAGTGACCTGCGAGAAACCATCTTTAATTCCATCGGCGAGAGGTCTTGCACCTCGTCGACAACGATGTGACCGTACAACCGAATCTCGTCAGCATCATCGATTTTGCCTGCACGGTTTGGCCGGGGCCCGAGGGCCTCGCGAGCATCGTCGAGCAACGCAACATCGGCAGCGGTCCACTCGACCTCGTCGACCGAGGCCATCCGAGGACGGTTCAACAAGCTCTGCTCCTCGACACTCAACAAGCGCCCACTCGCCGAACGAATAAGTGGCACCGACCCAAAGAGGTCGTGGAGCAACTCGGCAGGAGTGAGCACCGGCCACATCCGTTCAAACATTTCACGCACGTCGACTCGCCCACGCAGTTCGGCACGCACGGCTTCCGGAGTGGCATCGTTCTCTCGCCAGTTCGCTGCCAACGCTGACCAGATCTCGTTTTCGACATGTCGTCGGGCGGCATTATGACGTCGCTGCCCGCGACGCGCATTTTTGATGATGGCTTCGCTTTCAGCGGCGCGAAGACGCACGTAACCCGATCGGAACGGGAACGTCACGTCGTCACGCAGAGGTCGCTCACGATCTCGAATTGCACGGTCAATCACTCGTGACATCTCGGGCTTGCCCTTCACCTTGGCGGTCGCTTCGGTATCGGTTCCACGAACCTTCACCCCGGGGATCAAGTCGGCGAGTACGACCTGCTCGATACCCGCCTCTCCTAGCGATGGCAGTACCTGTTCGATGTAGCGAAGAAATACCCGGTTCGGGCCGATCACCAGCACGCCTTGGTCTTCGAGCGGGAAGCGATGGGTGTACAGCAGGTACGCGGCACGATGAAGTGCAACTACGGTCTTTCCGGTGCCAGGACCACCTTGCACGACGAGAACGCCTGACTGGGGCGAACGAATGATTTCGTCTTGCTCGGCCTGAATCGTTGCAACAATGTCGCCGAGCGTGCCGGTGCGACCTCGCTCAAGCGAAGCGACCAGCGTGCTGTACCCTCGCAACTCAGTTTGGGTGGAGGTCAGCCCATCATCACCGATGCCGATGTGGCCCTCGCCGAAAAGTTCATCTTCCAGACCGAGTACTGATCGTCCCTCGACCACGAAATGTCGCCGTCGGACGAGACCCATCGGGTCTCGACCCGTCGCTCGGTAGAACGGCTCTGCCACCGGGGCACGCCAATCGACCACCACCGGTTCTCTATCTTCATCACTTACTGCGAGACGACCGATATGGAAGGCCTCAATCTCCGAAGACTCAGGGTCATCACGATCGATACGGCCAAACACAAGGGCTGCGTCACCGAGATCAAGCTCGACAAGGCGTTTCACCAGTGCCTCATCAACAGCGTTGCGTTCAAAACGCGCCTGAAATGTTCCTCCCAAATCGGCCTCATGCATGTCGCGCATTCTCCACGCTGCGTTTCGACTACTTTCTAAGCACTCATACGCATGGTCGACAAACTGTTGTTCGTCAGCGATTTCTGGGTGTAACTGGGTCATCTTTGTCGGTCTCCAGCGCCTTCTTGGAGGGTGAACTGGGCTTTGGAGTCCGACAAGTGTACCCGTCCAGATATCTTCAACGGTGCCGATGGCTTCCTCTTTTATGACCGACTCACCTTTCCTGAATGCCGGCGCCGGGCGTCCCGCACAACACACGCCTGTCTGGTTCATGCGTCAAGCTGGTCGGAGCCTTCCCGAATACCGAGAACTTCGCGGCAGTGGGTCGATTCTTGAAGCCATCGCCCAGCCCGAACTCTCCGCCGAGATCACGCTGCAACCCGTTCGTCGGCACAACGTTGATGCCGCAGTGCTGTTCAGTGACATTGTTGTACCGGTGCACGCAACCGGGTTTGGTATCGATGTCACACCCGGAACCGGGCCGGTTGCGGAGCAACCATTTCGCTCACGCGATGATCTTCAACGCTTGCCGCCGCTCACGCCCGAACACGTTCAACATGTCACCGAAACGGTTGACATCCTCGTCAACGAACTTCCGGCATCGGTTCCGCTTCTTGCGTTCGCAGGAGCACCGTTCACCGTTGCGAGCTATCTCATCGAGGGTGCCCCAAGTCGCACGTATCAACACACGAAAGCGATGATGCATGCTGAGCCTCAGCTCTGGCATGACCTGATGGAATGTCTGTCCGATTACGCCATCGAGTTCATTTCAGCTCAACTCACCCACGGTGCCCGCGCCTTTCAACTCTTCGACTCGTGGGCAGGGTCGCTTTCAGCTCGTGACTACGACACCTTTGTTGCACCGCACTCGACACGGGTGTTTCACACATTGAACGAGCGCCACGCCGATGTCCCAGGAATTCACTTCGGCATCGGATGTGACCACCTTCTCGAATCGATGTACGCAGCGGGGCCACAGATTCTCGGTCTCGACTGGAGAACACGAATTTCGTCTGCGCGTGAACGTATGGGATCTGACCTTGTCATCCAAGGAAATCTTGACCCTGCGCTCGTACTTGCGGGGGTGAATGTTTCGCTCGATGGTGCAATGGAGGTGCTTCGCGACAATGGTGGTCACCCCGGCCACATCTTCAACCTCGGGCATGGTGTCCAGCCAGATACTGATCCCGGAGTCCTCACCGAGGTTGTGGCTTTCGTGCACGAACAAACCGCCATGGAGTCCTCCCCCTCATGACCTCCCAACACTCTCAACCACACACCGCCGTCATGTTGATGGCGTACGGAACCCCTCGCCACCGCGATGAAATCGAGCCCTATTACACCGATATCAGACGGGGTCGCCCGCCAACTCCTGAGGCACTCGCTGACCTCGTCGCCCGCTACGAGGCGATCGGCGGGCTTTCACCGCTGGCCGAACTCACCGAACGTCAGCAGCAACGCTTGCAGCAAGAACTCGACGCAATCGACCCTGGTGGCTATCGCGTCGAACTCGGCCTCAAACATGCCGACCCAAAAATTGAGGCATCTGTCGAGCAGCTCGCCTCAGAGGGTGTCACGAAGATCACCGGTCTTGTCCTTGCCCCTCACTATTCGACGTATTCCATCGGGCAATACCTCGACCGAACGCGAACTGCAGCTGAGCCGCACGGCATCTCTGTTTCGGGTGTCGACAGTTGGGCGACAGAACCCGCATTTGTTGAGTTCATCGCCAGCGATCTCGCGACTCGTCTCGAACAGATGCCAGCAGACAGTCATGTCGTCTTCACCGCTCACTCACTGCCCCAACGAATTATTGATTCAGGTGACCCCTATCCAGATGAGCTTCGCTCCACTGCACAAGCAGTTGCTGCTCGAGTCGGCCTCGAGGAGGGCAACGGTTGGTCCATTGGTTGGCAAAGCGCCGGACGTACCCCTGAGCCGTGGATCGGTCCTGACATTCTCGATGTCATCGATGACCTCGGAGCGAACGGCACACACCGTGGAGTGATCGTCAGCGCGGTCGGATTCGTCGCCGATCATCTCGAAGTGCTGTATGACCTCGATATCGAGGCTCGGGTCCGCGCGGAGCAGGCTGGTTTGGCATTCGATCGCACTGCGTGCGTCAACGATGACCCAGCGGTCTTACACGCTCTTGCTCAACGGGTCGTCGACGCGGGTTAATCACAATGCCAACGGCCGAGCGAATCGTTGTTATCGGCGGGGGCATCACCGGGGTTGCTGCTGCACATCGATTGGTGACACTCACGAGCGGCACCGATACCGAAATCGTTCTGCTCGAAGCCGAGGAACGCCTTGGCGGAAAGATCCGCACCTCGCGTTTTGGCGCATCACTTATCGACGAATCGGCTGACGCGTTTCTTCTTCGCACCCCGCATGCCGTTCAGCTCGCCTCGACGGTGGGTCTCGGCCAGCAACTCGTCTCGCCCACATCAGCATCGGCAGGAATCTGGGCGGGAAAGCTGTACCCGATCCCTTCCGATCTGGCACTGGGTGTGCCAACGTCACTGACCGCGATCGCTCGCTCAGGGCTACTGCCAACCACCGCGCTCGCTCGAGCGGCGCTCGATCTCGTTCGGCCTCGGAGCTCGATCGATCATGACTCCATTGGCGAGTGGGCTCGGAGCCGATTCGGTTATCACGTACACGACCGGCTCGTTGATGCTCTCGTCGGCTCGATCTACGGTGCCGATACCGATCGTTTCAGCCTGCAAGCAGTTCCGCAATTGCACTCGCTCTCGCAGGCAGGTCGGAGTGCGCTGATCTCCGGTCGTAAATTGCGAAAAGTAGCTCCGTCTCAAGGCGGCCCGATCTTTGGCGCACCTCCTCTCGGGATGGAACAACTCATCCACTCGACCGTCGCTGCACTGCAGCAACATGGTGAAGGGCGCGCACGTGTCATCAGTGGATCACCCTGTCAGTCGTTGCAGCAGACGAACACCGGATGGATGGTCAACGACATCGAGGCCGACGGTGTCATCGTGGCAACCCCTGCACACCATGCCAGCCGCCTCTTCGATGGAGATCTCAGAGCAGCATTGAGTTCATTCGATACATCGGATGTCGCAATCGTCACCGTTCGAGTCGCCGCAAGCAAGTGGCCTGAACATCTCCAGAATCGCTCCGGCTACCTCATTCCTAAATCTCAACAACAGCTGGTGACAGCGGTGTCGTTTGCATCTCAAAAATGGAGCCATCTCGCGCAAGATGACGGTTCACAAATTCTTCGAATTTCACTCGGGCGCGACGCTCTCCCGATCGATCATCTCAGTGATGCTGATCTGGTGAACCATGCCATTGAAGAAACATCTCAGCAGCTTGGAATTCACATCGATCATGCAGAAACAAGGGTCTCTCGCTGGACCCATGCATTCACCCAGTACCGACCGCATCACGCCGAACGAGTTGCTGCGATCGATGGTCTGCTACCCCGTCGCCTCCAACTCGCCGGTTCGTCATATCGAGGCATTGGGATTCCTGCGTGCATCGCAGATGGCACCCGCGCAGCAGAGGAATTACTTGCATCAATGGCAAACTAAACGCAATGTCACGTCGCTTTGCGCTCACTGTTGGTGTGGTCACCCTCATCGTCATAGTGATGTCGGTCGCCTTTTTCAACAATGACGACAACGCAGTGACGGCGCCGTCAACAACCACGACTGTCGCTGCGACAACCACGACGTCTACCCCGACAACAACGACATCTACAACATCGACGACGACCACGACGACCACGACGTCCACCACGACAACGACAACAACAACCACTCTTCCGACGCCGGTACCTCCCCCTTCAGACACCAAAGCAGCAGAGCCCGTGATCGAGCTTGGCACCATTTCGATTCCTGCTATCGACGTCGAAATGGGGTTGCACGAGGGAATTCGACTCACCACCCTCGACCTAGGCCCTGGCCACTGGCCCGGTACTGCGATGCCTGGAGCTCAAGGCAATGTCGTTGTCGCCGGTCATCGGGTGAGCAAACACCAAGTGTTCCTGCGCATCAATGAACTTGTCATCGGCGATGAGATCATTTACGAGACCGACGCTGGGCGTTTCATCTACTCCGTCACCGACATGCAGGTGATTGAACCAACCGACCTTTGGATCATCGATCAAACCACGGCGTATACAACCACGCTATTTGCCTGCCACCCGCCCGGTTCGACCGCCCAGCGATACGCCGTCTTTGCAACGCTCGTGCAATGACGAGACGGCAATCTCGCCTTGCCTCACTTCTTTCAGGGGCACTGGTCGCACTATCAATGCCCCCTTGGGGATTCTGGCCCGGAGCATTTGTCGGAGTGGCGCTGTTGTTTTCGCTCGGCGCAGATCGCTGGCAAGACCGGTGGGTTCTCGGGTTGCTGTTCGGAATTTCTTGGTTCGGGCCGACCACTGCGTGGATGTATTTCCTCACCGCGCCTGGTTACGTCGCTGCAGTTCTGTTTTTTGCAGTGCTGCATGCGTTCGCCGCCGCTGTTCCGACGCGCTCACGGTTTGGGAAAGTCGGGGCACATTCACTCGTTGAAATGGCGCGGCTCGTCATGCCATTTGGCGGTATTCCGCTCGCAACGCTCGGCATCGGTCAGGCAGGTGGGCCACTCCTTCCGATCGCCCGGCTTGGGGGCGTGCCGTTGCTCACATTGACGGTGTTTGCGATCGGGGCGATGATCGCCGAACTCGTCGCAACCCGTCGACATTCGACTGGCCTACGTCGCACATCAATGTGGATGTCGGCAACGTTGGTCGTGCTCTTCACCACTGCTCTCGCTGCACCGTCTGGTACCGATCTTGCCCCTGTCTCGGTTGCTGCAGTACAAGGGGGCGGTCAACAAGGAACAAGTGCCCTTGACGTGCCTTCGATTGATGTCACCAATGCGCATCTCACTGCAAGCCAACTCATCCAAGCAGGCGAGGTCGATATGGTGCTATGGCCTGAAAATGCGATTGACGTCAATCGGCAACAATTTGCCGACAGCGCTGTCGCAGATCTCGTTCGTGCCGAAGCCTCGCGTCTTAATGTGCCGTTTGTCGTCGGCGTTACTGAAGATGCTGAATTTGTCTACGACGTCGAGACCGGCAACTTTGTCAACGCTCAATACGTCGTCATGCCTGACGGAGAGGTCGCCGACCGCTACGTCAAGGTCATCAAGGTGCCGTTCGGGGAGTACATCCCATTTCGATCGCTGCTCGAATCTTTGGGCGCCCCGACGGGGCTTATCCCGAAAGATGCGATCTCTGGAACCGGGCCTGCTGTCGTCGCCGTCGATGGCGTTGGCTCTTTTGGAGTCGTGATCTCGTGGGAAGTGTTTTTTGGAAGCCGCAGTCGTGATGCGGTGACCTCGGGCGGTGAGATCATTATCAATCCGACAAATGGGGCGAGTTACACGTGGACAATCGTCCAAAGTCAGCAGATTGCTTCGAGCAAGCTTCGAGCGGTCGAGACCGGTCGATGGGTGATTCAGGTGGCGCCCACCGGCTTCTCAGCCACCGTCGATCCTTCTGGCAACGTGCTTGAGCGAAGCGATATCAGTGAACAGACCGTGCTGTATTCGACACCGATGAGACGTTCAGGGACGACGGTCTACACCCGTATTGGTGATGCACCGTTCGCGATTGCTGCGTTACTGCTCCTCATCATCCCGATGATGCTGACTCGACGGTCACCGTCACCGGACCATCGTTCACAATCGACACCTTCATCTCCGTCCTAAATCGGCCGGTTTCAACACGGAAACCGCGATCTCGGAGTTGGGCGACGAGGTAGTCAATCAAGGGTTCTGCTACCTCTGGACGAGCAGCAGCAATCCAGCTTGGCCGCCGACCCTTCGCTGTATTTCCGTACAGCGTGAACTGCGAAACGATGAGCAGCTCAGCACCAATCTCGGTGGCTGAGAGATTCATCACGCCATCATCGTCATCGAACACTCGAAGAT
>CBFHYI010000006.1:0-58826 GCA_965660025.1 uncultured Ilumatobacteraceae bacterium | reverse complement strand
AGGTCGTTGCGAATCTTTACCAATATTGGCTTCCGGGTGTAGAGCCTCCTTCATTCGATGATGCACAACCCGAAGAGGCTGCGGCCCCCGCGACTTCTGACGAAGGTGGCGAAGAGTTATCAGCGGCAGCTCAACGAGTGCCGGCGCATCTTCTTGAGCGCAGCAAAGCCGCAAAAGAACGCTGGTCCGCAAAAAACGGTTAACGCTGAAGCCCAGCACAGTCACGCAGAGTTCAAAAAACGTTCCTAGCATTAGTTTCGTGGGGGACACGAACGTTACTTTGCATGAGGCCGCTGAGCGCCTCGGTGTGCACTACATGACCGCGTATCGTTACGTTCGCCATGGCCAATTACAGGCCTCTCGCACCTCATCTGGGTGGCGTGTAGCGTCGAGTGACCTTGAGCAATTTGCCGCTCGTGACAGTGTCCCCGCTGGCCGATCGTCAGCGAACAGTTCGGCTCGAAATGCTCCCTGGGCGTCCCGTCTTGAAGCACGGTTAATCGCCGGAGATGTAGAGGGTGCTTGGGGAGTCATTGAAGCAGCGATGGCGGCAGGCTCTCCCGTTGATCGTGTGTACACCGACTTCATTGCTGATGCAATGGAATCGATTGGTGCGCGTTGGGCAGCAGGCGAACTTGGTGTCGCCGATGAACACCGAGCAACCGTCGTCGTGCAACGTCTCCTTGGGCGGTTAGGGCCTCAACTCAACCGCCGAGGCCGCTCACGAGGAACCATCGTTGTGGGCTCGCCATTCGGTGAACATCACTCGATCCCGAGCGCAGTGATTTCGGATCTTGTCCGAGCTGATGGCTGGACGGTGGTTGATTTGGGATCTGACTCACCGGCGAGTTCGTTTCTTCAGGTGGTGGAAGAGACAGGTGCGGTTGCAGTGTTGCTCTCGGTCTCGCACGTGGAATCATTCCCGGCCGCTGTTGAAGTGACGAAAGAGATTCGATCGTCACACCCCGAAACGCTTGTCGTTACCGGCGGGCGGGCGGTGATGAATACCCTTGATACCGATCTTGATGGGGCTCTCGTTCCAGGACGAGACATCAGCCAAGTTCTTGACATGGTGCGAGATCATTCGACGCGCAGTCGCACGGCCTAGCCGAATCTAATCCTCGTTTCGCAGGCTCCACTCGGCCCCATTTGCGGTGTCTTTGACGTCAATTTCTGCTGCAGCAAGTCGATCTCGGATGAGATCGGACAGGTCAAATCGCTTTTCGCTTCTCGCAAGGGCACGAATTTCGAGCAACGCCTCCACTAGTGGAGCCCTGACAAGGGTGGGGTTATCGAGTCCTTTGACGGCCGCATCACCAAGTCGAGTAATCATTGAACGTAATGTCGCTCGTGCCCGGTCTGCGTCGTCGCTTTGAAGAGTGTCGGCCGACCAGGCAGTAATTGCGTCTTCGAGTTCGAGAACTGCACGTAGGGCTTGATCGGCGTCACCGTTGTCGATCGCAGTATTGAAATCTGCAAGGCATCGTTCGGTGGTGTCCCCAAGTGACGTATCTGATGGGGTGTCATCAGCAGGAGATTCGGTTGGTGCAGGCGGAGGGGCTTGTGTCGGTGCCGGTGATGCTGCGTCACCATCTGGTGCGACGAGGAATGCGAGGTCAAGGGTGGTCCCCGAAGGGAATGTTCGTGATTGACCATCGATACGTATGGTGAGAGTGCCGTTGCCGACCACTTCGGCAGAGCCTTCTTCAAGGTTCAAGATGACACCTGTGTGCTCATCGACCCCGAGCACGTAGTGATCAGCAGGAAGTTCCTGTTCCATGAGTCGAAGGCGTCGCTCTCCGAGGTAGCAGAAACGCGTGTCGTGGTGACCGCCCTCGGCATTGTCGTAGTGAGGAATGACGACAGCATCAACACCGATTTTGCCAAGGATGTTGAGGCCATCAAGCCAGTAGGGGTCGTGGCCACACTTATAAATTTCGTACACAGGAACCGTGCAGGCACCGATTGTCAGCGCTGCGGCAGAAGCGAAGACGATGATGCCTCCCTGATCAAGTTTGTTGGAAATGATGTTGGGCACATCGGTGTTCGCCCATTCGCGAAGTGCATAGGTGGGTGAGCCCGGACCAGCGAAGAGGTAGTCACTGGTTCGGAGCAACTCGAGACCGCGTTCTCGGTCGAGTGAATTTGCGGTGCTCAGCGATGTCAACCCTCCGATGCGGAGGTCGACGTCAACAGACTCAGAGAAGTAGTGGACTGCGCGCTCAGCAAGTTCTGAAGCGTTTTCTTGAAAGCCGTAGGGGGTATCGAGTAGGGCAGCGTTCACCATTGAGCGAACAGTTGAAGGACCGTTAGCGAGCGAAGCAGCTAATCGACGGTGTGTGCTGACCATCGTCGGAGCGGTTTCACCAGACCCCATCAGTGTGAGAATTCGGGGGAGTGAACGGTTAGTAGTGGTCACACTCCCAGTTTGCCCCGACAGCGGAGCGTCGGGGAAGCCGACCTTGAAAGACGGTCGATTCGCCAGCATGAAATAATCGAACACCTGTTCGATACAGTTGTAGGTGATGTCACTCGCTCTTGAATCACCTCATCTCCAGTCTGCAGCTTCGTTGACGAAAGCCGATAGTGCTCTGCCCTTGTCAGAGGCCTACGCCGAGATCCTCCCTCATGGGTTATTGCGCGGCCAAGTAGTGGTTTGTCATGGTGTTGCTGCGTATTCGATTGCTCTTGGGCTGGTTGAGCGCGCAGTCACGGTGGGGTCGTGGCTTGCAGCGGTCGATCTTGAACAAGTGTCCCCAGAAGCAATTGCCGAATTTGGCATCCCATTGCATCGGGTGATTGGTGTGACGACCGGTGATGATCCGGCGAATGTGCTGTCGGCTGTGTTTGACGGATTCGACGTCGTACTCATTCCGGCACATCGCTATCGGGGGGCACTGGCTCGTCGAATTTCGCAACGTATTCGCGCAAAAGGCGTCACTCTTATCGTGATCGATGACGCCGATGAGGTTGGGGTGCGCGACGCCGTGTCGCTTGGCGATGTCGTGCTGATTGGTAGCGACATGCGCTGGGAAGGAATTGGCTGGGGTGTTGGTCGCCTTCTCGCCCGACATCTCACCGTGTCGGCGACAGGCCGTAGATCACCTCGACCTCTTCGCTCAGAGATGCAGTTGCCATCTGTGGTTGATGTGCGGGTCGGGCACATCAACGATGCAGCCAGTGATGTAGACAATGGCATAGCTGGCGTCACAGTCGATGATGACGAGGAGTATCGATGGCGGCTTCGGGTGGTGTGACCTCGTCGGTGCCACGGGTGCTGACACTGTGGTGCCCAGAATGGCCAGTCCGAACAGTTGCGCCCATTGATGGCCCGCTGATCGTCTTTGACCAGCATCGAGTGGTTGCCGCCTGCACCATCGCACGTGAAGCCGGAGTTCGCACAGGTGATCGCAAACGAGTGGCGTTGCGAACTTGCCCAAATGCAACGGTGGTTCCACGTGATTATGTGGCTGAAGTGCAGTCGTTTGAACGGGTGGTGTCAGCGGTAGCTGACATCATTCCGCTGGTCGAATTGCTAGAGCCAGGAAGTCTGTGTCTTGATATGCGCGGCCCAACCCGATATTTCGGGGGCGAACAGTTCGTTGTCGATCATGTTCGATCTGTTGTCGCAACACAGTTAGGGGAAGAAATCCCGATCGGCATTGGGGTCGCAGATGGTCGAGCGGCATCTGCGATAGCTGCCCGACGCTCAGGGGTCACAGGTCATCAAGTGATCGTCGAGCCAGGTCGAACCGCTGCAGCGTTCACGACGATGAGCTTGCGCTGGTTTCACGCCATCGGTGAGATGTCAATCGATCTCGTTGAGTTATTCGAACGGCTTGGCATCAACACGGTTGGTGATCTTGCCGCTCTTGACCAGCGAGATGTACTTGGCCGTTTTGGTTTACCAGGGGTGCGGGCGTATCGGGTCGCAACCGGCGCTGATGAACGCCCACTCTCGTCGATTACCCCATCGCAATTACCAGAACGTGAACGCCGCTTTGATGAACCTCTTCTTACGGTCACACCAGTGGTGTTCAGCGCCCGCGAACTGGCTTCAGAACTGGTAGACGAACTTTCGATTGAAGGCTTGGTGTGTACTCGCATGACCGTGACTGCCGAGACAGAACATTCAGAGCGCAGTGAACGCCATTGGTATCGATCAGAAGGGTTTACGGCAGCAGCGATTGTTGATCGAGTGAGATGGCAACTCGATTCGTGGGTCAACGAGCCCTCGTCGGTGAGTGCAGGAGTCATCGTTATTCGAATCTCTATTACTTCGGTACGTCCTGATGATGGTGTCCAGCACGGGTTCTGGGGTGGGGCGAGTGAAGCTGACGGCCGAGCCTCTCGAGCAGTCGCTCGTCTCGTCACACTGTGCGGGCCAGAAGGCGTTCGAGTCCCACTGCCGATTGGGGGTCGTCTACCAGAAGATCGTTACGGGTGGTTTCCGGCCACAGTCGTTGACGGTGATCACCATGTCGATGTGCTCGCTCCGTGGCCCGGATCAGTCGTCCGACCCGCCCCGGTCATCGTGCCACCAGATGAAATCACGGTTGAAGTACTCAACGATCGCGGTGAGTCGGTTGTTGTGAGTGGCCGGGGCGAAATGACTTCAGACCCGGTGTGCGTTGTGATCGGTGGCCGATCTCATCGTGTGGTGGCATGGGCTGGCCCGTGGCCACTCATTGAGCGTTGGTGGGATGAACGCCGCCGCCGTCGGTTGGCCCGACTGCAGGTAGTTCTCGAAGACGGCAGCGCACATCTGCTCGCTGTCGAGCATCAACGATGGCACCTCATGGGCACTCACGGTTGATGAACGGTACGGTACGTGAAATGTCAGATGCGCTCATCGATCAAGTGCTGGCAGCGGTGAATGCTCACGTCGCAGCTGATGCTGATGAAGAGCGATCAATCGCAACATTGATCGCAGAAGTCGACCGTATTCGTAGTGCCGGCGGTAACCCTTTTGATCAACGTGATGACGTGGTGCATATCACTGGTTCAGCGATCGTGGTGGGCCCCCGGGGCACAGTGCTTCTTGAACACAAACGGTTAGGTATGTGGCTTCAACCAGGAGGTCATGTTGATCAAGGTGAATCTCCGTGGGACGCAGCACTTCGTGAGGCACGGGAAGAAACCGGCCTTGACGTGCGATTTACCGATGAACGACCTCGGCTTATTCATGTCGATGCTCATCAAGGAGGGCGTGGGCATACGCACCTCGACCTTCGGTACTTGGTTGATGGGGGCGATGCCGACCCTGCGCCACCGCCCGATGAGAGTCAGCGTGTCGAGTGGTTCGATTGGTCTGCTGCAGTCGAGCGTGCAGGCGACCCACGACTCGCAGCGTTACTCACCCGTCTTCGTCAAGAGTTCGCTGCCTAGGGTAAGAGGCAGGGCCTAGCGCGCCATTTGCAAGTATCGAACATATGTTCGATACTTGATGTTGTGGGATTCACAAACCCTCAGTGGACATGGAACGAACTTGAAGCCCGGCTTTCGGGCCGAGCATCGCAACGGGGTCGTGATGGGCGCGCCCCTGGGAGTCCCGCATGGAATGCTGGTGGTGACGCTCCGGCGTGGAGCCGCCAACGTCAGCCGTTTGAAGCGCCAGTTGATCACGCAGCGCCGAGAGGGATTCGAGTTCCCTATGCCGAGTTGCATGCCCGATCACATTTTTCATTCTTGGAGGGTGCAAGTCATCCTGAAGCACTCGCAGTCGAAGCGTCGCGGCTTGGTCTTGATGCTCTTGGTTTATGTGACCGTGACGGATTGTATGGGGTTATCCGTTTTGCGGAGGCGGCACGGTCATTGCAACTTCCAACGGTCATCGGAACAGAACTCACATTGCCGAAAGCTGCCGATGATGAACATGGAAAGCGCATCGTTGTTCTCGCTGATGGCCCATCGGGATATAGCGGTCTTTCTCGGGCATTGTCATTGGGTTTACTTGCTGGATCAAAAGGTGCGCCGCGCCACAACCTCGATGTCGTGGCAGAACATGTGAAAGGCCTGTCATGGGTCTTGACCGGCGATGGCACCGGTGTTGTGCCGGCAACATTGTGTGCACAAGGGCCTCGAGCGGCTCGCCGTGAACTCGATCGCCTTATCGATCTTTTCGGACGTGATCGTGTTGTCGTGGAGCTTTGGGATCATGGCGACCCTCTCGATCATCACCGCAACGATGCGATGGTCGAGATCGCACATCGCTCGGGGGTGGAGTGTGTCGCTGCAAATGCGGTGACGCATGCGACCACTGCAGATGCTGACCTTGCAATGGCGGTGGCGGCGATAGGCAGACGCTCAGGCCTACATGGTGTCGAAGAGCAACTCTTTGCTCACGGAGCGTCGTATCTGCGATCTGGTGTTGAACAAGCCCGACGTTTTCAGCGTTACCCAGGCGTTATCGAACGAACCGTGGAGATTGCGCAATCAGCAGCATTCGATGTGTCGCTCGTTGCACCATCGTTGCCTCCGTATCCGTGCCCTGACGGGCTTGACGAAATGGGGTTGCTACGCCACGCAACATATGAAGGTGCACGGCAGCGCTATGGCGAACGACCCCCAGCGGCAGAAGACATGACGCTGAGGTCGCGGGCATGGCAGACCATTGACCGTGAGCTCGCACTTGTCGAACAATTGGGATTCGCGGGTTACTTCCTTGTCGTGTGGGACATCGTGAAGTTTTGTCGTGAACATGACATTTATTGTCAAGGTCGTGGAAGCGCAGCGAACTCGGCGGTCTGCTATGCCCTCGGTATTACTGCTGCCGACGCGGTGTCGCTTGGCCTGTTATTCGAACGCTTTCTCTCCCCTCATCGTGACGGACCACCTGATATCGACCTTGATATCGAATCGGGTCGTCGTGAAGAGGTCATCCAGTACGTGTACGCGCGATATGGCCGTCACCACACGGCGCAGGTAGCAAACGTCATCACCTACCGCTCGCGGTCAGCGGTACGTGATGCCGCTCGTGCGCTCGGTCATGACCCGGGCCGTCAAGATGCGTGGTCGCGTCGAGTTGATGGATGGAAACGTGTTCTCAAGACTGCAGATCAACACGAAACTGGCATTCCCGATGATGTAGTGAAACTTGCCCGTCGTCTTGAAGACGCTCCACGGCATCTCGGTGTTCATTCGGGTGGCATGGTGATTTGTGATCGGCCGGTTATCGAGGTGTGTCCGGTTGAGTGGGCGAGGGCTGAGGGTCGGTCGGTATTGCAGTGGGATAAAGACGACTGCGCTGCTGCAGGCTTGGTGAAGTTTGACCTACTGGGTCTTGGCATGTTGTCGGCGTTACATCTTGCGGTCGATCTCATCGCTGAGCACTGCGGATACACCGTCGACCTCGCAACGATCCCGCAAGAAGATGAGGTGTACGCAATGCTGTGTCGGGCTGACACGGTCGGGGTGTTCCAAGTGGAATCTCGGGCACAAATGGCAACGTTGCCCCGCCTGAAACCTCGGCGGTTTTACGACCTTGTCGTCGAAGTTGCACTGATTCGACCAGGTCCGATTCAAGGTGGTTCAGTTCATCCGTATATTCGTCGTCGGAATGGTCTCGAACCGGTCACCTATTTGCATCCGCTATTAGAAAACTCGCTGGGCAAGACACTGGGGGTTCCCCTTTTCCAGGAGCAACTCATGCAGATGGCGATCGATGTTGCCGGTTTCAGTGCAGCTGAGGCTGACGAGCTTCGACAAGCAATGGGGTCGAAACGTTCAGCAGCGCGGATGGAACGCTTGCGTGAGCGGTTCTATTGCGGCATGTCTGAGCGCGGTATCACCGGAGACGTTGCCGATGAGATCTACACAAAGATGAAAGCGTTTGCGAATTACGGATTTCCTGAGTCGCACTCGGTGTCGTTTGCTTACCTCGTGTATGCCTCAGCATGGATCAAGTACCACGAACCTGCAGCGTTCTGTGCGGCATTGCTCAATGCCCAGCCGATGGGATTTTGGTCTCCACATACTCTTGTTCGTGATGCGCGTCGCCATGGTGTAACGGTGAGAGGGGTTGATCTTGGGGTTTCAGCTGAAGGTGCCACACTTGAAGATGGTGGAAGCGTTATTCGACTCGGGTTCACGTCGGTGCGGGGGCTTGGCAGCGATCTTGCTGAACAGATCGTCGAGCAACGGCAACACAGCATGTTTGATTCGTTGGAAGACCTTGTGCGACGGGTTCCCGGCATCACGGTCGCACATCTCGAAGCATTAGCGACAGCAGGGGCGTTTGAGGAATCCCTCGGGCTTAACCGTCGTGAAGCCCTCTGGCTTGCAGGGTCAGCCGCTCAAGCTCGATCGGGCACGATTCCTGGCATCGCAGCCCAGGTCACTGCACCTCGATTACCGGGCATGACCCCTGTTGAAGAAGCGGTGGCTGATTTGTGGTCAACCGGCATTTCTGCTGACGGACACCCGACAGCATTCTTGCGTAAAGAACTTTCTGGTCTTGGGGTGGTGACATCAGAAGGGCTGCAGACCCACGAAGTCGATCGGACAGTTGTTGTTGCTGGCACGGTGACGCATCGGCAGCGGCCGATGACTGCTCGCGGAACAACGTTTATCAATCTTGAAGATGAAACCGGGCTCATTAATGTGATCGTGTCGGCAGGATGCTGGAAACGGTTCCGCTCCGAATCGCTGGCACCAGCCCTTGTGGTGCGCGGTCGCCTTGAACGTTCAGAGGGTGTTGTCAATGTGATCGCAGAGCATCTTCAGCCGCTTGCCGCTCCTGGTCGCTCGACCAGTCGGAATTTCCGTTAGGAGTGCCACTGAACCACTCACCGTTAGCCTGACAGCATGGCTCGAGTTGTCGACCTTCCAGATGCGTCGCTGTCTGTCGTCATGCCGTGTTACAACGAGGTTGTCACGATCGAAACCTGCCTTGCGGCCGTGCTCGAGCAGTCGATCGTTGGGGAGGTCATCATTGTCGACGACGGGTCGACCGACGGTACCCGCGAGATTCTTGCCAGGCTTTCTGATGAGCGGGTTCGAGTGCTGTTACAGCCTCACAATCAAGGTAAGGGTGCGGCATTGCGCACCGGTTTTGCGGCGGCAACGTTGCCGTACGTCATCGTGCAAGATGCCGACCTCGAGTACGACCCAAGTGAATTTCCCAAGGTCATCAGCCCGCTCGTCGCCGGAGACGCCGACGTGGTGTACGGCAGCCGTTTCGTCGGAGGTGAGGCACATCGAGTGCTGTTCTTCTGGCATTCGATGGGAAACAAGTTGCTCACGCTCGTGTCGAATATGTTCACCGATCTCAATCTCACCGATATGGAGACCTGTTACAAGGCGTTTCGTCGCGAGGTCATCCAATCAATCGAAATCGAAGAGGATCGTTTTGGGTTTGAGCCCGAGGTGACCGCGAAGGTTGCTGCCGCCGGGTGGCGGGTGTTTGAGGTTGGCATCTCGTATAACGGTCGAACCTATGACGAAGGCAAGAAGATCGGTTGGCGAGACGGGGTTCGCGCATTCTGGTGCATTTTGCGGTACTCGCCGAGTGGTCAGCGTTACCTCAGTTCATTCTGAACCTCTTGCGCTTGATTCGGAGGTCGATCAAGATCGCGAAAACGAACTCGTTCAGCAACCATCTGCCGGCCGCCTCCGGTGTGTGCTGAACACGTTGGCGCAGCCGAGACAATGATGAGTGTGACGACTGAACTTCCACAAGTTGGGCACCTCCAACGAAATGGCGGTCGTTGACCGACACCTGTTGTGGAGGCTCGTTGCGGTTGCCATTGCTGTCGTGTCCGAGATGTCATGGCGACATATCTCAAGCAGATTTCATCACTGTTCGCAAGCGATTTTTGGGCTTGCGGTCGGCCACCCCGTAGGGGTGAAAATGTCAAAAATTATTCGTTCGGAGTGTCGCGAAGCCCGTCGTTGAAGATCTTGAACATGTCATAGATCTCTTTGCATTGTTGGCATACAGGGAGTTGTTTTGGGTCGCGAGATGGCACCCATACGAATCCGCACAGGGCCTCAAGGGGGGTGCCTTCAATGCGTGCTTGCAATACTTTTGCGGCAGCGGATTCTCCTGGTTCGACTTTGACGATGTGCGCGCTGGTTGGTTCTTCAGTCTCGGGAGTGATCTCGGTTTCAGGAACGACGGTTGCGGGCATCGTTTCGAGGTCGGTCATCGCAGTATCACCCCAAGAGCTCTTGGCAGATGCCAAGCCAGAAGTCGGTAGCGAGACCGAGGCTTTCGACGTCGATGCGTTCGTTATGGCCATGGAATCTGTTCCCGAATGTGGCCATGTCCATCGATGGAGAGAAGAGTCCGGCTCCGTATCCGATACGGCCGCGCTGTCGGTAGAAACGTGCGTCTGTGCCACCCACGACAAGGCCGGGGAGTAGTTCAGCCCCTGGGTAGGCGATTTGGGTTTGATGGGAGATCACATCCCACAGCGGGGTGTCGATCGAAGATTGTGTTCCCTCAGCCTGCTGCTCGGCCTCGCCGATTTCGACATGTGGTGCGAGGTCTCCCAAAGCCTCGGTGATCATCGCAATAACTTCGGCCTCGGTCGTGCCGGGCAGGGTGCGGATATCGACAACGAGGTCGACGACGTCAGGGATGACGTTTGTCTTCTGTGACTCAACCGGATGAATGACATTTGGGGAAATCGTCGTGTGGGTGAGAGCGTGACACGCTCTAGCGGCTCCCACTGGCATCGCGTCGAGCGCATCCCACACTTGTTGCGGGTCGAGGAGGACAGCTTTTTCTCCCTCGGAGATGTGCATTGCGTCAACTTGTCCTCGCCATATATCGGTGATCTGCGTGGCGGGACGGAATGATGCGAGCCGGCGAACCGCCTCGGCGGCCTTGACGAGAGCGTTGTCGCTGCCCCATGGCATCGACCCGTGACCTGGGGTCCCGCGAACCCGAAGTTTGCGCCAGGCAATTCCCTTTTCACCAACATTGATAGTGATCTTTCGGTGGCCGTGTTGGTCAACCGATGACCACCCACCGAGTTCGGTGAGGACATAGTCGGCATCGATGACATCGGCGTGGTGTTCGAACATCCATTCGGCTCCCCACGTGCCTCCGGCTTCTTCGTCAGCAACACCGAAATAGATGAGGTCACCAGTGGGGGTAAATCCGGAGTCGGCAAGATGCCGGAACGCCACCGCCATAGATGAGGTGAGATTCAGCATGTCGATCGCTCCTCGGCCCCACACCTCGCCGTCGATGAGTTCACCACCAAACGGGTCGTTATCCCAACCCTCAGGGCTCACAGGTACGACGTCGGTGTGACCCATAAGACATAGTTTCGGAGCGTTGGGGTCGCTCCCCTCGATGCGTGCGACAACCGATGCTCGACCGGGGTGAGACTCAAAACGTTGAATATCGAGCCCTGAGCCTTCAAGGAAGGTGGTGAGTAGGTCAGCGTTGCGAATTTCTTCGCCAGAGTCAGGAGTTCCGTTGTTGACGCAGGCGTTTCTGATCATTGCTTGCAGCAACTCGGTGGTTTCACCAGTCAATTGTTGGCTCATGTCGCAAGATTAGGTGGTCGGTGGGTGTGAGAGAACTGTTTACGCATGCGCTGAAATTTTGAGTAGATGAGGCGCGGCCCAAACTGTTGCGCTATGTTGAAAACGTGTTTTCAGCAGCTGTTGCTCCTCTCGCCCCTGTGGCGGCAGTAATTGCGGCGATTGCCGCGGTAGCAGCGCGAATTCCCGCCGCCGTACCTGTACGGGTTCGGAGCCGGCGGGGACACCGACTGATTCGCTGAGAATCACATCTCCCGCCCGCTCCGCCCCGACCGGCGGTGAGTGGCTGGCCGGGGCTCCACAACGAGGACCCCAACAACATGAATGTTCAGTCAGACACATCTCTTGATGACGAGTCGGCCACCCGACGAATGCGCCCGACAACGGGTTACGCGTTATCGCTTGTCATCGCCGGCGCCGGAATCGATGAGGAACAATTGGTTGCAGCCATCGCTGATATTGGTGCAGAGGTTCGGTCGTCAGAAACAGTCGAAGGTGGGCTCGAGGCACTAGTCGCATGCTCGGGAACCGCCCAGCAGGCTGAGGTGTTGAGTGTCGTCGAGCGACTTGACGGCGTCGACTCCGTATCGTCATCCGACACGACATTTGATCTTCATGTCGACGGCAAGATCGTTGTTTCACCACGCACCGCTCTTGTTGGGCCAGATGAACTCGCAATGGCGTATACCCCGGGAGTCGGGCGGGTGTCGACCCATATTGCAGAGGAGCCGTCTGCTGTCTGGCGCTTTACGGGCCGATCAAATGCAGTTGCAGTGCTCTCGAACGGCACCGCGGTGCTCGGTTTGGGTGATATTGGTCCTGAAGCGGCGATGCCTGTGATGGAAGGTAAGGCGGTGCTCTTCAAGCAGTTCGCAGGAGTCGATGCGTATCCGGTGTGTGTCGACGCGCCGACCGTTGATGATGTTGTTGCGGTTGGAGCCGCGATTGCGCCAACGTTTGGTGGCATCAATCTTGAAGACATAAAGGCTCCGGAATGTTTCGAGATTGAGGAGCGGCTCCAAGAGATGCTCGACATCCCGATCTTTCATGACGACCAGCACGGAACTGCGATTGTTGTTGTCGCAGCGTTGTTGAATGCGGCAAAGGTGATCGGCCGGCCGATCTCTGAGCTCAGTGTGACGATCGTGGGTACTGGTGCTGCGGGTGTTGCATGCGCTCATTTGCTCGCCGAAATCGGTATTGGTGACATTATCGGAGTCGACTCTCGCGGCATCCTCGACTCTTCTCGCGAAGGGCTTCATCCGAGTAAGCAATGGTTTGTCGATCATGGCAATAAGAATGATCGTTCGGGTGGCGCGCGTGAGGCAATCGAGGGAGCGGATGTCCTCATTGGGCTCTCAGGCCCAGGAATTATTCAACGAGAGTGGGTCTCGTCGATGGCTGATGACGCCGTCGTGTTTGCGCTAGCGAACCCGGTGCCAGAGATCATGCCTGAACTCATGCCAGACAACGTCTCGGTCGTTGCAACCGGTCGAAGTGACTATCCAAATCAGATCAACAATGTGCTTGCGTTTCCGGGCGTCTTCCGTGGTCTCCTTGACGTTCGAGCGACGAATGCCTCAATGGGTGTGAAGCGCGCTGCTGCAGAGGCGCTTGCCGCCATGGTGACTGAGCCGACAGCGGAGAGGGTCATTCCAGGCGCGTTCGAAGACGGCGTCGCAGACGTCGTCGCTCGATCGGTGTCGGAGCACGCACGACGTGAGGGGCTCGCTCGAGAAATCGTCGAGTAACTGGCTTCTCGTGATACTGATCGATCAGGCGCGATGGTGGTTTAACGGCCGCCGGTGGTGTCACCTCATCAGTGATACGTCAGTGGAAGAACTCATCGACTTCGCCGATCGAAACGAGATTCAGCGTCGAGCGTTTCAAGGTGACCATTACGACATCCCAGAGGAGTTTCGCGCGCGCTTGATCGCAGATGGAGCGGTCGAGGTTGAAAGCAGAGAGATCGCCCGACGGCTTCGTGCTGCCGGGCTTCGGCTCAGTGCGGAAGAACGGCGAGCGTTTCGACGTCAACGCTCTTGAGTTGCTGATCGATACAAAACCATCGATCGAGGCTGACCCGTGCCGCAGCGAATTCTCGCATCAGCAGGTCGATGCGGCTGTCGTGAACGTCGGCAAATCCTTGTCGCAGAACCGACAGCACGGTTACCGAAGCGATCGCAGGCGTATCACCGAACATGAGCGTTTGTCGGGCGATTGTCAGACGCAGGGCGTCAACAGACTCTGCGCTCGTGGGCGTGTTTCTGATTGCGATGAGTCCGAGACCGCAACCATCAATATCGCTGGCGACGACGATCGTCTCGTTTGTAAGGGGCCGAGAGAGCGCAAGTGAGGCAACTCGTAAGGCGTCGTACTCTCCGTCGAGTCGGTCGTGAGATGCCCTTGGAAGTGGCATTGCATCGAGAGACCGAAGAACACGGTGAGTTGGTAACCCAATGAGGTCTGGAGTGGATGAGGAAATATCGTCATCTTTGCTAGGCATGGCCCTCCAATGTGGTGGTTGTTGACGGGCCGCACTGGCGATGAGTTGAGTATGACCGATGGGTGTTGCGCACGACATCTCGGCTGAGGTTCAGATACGGTCATCGCCGTGTCAGAGTTCCGGTTATTTCACAATCCGCGCTGCTCGAAATCACGAGCTGCCCTTGCGATTGTCGAATCACATCAGGCTCGTGGGCGAGACATTGACGTCGTGCACTACCTCGACACTCCGCCCGACACCGACACCATCCGCATGTTGATCTCCACCTTCGATGGGCCATCGCGCGACCTCGTGCGGCGCGACCGGCCGTTAGCCGAGATGGGCATCACATCGGACCAACTCGATAACACCGAGACCATCGTGAAGATCCTGCTCGCCACCCCCGAACTTCTGCAACGCCCGTTGCTGTCAGATGGCTCTCGAACGGTGATCGGGCGACCAACTGAGCACATTGCAGAGATGCTTGATGGCTGAATCAACGCCGACACCAACCGACATCAGATCAGTTCGTGAAACGAACTGGTCACATCTCATCGTGTTACTGAAAGCGCAATGGGTGGGCATTGCGGCAGGTGTCGCACTCGGCATTGCATGGACGGTTGGAAAGATCGCCGTGCCGCTCCTCACCCAATCTGCAGTCGATAGCGCGATCATCGGTGACGGTTCTGCTCTCAAATGGTCAATCGGAATTGCGTGTGCAGGGATATCGACCGGTTTGTTGACAGCAGGTCGGCGATTTTTTGCGTTTAAAGAGAGTCGCATGGTCGAAACCTTGCTTCGGGAGCAAATTCATGACCATGTCCTTGGTCTGCACCCCGAGTATCACGACAATGCTCAGACCGGTCAGTTGATGAGCCGCATGTCGGCCGACCTCAACCAGGTGCAGATGTTTGTCGTGATGATCCCTCTCACGCTCTCGCACGTCGCACTTATTTTGGGTGTGACCGGGGTGCTCATTTCGCTCGACCCACTTCTCGCTCTCGTTGCCCTGTTGCCGTTGCCGTTCGTCAACGTCACCGCAAAATTGTTTTCGAATGCAATTCACCCGGCGGTGCTCGCAGTACAGGCAGAGCAAGCCCAGTTGTCGACGGTGGTTGAAGAATCGATCGCAGGGGTGCGGGTCGTCAAAGGTTTTGGTGCCGAGCGTGTTCGCATGAAGGCCCTCAGCACCGAGGCTGATGACATACGCGAGGTTTCGCTACAGGCCGCCAAAATCCGGGCGAAGTACATGCCATTTCTTGAGTTGTTGCCCGCTGTTGGCCTGGTCGGGGTGCTTGGAGTGGGCGGTTTACGGGTGATGGATGGATCGATGACCGTCGGCGAACTGGTTGCGTTCAACTTTTTTGTCACGTTGCTCGTGTGGCCACTGAGGTCGATCGGAATGACCGTTGCATTTGGGCAGCGTGCTGCGGCTGCGCTCGAACGAGTGCACGAGGTGCTGTCCGTCGAGCCTGAAATTGCTGATCCGGTTGAGCCTTTCGACCTCCCGGTGGTGGGAGAGCAACCGGTGGGGGCCGTGCGATTTGAGGGGGTCTCGTTTGCGTATGGCGACGGTGACGACGTGCTCAGTGGTTTTGACCTCACTATTGAAGCCGGCCAATCGATCGCGATCGTTGGCGCCACCGGGTCTGGAAAATCGACGGTGGCGAGACTGTTGTTGAGGTTCTACGACCCGCAACACGGTTCGGTGATGCTCGATGGTGTTGATCTTCGATCGCTGCGGGTTGACGATCTTCGCCGAACGATCGGCATCGTCTTTGAAGACACCTTGCTCTTTCACGACACCGTCGCCGCCAACATTGCGTTCGCGGTGCGGTCGATGGATCTCGAGGCAGAGTTTGGTCGAATTCGGCACGCGGCGGAGCTTGCCGGGGCTGCATCGTTTATCGAGGAACTTCCAGATGGATACAACACGTTGCTCGGTGAGCGTGGCTACTCGCTCTCTGGTGGACAGCGGCAACGTATTGCGATTGCACGAGCAATTATCTCGAACCCGAGGGTGCTCATTCTCGACGATGCAACGAGCGCGGTTGACCCGTCGAAAGAGCATGAGATTCGTTCGGCCATGTCAACGGTGATGGATGGCCGAACAACGCTGGTTATCGCGCACCGTCCAGGGACCATCGCAATGGCTGACAACGTCGTCTTGCTCGATGAGGGACGGGTGATTGCGACAGGAGGTCACCAAGAGTTGCTCGACACAGAGCCCCGCTATCGAGAGGTGCTCGCCGCCCTCGAACCAGGTGATGCTGAGGCGGTGGTGAACTGATGTGGGGTGGCGTTGGGGTCGACCCAAACGACCGACTCACGAGAGATGATGCGAGTCAGGTACTTCGTCGAGCGGCGCGATTGGCGCGCCCGTATTGGCGCACCGCATTTGCTGCAGTCGGGTTTGTTGCGTTGGCGACATCGACCACCATTGTTGGCCCTTTGCTCGTTCGATTTGGTATCGATACCGGCATTCGAACGGCTGACCGATCGGCGCTCGGTATTGCCGTAGCCGGGTTTGCGCTTGCGGTCGTGCTTGCCTACGTCGGGTCACGTCGTCAGTACGTACTGATCAATCGGGCGGGAGAGGGCTTTTTGCGTGAGCTGCGGCTTCGCCTGTTCGCCCATATCCAACGGCAGTCACTCGGGTTCTTTGATGAGAACAAGGCGGGTGTTCTCGTTGCGCGAATGACCGCTGATATCGAGTCGATGTCTGAGCTCGTGCAGTGGGGACTTCTGCAATTTATTTCTGCCGGCATTTTGCTGCTCGTTGCAATCTGCGTGCTGCTCGTGATGTCGTGGCAACTCACATTGATTGCGCTTGCGGTGTTGCCGATCGTCGTGTTGGCATCGATGAGATTTCAGAGGGTGTCAAACGATGCGTATCTTGAGGTGCGCGAGCGTGTTGGCACCAACCTGTCGACCCTTCAAGAAAACCTTGCAGGAGTGCGAGTGATCCAGGCATCGGCCCGAGTCGATGAGCAGCGCCGCCGTTTCCACGAATCAAATCGTGGGCTCTACGCCGCTCATCTTCGAACGGTGAAGGCATCGACGTGGTATTTCGGTGTCGTTGAGTTTTGTGGGGTTGTTGCGACAGCGCTTGGTGTCTTGGCAGGGGGGTGGCTCGTCGGGCGAGGTGACGTCACGGTCGGAACTGTCGTCGCCGTGGTGTTGTTGTTGGCCAGCCTGTTCGAACCGGTGCAGCAGCTGTCTCAGCTCTACAACACCGTGCAGGCAGCGACGGCTTCGTTGAAGAAAATGTTTGACATTCTCGACACCGAACCCGAAATTGATGAGCACCACGGGGCTGTTGATCTTCCCACGTCAGGTCCACTGGTTGTAGATGGGGTCGGTTTCACCTATCCGGGGGCCATTCAACCTGCTCTTCGCAACGCGTCTCTTGAGGTCGCACACGGCGAGCGAGTTGCGTTGGTCGGGCCAACTGGTGCCGGTAAGTCGACGTTGGCAAAGATCATTGCTCGTCTCTATGACCCGACCGAGGGGTCGGTCTCGCTCGGTGGGGTGTGTCTGACCGATGCCACATTGTCGTCATTGCGCGCACAGATTGTGGTGGTGCCCCAGGAGGGCTTCCTGTTTAACGGAACGATCGCCGACAACCTTCGGCTTGCCCAGCCGTCCTCGTCTGAAGACGAACTGTGGGAAGCCCTTGACCGCATCGGCACCCGACATCGTTTCGAACAGATGCCCGACGGGCTCAATACCGTGGTGCGCGAGCGCGGATCACGGTTGTCGGCGGGTGAGCGTCAACTTGTATCTCTTGCGCGAGCTGCGCTCGTTGACCCGGCGGTACTCGTGCTCGACGAGGCGACGTCGAACCTCGACCCCGGTACGGAAGCCGAGGTCGAGGTCGCACTCGAGCGCTTGATGTCAGGGCGCACGGTGATTGTTGTTGCTCACCGGTTGTCAACGGTGCGTCGCGCAGATCGGATTGTGGTCTGTGACGAGGGTCGACTGGTCGAGGTCGGCACTCACGACGAGCTCACTTCTGTTCCCAACGGTCGGTATGCCACCCTTCAGCAAGCGTGGATGGCGAGCCAGCCCACTACCTCTGAGATCACTGCCGGCTAAACACCAAGACGAACTCGACGACGCCCTCTGGCTTGACGGTGATGCCGGTGATCGACGGGTCAACAATGTCGTAGTCAACGAATGTGACGGGAATTGTTCCGA
The DNA here is from genome assembly GCA_965660025.1 of uncultured Ilumatobacteraceae bacterium. Classification (GTDB taxonomy): domain Bacteria; phylum Actinomycetota; class Acidimicrobiia; order Acidimicrobiales; family Ilumatobacteraceae; genus Casp-actino5. Next base: position 40,642 of record CBFHYI010000006.1, on the reverse strand, counting down.
TCACCCCTAAGCGGTTGCCCTCAATTCTCGCGGCGATCTCGAATGACACAGGGTTTGTCACACCGTGCATTGTGAGTTCGCCCGAGATCGTGGTGTCTAACGTCGCACCTTCGGTCGCGGCGACGCCAAGGTCGATAGGGCTGGTGAGAGTGAACGATGCCGTTGGAAATGTTTGTGTTTCCATAATGCGGCCTCTGAACTGGCCATCTCTTCGACCGTCGTCGCTTTTCATCGACGCAACATCGACGGTGAACTCGGCTTCGGTCATGGTTGTGTCGACAAGGGTGACTGAACCGGTGACATCTTCGGTGCGGCCCACGCCTTCGGTGTCAATTCCGAAAAGAACTTCAGAGACTCGGTAGCCAACCTCTGATCCTTCGGTGGTGATCCAGAGTTGGGTTCCATCGTCAACTTCCGTTACGTCGTCAGATTCCGCAACCTCGTCAGTTTGCGTTGCGTCGGCTTCGGTGGCGTCGGCTTGCGTGGTGACGTCGGGTGCAGGGTCTTGTGGTTCTTCGCTTGGTTGCTCGGCACTGGCATCGAGACGCTCATCGAGATCAGCCACTTCGAACTCTTCCGCAGCGTCGTTGATGAACGTGGCATATACCCACGCCCCGCCAACAGCAAGAGCAGCGAGAGCGAGCACGGCGACGGCGAGGCTGATTCCAAGTCGTTTGATAGACATGACGACAGTGTGGTTCCCCGATATGGCTCTGTCCACAGGAGGCGATTGTTTATCGATGGGTAATGTTCAGCCGTTCACTATTCGTGCACAATGTGGCTATGGCAAACACGTCTATTCCGTTTTCGACACCTAGCGCTGTAGTGACGGCACGTTCAGTGCCCCGCTCGGCCACGGCGATTGCGGTCGCAGTCCGCTCGACCGGCGCGGTACCTCGCATCGTTGGCATGTCACGACGCGACCTCGAACGCCACGGCTTCGCTGGCGAGGTTGGTCAGTCTGTGGTGATTCCTCGCCGTGATGGAGCGACGGTCATTGCGGTCGGCGTTGGCGAACGCCCCTCGAGTGGAGATCTTCGCAACGCCGCAGCGGTTGCGGTACGTAGCGCTCAGCGTCACCAAGATGTAGCTCTTGACCTGCTCTCGGCAGGTTCGTCGAATTCCGCCCTTGCTCGCGCCGTCACTGAAGGCGCGCTGCTCGCTGCATATCGGTACCCGGGAATCACCGCAAAACCAGATACTCAGCCACGGTTTGCATCATTGACCATCGTTACGTCGGGAGCGGCAGCTGTTGAGCGAGGTGTCAGAGAGGGCAAGGTTCGTTCGAGGGCGACGTACCTTGCTCGTGATCTTGCGAATACACCGCCCGCACATCTCAATGCTCGTGACCTTGAGGTGATCGTTACCGATTTGGCACCCACGCATGGTTTCGACGTCGAAGTGTTTGATGAGAACGACCTCGAAGAGATGGGTTGTGGTGGGCTCCTTGGAGTGAATAAGGGAAGTGTCGAGCCGCCACGACTGATGAGGCTCACGTACACTCCGCGAAATCCACGGGGCCATGTGGCGCTCGTTGGTAAGGGAGTGATGTACGACTCGGGTGGTATCAGCTTGAAGCCAAGCGATGCGTTCCATGTTGTGATGAAAATGGATATGTCGGGTGCGGCTGCAGTGTTGTCGACGATGACCGCACTCAGAGATTTGCGTTGCCGTAATCAGGTGACCGGATACATCGTGTGCACTGACAACATGCCATCGGGTTCAGCAATGAAGCTTGGTGACGTGTTGACGATGCGCAATGGCAAGACCGTTGAGGTGCACAACACTGATGCAGAAGGTCGGCTCATTTTGGCTGACGGCCTGTCATTGGCGGTGGAAGATAAGCCCGAGGCAATTATCGATATCGCAACGCTCACCGGAGCAGCGATGGCTGCGTTAGGGCCCGATATCGCTGCAGTGCTCGGCACGGGCTCAAAAGTTGTCGAGCAACTCGCAGAGAGCGCTGAGGCGACAGGCGAACCGATTTGGGAGATGCCGCTCGAGAAGGCTCGTTATCGGAAGCTCCTTGACTCAAATGTGGCCGACATGAGAAATATTGGCGGTCCGTACGCCGGCTGCATCACCGCCGCAATCTTCCTGTCGGAGTTCACGGGAGATGTGCCGTGGGCTCACCTCGACATCGCGGGTCCGATGAAAGTCGATGGCGATGAGTCATGGCGCTCGAAGGGTGCTACAGGCTTCGGAACGCGGCTGTTAATCGATGCGGTCACGAACTGGTCGGCGTAATCACACTCTCTGCTGCAATTGCAGCAACCCGCCGGTCGACTCCGGCGCTGACGAGTTGGTGCTCGACCGCTGAGACATCGGTCGTCCATGTTCGCTGGATCCATTCGTCATGGTCTCGACGCAGTTGTTGATGCATACGGTCGAGTTGCCGGGCGGTGAGGTCAGGAATGCGCCGCTTCACGTCGTATCCGTTGCCGTTCGGCCGAATGAGGTTGAACATCGAGCATCGGTGCAGTGCTTTGCCGAATGGCGAGTCAACTCCTCGAGCGAAGCTGAGACCAACTGATTGCGCAAGTTCGTTGAGGTTGACGGCAACCCCGTCAGGTGAGTCATCAAGGTGGTCGGCGATTCGACGGATGATCCATGTTGCTGACGGCCCAAGTGTGCTGAGCCAGAACCGTTCGACGTATGCACTTCTTGGGTCATGTCCGACGTCTCGGCCGGGCGGCATAGCCCATGGTTGAAAAGTGACAATGTCGTGCGTCGTGGTGGCTGGCATGGGGGAGTGGGCTCGTGTGATGGTCTGCCAGTTCGCTCGTTGCTGAAGTGTGCGTCACACTAGAGATATGGATGCAGTCGACCCCGGACAACTTGAGTTTGCGTGCGAACTTGTCGGTGAAGCTCAACGAATTGTCGTGCTCACGGGTGCAGGTATCTCGACCGATTCGGGAATTCCTGATTTCCGCGGCCCCAATGGGGTGTGGACGAAGAACCCTGCGGCGGAGAAAGCAAGCAACATTTCCTACTACCTCGCAGAGCCAGAGGTGCGGCGAGCAGCATGGCAATCTCGACTCGAGGCATCCGCATGGACAGCCGAACCAAACCGCGGGCACCTTGCAGTGGTCGATCTTGAGCGGTCCGGACGGCTGCATGCATTAGTCACGCAAAATATTGATGGCCTTCACCAGCGGGCTGGGGTTGATCCTGATCTCGTCATCGAGGTGCATGGGACTATTTGGTTCTCGCGTTGCTGGGAGTGCGGTGATCGTCGTTTGATGGAAGAGATGTTGCAGCGCGTGCGCAATGGCGAACCTGACCCAGCGTGTGAACTTTGTGGCGGCATTGTGAAGAGCGACACCATCAGTTTTGGTCAGTCATTGGTTCCTGAGGTGATCGACAGGGCGATGAAGGTGAGTGAGCAAGCAGATGTGTTGGTGGCGATTGGGTCGACATTAAGTGTGTATCCGGTGGCAAATTGTGTGCCTCTTGCTAAATCGAGGGGGGCGAAAGTGGTCATCGTGAATGCCGAGCCAACCGAGATGGACGACATCGCCGATGTTGTCGTTCGAGGGTCGATTGGAGAGATTCTTCCTCGATTGTTTGCTCCGGGTGGCAATACCTGACCAAATCAGTAAGATTTACGTATGGCCACCTTTAGAGACCTCCTCAGTTCTGCGAAATCTGAGATTGTTGAGATCAGCACAGATGAGGCTGCCGAGCGCATCGCGGCTGGTCATCTCATCCTTGACGTTCGCGAACCCGACGAATACGCCGAGGGTGCTCTTGAGGGAGTGATCCATATTCCTCGGGGCCATCTTGAAGCGCAGATCGAAAACCGCATTGTTGACAAATCGCTTCCGGTCGTCGTCTACTGCGCAGGCGGTGTTCGCTCTGCGTTCGCCGCAAAGACGATGCAAGAACTCGGATACGAGCAGATTGCGTCGATGGATGGTGGCTTTGGTCGCTGGAAAGATGAGGGCCGTCCGTGGCGTCAGCCCGCCAGCCTGAGCCCAGAGCAACAGAATCGCTACAAGCGGCACCTCCTACTGCCAGAAGTTGGGGTTGAAGGTCAGCAAAAATTGCTCGACGCGAAAGTCCTCATGCTCGGAGCTGGCGGACTGGGTTCACCAGCCGCTCTCTATCTTGCGGCCGCCGGTGTCGGAACAATCGGCATCGTTGACATGGATGATGTCGATGAGTCGAACCTGCAGCGCCAGATTCTTCACAACATCGACCGTGTCGGAGACCGCAAGGTCGATTCGGCAAAGAAGACGCTCACGCTGTTGAACCCTGACGTGAACGTTGTTACCTACGACACGCGGCTATCAGCGGAGAACATTGTCGACATCATCTCTGGCTACGACGTCATCGTCGATGGCGCCGACAACTTTCCCTCGCGCTATGTGTTGAACGATGCGAGCGTCAAGCTCGGCATTCCTGTGGTTCATGGTTCGATTTTCCGCTTCGAGGGAATGGTGAGTGTGTTCCACCCGACCGAGGGCCCGACCTATCGAGACATGGTTCCAGAACCACCGCCTGCCGAACTTGCGCCTTCGTGCGCGGAGGCCGGGGTGCTGGGAGTACTTCCGGGCATCATCGGTTCAATTCAGGCCCTCGAAACCATCAAGGTCATTCTCGGTCTTGGTGATGCGCTGATCGGCCGAATTCTTTCGGTTGACACGACCGAGATGGAGTTCCGCACCTTCAATCTGCGCCCTGATCCGTCAAATCCGGTGACATGGGAGAACCGTGACCGCATCGTCGTTCGCGATCTCGACGGTCTTTGCGCTCCTTGGCTCGAAGATCACTGAGCGCTCTTACGCAACTTGAACCACCGGGTCAACAGGCTGAGCGGTATCGCGCTCCTGCACGCTGACGCCGATGAGCACGGCGATGATGCCGACGAGATCAAGAGCGCTCGGCTGTTGACTGAGGGCAACCCATCCGACGATGACCGCCGTTACGGGAAGCATTGCGAGCAAGACGGAAAACCGCCGAACGCTCACCTCTCGCAACACGTACTGATCGATGCCGTAACCAATCGCATTTGAAAAGACTCCGGTTACCAAGCATGCGAGCAGAAGGAGCGGGGCACCCCACACAGGTCCGCTCCATGGGGCGCCGATCGGCACGAGAGCAAGAGAGCCAATAGCGAGGCCAACTGCTAACCCGTCGACTCCGCTGCTCGACGACGCGACTCGCGAGCCGACCACGATGTACGCGGCCCAACATGCCGAGGAGGCGAGAATAAACGCAACCCCAGCGGGCTCGCCGCCGATCTCTACCCCGCCGAGTACGAGTACACCGGTGATTGCGCATCCGAGAGCGATCGCATTTCGGAGCGAACGAGTTGCGAACGCAGCGACGGCGATCGGTCCGATGAACTCGATTGCGACGCTTTTTCCGAGATCGATCCGTGCGATGCCGAGATAGAAAAACGTGTTCATTGCGGCGGTTGCGATGCCAAATACTGCGGCGCCACGGAGTTTGCGACCGCGCCATTGCCCGAGTTGGGGGCGGGCAATCAGCCAGAGTGCGACGGTGGCACCGACCACACGGAGCCACCCCACCGATTGTGGGGCAACCTGATCAAAGACCGAAATTGCGATCGCAGCACCGATGTACTGCGAGATCGCAGAGACGATGAAGAGTCCCTCTGCAGGAACTCTGCGTGGTTGCACCTGAGATGTGAGTCTTAGTCGAAGAGGTCGGGGTCTGTGGCGCAGATCTCTTGCCACAGCGGTTGGAAGCTGAACCAACCAGCGAGATGAGAGCCCGTCTGCTCGAAGGTGTAGCGGGCGTACTCGTCACGAACCTCAATCGGGTCTCCGGCAGCCATCGCTGCAAGCTGCACCTGACAGTTCCGTTCCATTGTGATGAACCAGAACGCTGCCTCGTCAATGGTGGTGCCGACGGTAAACAGGCCATGATTCTGGTGGATCGCTGCCTTGCCAGTCGGGAACTTGGAGGCAAATTCTTCGCCAGCTTCGATTTCAAGAACGACTTTGCCACCTTGCTCTGAGATGACGTGATGGTCACCGTAGAACGCGCAGGAGTCTTGAGTGATCGGCGCAAGTGGAATGCCGAGCGCAGAGAAGGCCTTGCCGTATGTCGAATGGGTGTGTGCGGCGGCAATGACTTCGGGGCGGGCCTTGTGCACTGCGGAGTGCAACACGAACGCGGCCCGGTTGAGGGGCATATCGCCGACAACAACATCCCCGTCGTGGTTGACCAGCAAGAGGTCGCTTGCCTTCATGTGGCGGAAGCTCTTACCGAACGGGTTCACCCAGAAGTGATCCGTCAAGATTGGGTCTCGGGCGGTCATGTGCCCTGCGACGCCTTCGCCAAACCCAAGGCGCCCAAAGACTCGTAACGCGCCGGCAAGTTTTGCTTTGCGGTGAGCGCGCTCTTCTTCGAGGTCGTCGAAGGTTTCGGGATGGAATGCGATGATCGGCTTGTCGGTGATGGCCATACCTGCACGATAGTCACAAATTCACACTCGATCTAGTGTCGCGGTGCTGAACTCTGGCACGATTCGTACATGGTGACCCACCGTCAAATTCAGCCAAGCGAGATCGCCCCTCCTGCCGCACAGTACGTGCATGCGGTGTTGTCGACCGATGCGACTCGATGGTTGCACACCTCCGGGGTCGTGCCGTCACGGCCCGATGGCTCGGTACCCGACGCGATCGACGAGCAAGCCGAGGTCGTGTGGGCCAACATTTCTGCGATGTTGAGCGATGCTGAAATGTCGGCCGACAACATCGTGTCGGTAACGACGTATGCCGTCGTTGGACAACCGTTAGCAGGAGTGATGGCGACCCGAGACCGTGTGCTTGGCGACCATCGAGCTGCATCGACACTCGTCACGGTGCCTGCTCTTGCGCGACCGGAGTGGCTGATGGAGATCGCCATCATCGCGTCTGCCTAAACGCTCGAGAGGGTTCTCGCCCTACGCTGTACGCATGGCAGACGACGTTCGTACCACCGACTCCGGCATTGAGATAGCTCCGCTGTATTCGGCTGAGTCACTCAACGGTTGGGACCCTTCAGAGCAGTTGGGTCTTCCAGGTGAGGCTCCATTCACCCGTGGTGTCTACCCGTCGATGTACCGGGGTCGTTTGTGGACGATGCGTCAGTACTCCGGCTTTGGAGATGCCGCAAGCACAAACGAGCGATTTAAGTTTTTGCTCGCCGCCGGCCAGACCGGTCTGAGTTGCGCGTTCGATTTGCCGACCCAGATGGGCTACGACTCAGACCACGCTCGAGCAGAAGGTGAGGTGGGCAAGGTTGGCGTCGCTATCGACTCGCTTGATGACATGCGAACCCTGCTCGCAGATATCCCGCTCGACAAAGTGTCGACGTCGATGACGATCAACTCGACCGCGGCGATTTTGTTGCTGATGTATCAGATCGTTGCGGAAGAACAAGGCGTCTCGTCGGAGGAGATTTCAGGAACGATTCAGAACGACCTCCTGAAGGAATACATCGCTCGAGGTACGTATGTGTACCCACCGAAACCCTCGATGCGCATCATCACCGACATCTTCGGCTACTGCTCAGAACACATTCCGAAGTGGAACACGATCTCGATCTCGGGCTACCACATTCGAGAGGCCGGCTCGACTGCAGTTCAAGAGATCGCGTTTACCTTGGCGAATGCCATTGCCTATGTGCAGGCAGCTGTTGATGCCGGTCTCGATGTCGATGACTTCGCCCCCCGCTTGTCGTTCTTCTGGAATGGCCATAACGATTTCTTCGAGGAAGTCGCAAAGTTCCGGGCGAGCCGTCGAATCTGGCACAAGATCATGACCGAACGATTCGGAGCAAAAGACCCTCGTTCGGCGATGCTGCGATTCCACACGCAGACCGGTGGGTCAACGCTGACGGCGCAACAGCCGGTTAACAACGTGGTGCGAGTTGCGGTGCAGGCGATGGCGGCGGTGATGGGCGGCACGCAATCGCTTCACACCAACGGCTTCGACGAGGCACTTTCACTGCCGACCGAAGATGCGGCTCGCCTCGCGCTTCGCACACAGCAGGTCATCGGCTACGAATCGGGCATCACCGAGACGCCTGACCCCCTCGCTGGTTCGTACCTCGTCGAGTCGCTCACCGATGAAGTTGAGCGGCTCACCTGGGAGTACATCGAGCGAATCGATGAGATGGGGGGCGCGGTTGAAGCGATTGAGGCTCATTTCCAGCAAGACGAGATTGAGCAATCGGCATATGAGTACACGAAGTCGATTGACGATGATGAGCGAGTGATCGTCGGGCTCAACCGGTTCACGATTGACAACGAACCCGAGCCGGATGTGTTCCCGATTGACCCTGCTCTAGAACCGGCACAGAAAGCCCGTCTCGCCGCGTTCAAGGCTGACCGTGACGAGAGTGCGGTTCGAGCAGGCCTTGAGGCAGTAAGCGCCGCGGCGCGGGGGACTGACAATGTGCTGTACCCGATGAAAGATGCACTGTTGGCGGGCGCAACGCTCGGTGAAGTGAGTGATGCACTCCGTGACGTCTTCGGTACATACCAGCCGTGATGGGGTCGTAAACGCAGTTTGATCGCGGTCGTTTGCCCAACAAAATGTAAAAGCCGACTAGCCGAATCAGATTTATCGGAATAGACTCTGTGCCCGTGAGGTTACAAGAGTCATGAACCCAGTAATGACGGCGAATTTGGCGTCTGGAGCAGCCGTTGGCAATCTTGGCGTGCTCGACCTCATTGGCAACACGCCAAATGTTGACGTGTCGCATTTGTCGCCGAACCCGGATGTTCGTCTCATTGCGAAACTCGAGATGCAAAACCCGTTCGGATCGGTGAAAGACCGCATTGCAAAGGCAATGATTGAGGCTGCAGAGAAAGACGGGCGTCTCACCCCCGGGCAGACCATCATTGAGCCGTCCTCAGGAAACACCGGCATCGCTCTTGCCGCTATCGCCCGGTTGAAGGGCTACCCGATCAAGATTTTGCTTCCAGAGGCGGTGTCGGTTGAGCGCCGCCAAATGCTCCAAATTATGGGCGCAGAGGTCATCCTCACCCCGGGTGGCGAGGGCTCAAACGGAGCTGTTCGCCGTGCCACTGAGATGGCCGAGGCACATCCAGAGTGGTGCATGGTGTACCAGTACGGCAACGACGCAAACCCTCGCACCCACTATGAGACGACCGGACCTGAAATTTGGCGGGATGTTCCAGACATCACCCATTTTGTTGCTGGGCTCGGTACCTCGGGCACCCTGATGGGAACCGGACGTTTTCTCAAAGAGCGCGACCCAGATATCCAGATCGTCGCAGTAGAGCCGCCACTCGGCGAAAATGTCGAAGGGCTGAGAAATATCGACGAGGGGTATATCCCCCCGGTCTTCGAAAACTGGAATGGCTTTGAATTACTCGATCGCAAGCGAGTGGTTCGTCCCCGCGAATCGATCGAATGGACACGCCGCTTGGTGAACGAGGCGGGCATCTTCGCTGGAATTTCATCGGGAGCGTCGCTCGCTGGTGCAGTAAAGGTTGCATCATCGATCGATTCAGGCGTCATCGTGTTCATCGTGTGCGATGGAGGGTGGAAATACCTCTCCACCGGCGCCTACACCGATGACCTCGATGCAGCTGAAGCAGCGGCTGAAAAGATCATCTACTTCTAGAGTCTTCGAAGTCAGCCAATGAATGGGTTTGGCATGACTCCCTCTCCGCTCGAGTGTCACGGTGAGTGGCTGAGCCGAGCTTGACCACAATCAGAAGCAAGTCGTCAGTAGCGTTACTTCCGTGGACCAGCCAATCGGGATCTTCGACTCGGGTTTTGGGGGTCTCACCGTTGCTCGAGCTCTTATCGATCTCCTTCCCGCTGAGGACTATGTCTACATCGGCGACACCGGTCGGTACCCCTACGGGTCAAAGCCACTCGATGATGTACGCGGTTACGCGAGGGAGCTCGCTCACTCCCTCGTCGATGATTTCAATGCGAAAGCCATCGTCGTTGCCTGCAACACTGCGACTGCAGCCGGGCTCGATGACCTGAGAGATGAGCTCGACGTGCCGATTTTTGATGTCGTCACACCTGGAGCTTCAGCCGTTGTTCGAGCCTCTCGAGCCGGTCGAGTTGGAGTGATCGGAACCGTCGGCACGATTTCGTCGGGGGCGTACGTGCAGGCGGTTGAACGGGCTGCACGACAGACCGATGTCGGCGTTGAACTCTCGAGCGCGGCATGTCCGGGTTTTGTTGAGTTCGTTGAACGTGGTCAATTGAGTGGCGATGAAGTCATGGTGCTTGCCGAGCGCTTACTGGCTCCATTGACTGAAGCCAAGGTCGACACATTGCTATTGGGCTGCACCCACTACCCGTTCCTCGCGAGGACGATTGGCGAAGTCATGGGCCCAGACGTGGTGCTTGTGTCATCGGCGGATGAAACTGCGTTCGAGGTAAGTGAACGACTGCGCGAACTGCTGCTTCTTTGCGAACCTGGTGAGGTTGGAACCCGTCGGTTTCTGTCGAGCGGTGATGTCGACACGTTTCGTGACCTTGGATCAGCACTGTTCGGCGCAGACCTCATCGCAGCAGAACACTGGGAGCGCTGAGCACGTAGCCTGAAGGGGTACGACTACTCGAGAGGAAGAGAATCAATGTCGCGACCTGATGGCCGATCTTCAGACGAACTACGTCCAATCACATTCGAACGTGATTTCACTGAAATGTCGGACGGTTCGTGTCTTGTAACCGTCGGACGCACGAAGGTGCTCTGTACCGCATCTATCGATGAGGACGTCCCTCGTTGGATGAAAGGGCGAGGAACAGGATGGGTCACCGCTGAATATTCGATGCTTCCCGGGTCATCGCCGGAGCGTGTTGATCGCGAAGCGGCAAAAGGAAAGCAGTCTGGACGAACGGTCGAAATCCAGCGGCTGATCGCACGAGCACTTCGGGCCGCGTGCGATATGTCGTTGCTCGGCGAACGCCAGGTGGTGGTCGACTGTGACGTGATTCAAGCCGATGGAGGTACGCGAACTGCGTCGATCTGCGGGGGATATTTGGCGCTTCACGATGCGCTCACCCGACGGGTGCAGCAAGGTCTCATCGCATCACACCCGCTGCACTCCACCTGTGCCGCAATCTCGGTTGGCATTGTTGACGGGGTGCCGGTACTCGACCTTCCTTACGTCGAAGATTCACGGGCCGAAGTCGATATGAACGTCGTAATGCTTCGCCCCGCTGGCGTCGGTGGCCAAGCTCGATTTGTTGAGGTGCAGGGCACTGCAGAAGGAATGGCGTTCACTCGCAGTGAACTCGATTCGATGCTCGTGCTCGCAGAATCCGGTCTCGCCTCGATTGCTGATCTGCAAGACGAACTCATTTCGTCGCCGCCTTCGCCTCGTTCATGACGGCTCATCAACTTCGGCTCGTCTGCGCCTCAGCGAATCCTGACAAGGTTGCTGAAATTGAACAGTTGCTGACCGGTATTGCCGAGATGGAGCCACGGCCAACGTCGCTTGGGGAGGTGATTGAAGACGCTGACTCACTCACCGGAAATGCTCGGCTCAAGGCCGTCGCCGTATGTGGTGCAAGTGGGCACGCAGCTGTTGCTGATGACACTGGGCTTGAGGTTGATGCCCTCGGTGGTGCTCCGGGAATCTATGCGGCTCGATTCGCTGGTGAGAATGCAACCTACGCTGACAACCGTCGCAAATTGCTCGACGACATGAGCGGTGTTGAGCAGCACCTCCGAACCGCACGTTTCAGAACCGTCGTCGTGGTGGTGTGGCCGAACGGTGACGAGATCGTTGTTGAAGGTGTCTGCGAGGGTTACATCGCCGAGGCTGAAATGGGCAACGCCGGTTTTGGTTACGACTCGATCTTCATCCCAGATGATGGCGATGGGCGGTCATTCGCTCAAATGTCGGCAGATGAGAAGAACGTGATGTCTCATCGGGCGCGCGCGTTTACTGCCCTTGCCGGGGCGTTAGCGCTTCATTCATCGACCGAGGGGTGAAGTTCACCAGTGGCGCAGGTCGATCGGCCAACGATCGATGACCTCGCCATTGTCGACAATCCAGAGTTCTTCGTGGCGAGCAATAGTCGGGTCAACATGCGCCGGGCGTACATGCACCCGGTCACCGATGTGAAATGTGTGCTCAGAACTACTAAATGTGGTGTGTTCATCTGAACAGAACCAGATGTTGCAGTCATCGATACTCGGGTCGCCATGATCCATCCCGAGTGCCTTCAGGCCAACATCGATGACATATCGCGAGCCGTGATGTGCAATCACCGTCCCGACGATGGTGAGTGCCTGCTCAAATCCTTGGTTGAGCGTTGCGTACTGAGTGTCCACCATGACATACGAGCCAGCCTGTACATCGGTCACCCCGGTGGGGTGGTCGAGACCGATGGTATGGAGGTCGTGAGTGCCGGTTCCCCCGGTCGACACGATGTCACCGCCGACATCATCGTGGGCTGCCCGAAGTAAGGCCATCGCCTCTGCAACTCGTTCCTTTGCCTCACCTCGGTCGTTCACCATTTGCAGGTGCCCCTCATATCCCATCACGCCCGACACCGAAAGCCCGCGTTGCCGTGCGAGGTCAGCGAGTTGGCCAGCCTGGTCAGGCCGTGCCCCACAGCGTGGCATTCCGACGTCAACATCAATGATGACGTCTCGAATACCGGCACGATGAGCCGCTTCGATGGTTTCAACCGAGTCAACTGCAACTCGTGCAATCACACCTGCAGATTCCGCTGCAGTCGCCACTGCGGTAAGGCGATCAACGTCCAGCACAGAGTTCGCAAGCAAGAGATCGTCCCCGACGCCAGCGCCGATCATTCCAATGACCTCTCGAGGCGTTGCGCAGGTGAAGGAATGATGCCCATGTGAGACCTGTTGTGCAGCGAGCGTGGTGCATTTATGCGCCTTCACATGTGGCCGCAATGATGAGCCCGGAAGACGTGCTGCCATCGATTGCAGGTTCCGAGAGAGTGCCGAGGCATCAACGAGCGCAGCAGGCGTTGGAATTGCGTCGATGTGCATCAAGAGAGCCTGCCACGAATCGATGCTGTCGGATGATGTCGGGAGACGGTCACCGATGTACCGTGAACTGTATGACTGAAGCATTTATCGTTGACGCAGTTCGCTCGCCCGTCGGCCGACGTGGAGGAGCACTCTCTACCGTTCACCCCGCAGATCTCGGCGCACACTCGATTAAGCATCTTGTTGAACGCTCTGGCGTTGATCCAGAAGCGGTTGACGATGTGGTGTTCGGAAACGTGAACTCGATCTGGGAACAATCCGGTTGTATCGCTCGTACATCGTGGCTGACCGCCGGACTCCCGCTGCATGTTCCCGGTGTCACCATCGACCGCCAATGCGGTTCAGCCCAACAAGCCGTGCAGTTCGGAGCTCAGGCTGTCATGTCAGGAACGATGGACATCGTCGTTGCGGGCGGCGTTGAGAACATGTCGATGGTGCCCATTACCGCAGGAGCTCAGGCCGGTAAGGATGACCCTGAATTCGATCCCTTCACCGGAGCAGAGGGTTGGCACTCACGGTTCGGCGGCACCGAGGTGAGCCAGTTCCACGGGGCAGAACTCATGGCAGAGCACTGGAACCTCACTCGGGAAGAGATGGAAGCCTTCGCCGTTGAATCACACGAACGTGCAATTCGCGCACGCGAAGAGGGCCGTTTTGATAACGAGATCGTGCCGCTCAATGGCCTTGACTACGACGAGGGTCCACGTGAACCAAATATCGAGAAAATGCAGTCACTCGCAACATTGCGTGAGGGTGGTCGCATCACCGCCGCAGTAGCGAGCCAGATTTCCGATGGATCAGCTGCGCTGCTCGTTGCAAGCGAAGAGGCGGTTGAACGCCACGGGCTGACACCTCGGGCTCGTATCCACCACATGACAGTGCTCGCAGATGATCCGGTCATGATGCTGTCGGCTCCGATTCCAGCGACACGCCGCGCACTCGAGCGCACCGGATTGAGCATTGATGACATCGATGTCGTCGAAATCAACGAGGCGTTCGCCCCAGTACCAATGGCATGGTTGAAAGAAATTGGTGCCGACCCCGCAAAGGTCAACCCGAGTGGCGGCGCAATCGCTCTCGGTCACCCTCTTGGTGCAACCGGTGCCCGCCTGATGGTGACGCTGCTCAACGAACTTGAGCGCACCAACGGCCGATATGGCCTCCAGACGATGTGTGAGGGTGGCGGCCAAGCAAACGTCACCATCATCGAACGTCTCTGACGACAGTCACTGTTCAATGACGTCGAACAGTGTTCAGCGAGCAGTCGTTGCGTTTGTAGCGGTTGCGATCGCTGGGTGTTCGGCGTCTCAGACCGAGCCGGTCGCCGTCGATGCTCCATCGGTGACGACCGTCCCTGAACGTGTCGACGAAACCTCATCGTTGTCCCCAGAAACAGAAGCGAGTAGCTCGACAACGACGAATGTGCCGGCGAGCTCTCAAGCTGACACGGAGACATCCACGACGACGAGTGCTCCGTTGACGTCTGGAAGTGACGCATCAACTGATGACAGCGGGACCGATGACACCGACAGCGACGATGTTGTGGTGGAGGCGACCTTCTCCTCGGCTGTCGCTCCGGTAATGAGCAATAACTGCGGGAGTTGTCACAATCCCGGCGGACCGGGATCGGTCCACTGGAATCTTTCTGAAGCCCGAGACGTCTCAGAAAATGCTCAGTTCATTAGAGCAGCGTTGCTGTCGGGCTACATGCCGCCGTGGCCTGCGAGCAATCTCGGCATCGCCTATAAGAACTCGTTCGCAATCGAGGAGGAGGCTCTTGCGCCGATTCTTGAATGGATTGATAACGGGGCAGTTCTCGACGTCGATCCGACGACGCCTGTAATCGGAGGCAGAAGCGTCCGAATCGAAGACCCTGACTTTGTGGTGCCGCCGACTGAGCCGTACGACAACGAAAGCGGTCGATTCGATGACTATCGATGCCTCGTGTACTACCCCGAGATTGAGCGCACGTCGTGGCTTCGGAGCCTGCAGTTCATGCCGGATCAGACTGAGGTTGTGCACCACGCAATCGGTTATCTGGTGCCTGCTTCACAGGCAGAGGCCGCTCAACAGCGAGACCTCGACGACCCCGGTAGTGGATGGGAATGTTACGGCGGTACCGGTCTTGCCGAAGATACATTCCTCGTCGGATGGGCCCCTGGGCAATTGCCACTCGAGTATCCGGAAGGAACCGGTCTCACGATCGAACCCGGAGACTTCTTTGTCATCCAAGTTCACTATCACTACGAAATCGCAGTTGACCCTGATGCGTCATGGCTAGAGATTGATATCGAGCCGGCGACATCAGATCTCGAACCGATTTCGATTAATCGCTATCTCACCCCGGCAGAAATCCCGTGTTCAACCGATGAAGAGGGGCTGCTTTGCGATCGGGAAGTGGTTGCGGAGGCCATGCGCGAAGAGTACGGACTGTTGCCTGCCGACGGCATCAATTGGGGCTGCGGCGTGACCCCGGCTGCATTCGCTCATATGACCGATGGTGTGGCGTGGAGTTCATGCGACCGAGTTGTTCAAGAACCCGGTGAGATTGTGTCGGTGCTCGGACACATGCACGACCTTGGCGCCCAGTACCGAATGACGCTTAACCCTGACACCGACCGTGAGACGATCTTGCTGGATATTCCAGATTGGGACTACGACTGGCAGTACTCGTATCGACCGGTTGAGACGATCGAGTTGCAAACCGGTGATGTGCTTCGGTTCGAATGCACGTGGGAACGTTCTCGACGCGATCCAAATCTTGAGCCTGCCTACGTGCTGTGGTCATACGGTTCAGACGATGAGATGTGCTTCTCAACTGTGACCACACGACCGCTGAGGTAGTACGGGCGGTGGGACTTGAACCCACACTCCGAAGAACAGGAACCTAAATCCTGCGCGTCTGCCAATTCCGCCACGCCCGCATGTGGGTGACAGCGTACTGAGAGTTATCAGCGTTGGTTCAGTCGCCATCTCCGCTGTTACCGGCAGTGAGTTGAACGGCGAGTTCTTCAGAGACAACACCGGTGATATCGAGGCCTTGGCGTTGTTGATAGCGCATGACGGTGCGCATCGTGCCGGGGCCAAAATATCCATCGGTATCGACGTTAAATCCGGCTGCGGCGAGGCCGTTTTGGATAGCCGTGACCCTGTCGCCGACAACACAAGGCGCAAGTGGATATTCGACCTCGGCGTCAGGTACGAATGCAGCACACCAGTTGGCTCCGCTTACCGCTGGTTCGATCATCTGAAATTCCGGGTTCCACTGAATGGGAATTGATCCTGATGGTTCACATGGCCACGGATTGTCGTTGTTGAGCGACTGGTACACCATGTTCATCGAGCCAGAATCAGTGATGTTGGCAGCGATGCGATTGACCCCGCACAGCGTGATGACGGGACGGTCCCACCAACGGCAGTTCGAGTCAAGCTTTTTGACCGTCTCGTAGTTGCCATCGCTCGTGCTTTCGGCACGCACGAGCAGCGGCTCGTCATAGCCGGAGACAGAGATGAACGAGAGTTGAGTGAACGCTCCCGCAGCGATGCCATTGCTCACGGCGTTTTGGTAGCTGATGTGGTCGGTGCGTATCCATTCGCCATCAACCAAGTTGAACATTGCTGCTTCGGGTATCCGCTGGTCTTCCGCATCTTCGAGCGGGCCCCACTGTTCGGGGCCGATGAGAATTCCGGCTCGAACTCCACACCGCTCGGTGCTGATTGGACCGTACAGACGTGAACTCGCATATTGAGATTGCAGCTCGTGGCGGGCTGCGATGAGTTCTGGACTCAATTCTGGTTCAACCGGGTCCACCGGCTCGACAGTCGTCGTGGTCGACGTTGCGCCCGCATCTGGGGCGGTCGTCGAGGTTGATTCGGGGTTTTCTGACGACTCATCGTCGGAGCTGTCGGCATTGTCGTTGGTTGGTGTTGACGATTCGGTTGGTTGGGCAGATGTCGACGGATCAGCATTGACGATGGTGGTTTGAGGAGAACCGAGCGTGGCGGCGGGCTCGTTGGTGAGGGTGACCGATGATGAACACGCAGCGGTGAGTGCAATGATCAATGCCACAGAGGGCATAAGAGAAATGCGTTTCATGTCTCTATCTTTGCGGAAGTTTTCACCCTCGTGTCATCACATCGCGAGTAACGGAGTCAAATACCTTCAGTAGCGTTCCCGAAGTCGTGGAAGAACTCCGGTGGCAAATCGTTCAAAACTTTCATTCATCTGCTCGGGATCAAAACCTGGAGGGCACCCCCAAGTCACAACATCGGTGATGCCGTAGGCATCGATGAACCGGCACATCTCGTCGAACACGATGTCTTCGTCGCCGATAATCCAGGTCTGCGGTATGGGATCGGAGTTGCCGGTGAGCTGGAGCGACACGTTGTCACCTGATGACGTGAGCCAGTCGGCGTAAATTCCAGCTTTGTACCGCTCGGCTGCCCGGATTGGGGGCCAGTCGCGATCTCGATCATCGGTGACAAGCCACGGTCTGATGATGCCAACCCGACGAGCTGAGGGGTCGTCGCCGCGTGCCCGAGTTGCCTCCCGCCACGGGTCGAGCACTTGATCAGCTGCGCCCTGGGGGAGCAGGTGAAGCCCGAGACGCGCAGCGCGCTCGGCGCCTGGTGTTCCCATCGCGGCCATCCAGATTGGAGGGCCTCCTTCTTGCACGGGAGTTGGTGTCACTCGGACATCGTTGTACGTGAAGCGTTTACCGTCGTAGGAGAAGCGCTCTCCGGAGAACGCTCGTTGGAGAATTTCGACTCCTTCTTCGGTTCGTGAGACACGCTGCGCCCGCGGAATATTGAATCCGTGAAACTCATGAAGGGCGTAGCCCATGCCGACACCGATTTCCATTCGCCCGTTCGAGATGTTGTCGAGCACGGCGAGGTCTTCTGCGAGTCGGAGTGGTTCCTGGAAAGGCATCAGGGTGATGTCTGATGAGATTCTGATTCGACTCGTGCGTGAGGCGACCGCTCCCGCCACTGGAATCCACGATGGCAGGTAACCGTCGTCGACGAAATGGTGTTCGGTGAACCACACAAGATCGAACCCAAGTTCGTCGAGCCACGCAATCTGATCGAGGACTGCGTCATACAGTTGAGGCCACGAAAGTGGCGAATCCTTTGGATTTCGGAAGTCGTAGCAGGCGCCAACACGAAGGTGTGGTCGAGTGGTCATGCGTTAACGGTAGAGCATTTCCGCAAGATCTCTTGTGGGCAAGGTGACGACGGGTGGTGATCGGTGTAAGACTGTTGAGGTGACCGCTGTAGATACCGACATCACTAACGCACTGGAGAATCAATTCGGGCTTGCTGATCGACTGGTCGATGAGGCAGCGCTTGAAAATTCGGTTCGCCGTTTTGCAGAACGAGGCATTGTGTTGCCAACGTTCGCACAGTTGGCTGACCCGTCCACCGTTGACGAGGGCCTCGTCGGTGATGCTGATCCGCAGGGCGCAGACCCCCGCAACCTGTGGCGGGTGCACTGGTATAACGACCTTGCGGGAAACCGGGTGTCGGTGCCTAATCACGTGGTGTTGACTAAAGAACTCACCGGAGTTGAGAGCCCGATCATCGTTGTCTTCGGCGATCGTTTCCCGATGATTACCGCTCACAAGGTGCTCGCTGCGTACTCATGTCTTGCACCTCGCGTCGTCACCGGTCAATTCGACCCGACCCGTCACCGGGCGATCTGGCCATCGACGGGCAACTACGCCCGAGGGGGCATTGCAATTAGCCGGATCATGGCGAGCCGCGGTGTCGCGATTCTTCCTGAGGGCATGAGCCAGGAGCGTTTTGACTGGCTCGATAAATGGTGTGAGAACCCGGTAGAAGATGTCATTCGCACCCATGGAACCGAATCGAATGTCAAAGAGATTTACGACGCCTGCAACGAACTCTCCCTCGACCCTGAGAATTTCGTCCTCAACCAGTTCTCAGAGTTTGGAAATCACCTCGGCCATTACACCGTTACCGGCCGAGCGCTTGCTCATGTCTTTGAGCACGTGCAACAGAGCAGCGGGCGTGACCTCAACCTTGCAGCGTTCACCTCAGCGACAGGGTCTGCAGGCACCATTGCAGCTGGTGATCGTCTCAAGGATGAATACGGAACAAGAATCGTTGCGGTGGAGGCGCTTGAGTGCCCAACAATGCTTGAGAACGGTTACGGCGAGCACAACATTCAGGGCATTGGTGACAAACACATTCCGCTCATTCACAACGTTATGAATTCCGACGTGGTGGTGGCGATCAGCGATCGTTCAACCGATGATCTTGATGTGCTGTTCAACACCGACGCAGGACGTCGGCTGTTGGCTGATCGACATGGCATTGACGAAGCAACTATCGATGCTCTCTCTCACTTTGGTTTCTCAGCGATTTGCAACACGCTGGCTGCGATCAAGACCGCTCGCATGCTTGACCTTGGCGAGAACGATGCGCTCATCACGGTGGCGACAGATGGCGGGGCGCTCTACCCAAGTGAGCGGGCGAAAACGCTGGCGACAAGATTTGGCGGGGAGCTATCTGAGGCTGATGCCGCTGCCATTTACGGAGAGCATCTCGCCAATGTTTCAACCGAACACATGATTGAGATGACCGAGGCTGATCGTCGTCGAGTGTTCAACTTGGGTTACTACACCTGGGTTGAACAACAAGGAACGCCGTTTGAACTCTTCGAAGAGCGTCGTCACCAGTCGTTCTGGCGGAACCTTCGCCGATATGTCGGCGTGTGGGACTCGATGATCTCTGAGTTCAACGAACGCGTCGCATCTGCGTAATCAGCGATCATGGTGGTCGGTCTTCGATGCGTGGTGTGCGGGGAAGAGATCAAAATCTCACGCCCATTGTCGTGGACATGCCCTCGAGCAACAGAGGACGATCCATTTCATGTGCTCGAATTTGTTGACGATGGGGCAGCACCAACGATTGAAATCGATCGTGGGGAGAGCAATCCCTTTGTTCGCTATCGCGAACGAATGGGGTGGTGGGCATTCGCCCGGGCGAACGGCATGTCCGATGATGAGACCATTGATCTTGCTCGGTCGGTCGCAGGGCAATTCAGCGTCACCCCTCTTCAACCGCACGATGGGCTGAGCGATGTCATTGGTCGTTCGGTGTGGGCGAAAAATGAGACGGTCGGAGTAAGCGGATCTCATAAATCTCGTCATCTCGTTGGCATTATGTTGCACCTCATCGCCGCTGAACAACTCGGTTTGTTGACCGACCGTCCGCCACTTGCGATCTCGTCGTGTGGGAATGCGGCGCTCGCTGCCGCAACCGTCGCGAGTTCGCAAGGATGGCCGTTGCGAGTGTTCGTTCCGACATGGATGGACGACGCTTTCGGTAGTGGTCTTGATGCCCTCGGCGCTGAGGTCAACCGTTGTGAACGAGTCGCTGGCGCCGCAGGCGATCCCGCCATGAGCGCGTTTAGAGAGGCGGTGTCGCAGGGGGCAATCCCCTTCAGCGTTCAGGGTCCGGCAAATGCGTGGTGTCTCGATGGTGGTCGAACCATTGGCTGGGAGCTTTACGACCAATTGAACGACGTTGAGATAGCCCCGCAGGCGGTGTTTGTTCAGGTCGGAGGAGGTGCTCTCGCAACATCGCTTGCGCTCGGTCTCGGTGATGATGTCCCGCTTGTCGTTGTGCAAGCCGAGGGCTGTGCACCCCTCCACCGCGCGTTGCAAGCGGCATCTGGAGTTGATGCTCCCGAACTCCATTGGGCTGATCTCATGCAGCCGTGGGAGTCACCTCACTCGTTGGCCGACGGAATTCTCGACGATGAAACGTATGACTGGATCAGCATCGGGCGTGCCATTGAGAGATCTTCAGGCCGATCTGTCGTCGCTACTGAATCAGAGATTGTCCACGCTCACGAGCTGGTCAATACATCAGGACCTCCGACTTCGGCGACAGGAACCGCCGGCGTAGCTGGAGCCCTTGGTGCGAGCGCCGCCGGCACGCTTGATGATCGGCCAATTGTTGTACTGCTTTCCGGAGCTGCACGCTGAGCCTGAGCGTAAGTGGGGGTAGCCTTAGCCCCATGTCCGGCGACAACGTTCATCCAAGCCCATCCGCACTAGAGGGCGGCATCGACCCGCGAAGTGATGTGTTTAACCGACTGCTGAAGAACCGTGTTGTTCTGCTCGGTTCTGACGTGAACGATGAGATTGCCAATCAGCTCTGCGCACAATTGCTGTATCTCGAAGGCGAAGATCCAAACAGTGATATTTGGTTGTACATCAATTCGCCCGGCGGATCGGTGACTGCAGGTATGGCAATTTACGACACGATGCAGTTCGTTTCTTGTGATGTGGCAACTGTCTGCCTCGGCCTCGCCGCCTCGATGGGCCAGTTCTTGCTGACGGCGGGAGCCGCTGGCAAGCGTTACAGCCTTCCGAACGCTCGCATCATGATGCATCAGCCGTTGGCGGGTCTTCGTGGTCAGGCCGCCGATATTGCGATTCAGGCTGAGCAGCTTGCCTACACCAAGCTTCGTATGGCTCAACTCATTGCAGAGCATTCAGGGCAACCTCTCGAGCAGATTCAAGAAGACTCCGAACGCGACCGTTGGTTTACTGCTGAGAAGGCCCAAGAATATGGCCTTTGCGACAACGTGATCCTGCGTCGAGGTGAAATCGTCTGACGATTAGTCTGCTGCGCCGACCGGCGTTGCAGGCTCAGGAGCATCGTGCGGGACCAAGGTCGTAACTGGCCCGAGGTCGACCTCGCATGATGCCATCGCCCACTCGCGAATCGTGAGTGCAGAAGATTCGCTTTGGTACGCAGCGGCGGCAACACGTTGAATGCTGTCTGGGTCGCCAGGAACAACGGTATTCGCAGTCTCGATTGCTTGGAGCACGTTCGACCACTCTTGAGCAACAGCCAACGGCGCAAGCGTCTGTAAGCGTCGGTAGAGCTCAAGGGT
Organism: uncultured Ilumatobacteraceae bacterium; assembly: GCA_965660025.1. GTDB lineage: Bacteria > Actinomycetota > Acidimicrobiia > Acidimicrobiales > Ilumatobacteraceae > Casp-actino5. The sequence goes on along the minus strand of CBFHYI010000006.1, from coordinate 18,726 downwards.
TGCGGTGAGTTCGAGATCGCTGTTAATCGTTGCGGCGACGATTGCTGACCGGTTGCTTCGAAGTTCCTCGCAGAAAGCGGCCGCATCAGGAACAGGTGTCGCCTCGCCACAGGCAGAAAGAGTTGTCATTGCGAATCCGACGATGGTTGCGATCGAACCAAGACGTTTCTTCTGCACAAAACGAGTGTGACACAACGGCTCCCTAGATTGTCGACACCCATCGGGTGACGAACCCCATTCCGCACATCTGCGAAAGATTCTTCCTGTGATTGCATCCGTGTCGTCGGCAACCATCCTTGGTGCACGTGGCTTCTCGGTTCAAGTCGAGGTTCACGTGGGTCGAGGCCTCCCAGGCTTTTCGATGTTGGGGCTTCCCGATGAGGCGTGCCGTGAAGCTCGTGATCGAGTGCGGGCTGCAGTGCTGAGTTCTGGTCTCAATTGGCCCGACCAGAAGATCACGGTCAATCTCGCACCACCGCATCATCGCAAGACGGGGTCTGGGCTTGATCTTCCGATCGCACTCGGCGTGTTGCTCGCTACCCAGCAGCTACCGGCCGAAGCCCTTGCCACAACATGTGCTCTTGGCGAACTTGGTTTAGACGGCTCGATCCGCCCGGTACCGGGCACTGCACCAATGGTTGGTGTGCATCCAGATGCCGATTGGATTGTTCCCGAAGGTGGCGTCAGCGAGGCTCGACTCGTTACCAACGGGCACGTCCGGTCAGCTCCGTCGTTACGCACCCTTGTCGACGCCCTTGCTGGTATCGGTGAGTGGAGTAGCGATCCACCACCTCACACCCAGAGTCTTGAAGACGATGGTGGACCAGACCTTGCAGATGTGAAAGGTCAACAGGTCGCCCGCTATGCCCTAGAAGTAGCGGCTGCTGGTGGTCATCATTTGCTCTTGATCGGGTCTCCAGGCTCGGGCAAGACGATGCTCGCCGAACGCCTCCCTCGGTTACTTCCTGATCTTCCCCCTGAGCTTGCGTTGGAAGTCACGATGGTGCAGTCGGCTGCGGGAGTTCCGCTGCCCTCGGGCGGGCTGCTGCGCCGACCGCCGTTTAGATCTCCGCATCACACATCGACAGCCCCTGCTCTTGTCGGTGGGGGAGCTCATTATCTACGCCCGGGTGAAATCAGCATTTCTCATGGTGGCGTGCTGTTCCTCGACGAGATGGGGCAGTTCTCTCCGGCTGTCATCGATTGCTTACGCGAGGCCCTTGAAACCGGAACGATCTCGATCAGCCGAACACAACACCACGTCACGTTGCCAGCCAGATTTCAACTCATCGGTGCGACTAACCCATGTCCATGCGGAGAAGGGCTCCGACCTGGCATGTGCCGATGTGACGAGCGCTCGAGACGTCGGTACCTCGGCCGCTTATCGGGGCCAATTCTTGATCGATTTGATTTGCGCGTTGCCGTTGAGCGCCCTGAGGTCGGTGACCTTATGGCGACCGAGCCGTCAGAGTCGAGCGCCACGGTGGCTCAGCGTGTTCAGGTTGCTCGTCACCGGGCATTCGAACGCTCAGGGGGTACAAATGCCGACATTCCTCAGGCAGAGATCGATGCTCTTGCACCCCTCACTTCAGCAGCAGTCGATCGACTTCGAAGTGAACTCGACGCGGGTCGTCTCACCGGGCGAGGTCTTCACCGGGTTCGAAGGACGGCACGTACGATCGCCGACTTAGAGCCAGCCCCTCAAGAGGTGATTCAGGAAGAACACGTTGCGACTGCGTTGTCGCTGCGAGTCACAGTCGGGGCTGATCGAGAATGACGTCGCATGTGCCGACCGACTCCGAGGTTGCGCTCGCCGCTCTTTCGTCGCTAACAGCGCTGACCCCGAGGCAACTTCGACTTGCGCTAGCGAAAACCGAGCCGTGCAATCTGTGGGCTGACATCTCATCTAGATCTTCGATGAACCTCAGCATGATCGGCCCCGGTCATCAACAAGATGTAGCAAGAGAAGCAACTGCCCTTGATTTCGACAAGCTTCGAGCGACGCTCACTCAACTCTCTATTCGAGTGGTGGCGACTCACTCTGCAGATACACCAGATCGTCTCCGCGATGACGAGAGCCGCCCGCCAGCCATCTTTCTTCGAGGTGATCGATCTCTACTCGCACAGCGAATGGTGGCAATCGTCGGCACCCGAAGGGCAACGGCGGCGGGACGAGCAACCGCAAGCGAACTTGCAGAGCAGTTGAGCGCGGCTGGAGTCATCGTGGTGTCGGGGCTTGCGCTCGGTATCGACACAGCCGCTCACCGAGGGGCCATGTCACAAGGTTCCACGGTTGCGGTCGTCGGATGTGGGCTTGACCGGTGTTATCCGGCTCGGCATCAAGAACTATTCGATGAAATGTGCGAGCACCATCTTGTTCTCAGCGAGTGGCCTCCAGGAATTGCTCCAGCCCCATATCGCTTTCCAATGCGGAATCGTCTCATTGCGGCCCTCGCCGAACTTCTCATCGTGGTCGAGAGCGATTCGACCGGCGGAAGTCTCATCACGGCGCGAGAGGCACTTGATCGTGGTCGAGAAGTGATGGCGGTTCCAGGAAGTCCACGGGTGGCAACATCACGCGGAACAAATGCTCTGATTCGAGATGGGGCAACGCCGGTGACGTGCGTTGACGATGTGATTCAGGCCCTTGGCATCACACATGTAAGCACACAACAATCGACCCGGGCAGCGGGTCTTCACGAGAATTCAACTGAGATCGTGCACCTGTTGAAAAGTGAGGCGTTGACGCTTGGTCAGATTGTTGATCGACTGTCGTTGCCGATTGGCGAAACCGTCATTGTGATAAGCGAGCTTGTTCAGCGAAAGATCATCATCGAGACCAACGGGTGGTTTGAACTGGCGAGTTCGATGTTGGTGTCCGGTGGAGAGCTCTGATGAGCGAATACCCTCGTCTACGTGGACATCGATCCAACGACCGAGTCGAACCAGGTCGATCTGTGGCAGATCGACCGGTTTGTTGCGTCATTGACTTCGCTGTCAGAACGAACCCTCGAGGCCTATCGAACCGATCTTCGAATGTTTACCGAATTCATTGCACGGATGAACATCAACGATCCCTCCTCGGTCAATCGGACGAATGTCCGTCGGTATGTTGCTCACCTCTCGACCCGGCAATACGCGCAACGAAGCATTGCGAGAAAAATCGCATCAATTCGGCGGTATTTCAGGTGGGCACTTCGTCACAATGTTGCCGACACCGACCCAACCCTTGGGGTGCATGTCAGCGGTGGAACTGGTCGTCTACCGAAAGTGCTCGATCGGCGAGATCTTGAGCATCTTCTTGAACCCGTCGATGACCCTGATGAACCGCTTTGGCGTCGTCGGCGAGACGACGCGGTGCTTGAGTTGCTGTACGGATCAGGCTTGCGTGTTGCCGAACTCTGTTCGCTCGATCAGTCATCACTCGACCTCGACCATCAGGCGTTGCGCGTGTGGGGAAAAGGTTCGAAAGAGCGGCGAGTTCCGATTGGTGAGCCCGCCTGCGATGCCGTCGCAGCATGGTGTGAGATTCGACACGAAGCCGCTCCTTCCGAGGCCGGCGATGCCCTGTTCACCAATGAGCGTGGCCGACGGCTGACGTCGCGCGATGTTCGCCGCATTCTTGATCGCCGAAGCGCAACGCCAACCCATCCGCACGCGCTCCGTCATACCTTTGCTACCCATCTCCTCGATGGCGGCGCCGACCTCCGAGCGGTTCAAGAGCTTCTTGGGCATGCTGATGTTGCGACCACTCAGCGTTACACGCACGTCAGTAAAGAGCGGCTTACGGCGGCGTATCGACAATCGCATCCACGAGCATGACACCTCCACCTCCGGCCGGACAGCGCCCAGGTCTCGTCGACGCTGCCACCGAGCTTGCCGAGCAATGGAATCGTTGGAATCGCAGGCGAGCGTCGTCGGCCCGAGATCATCTCATCGTGCACTACTCGCCGCTGGTCAAGTTCGTCGCTGGTCGCGTTGGTTCAGGCCTTCCCCGTTCAGTCGATCCAGCCGACTTGGTCGGCTACGGAGTGTTCGGATTGATCGATGCGATCGAAAAGTTCGACCCGTCCCACGGGGTCAAATTCGAGACATATGCAGCGCCTCGAATTCGAGGTGCGATCTACGACGGTCTTCGCGAACTCGACTGGGTTCCGAGAACGGTCCGCACCAGAGGTCGCCGAATCGAACAGGCGTTAACAGAGCTCGAGCGAGAACTCGGCCGTTCTCCGAACGAAGACGAACTCGCTGTACACCTCGAAATTTCGATCGACGAGCTCGCAACGTGGCTATCCGAAGTTGCATCAACCACGGTCGGCACGCTCGACAGAGCGATTTCGATGGGTTTCGAACCCGAGGCAGACGAGCTCGACGGGTCGCATACCCCGGTAGTGGCGGTCGAAGCCGAAGAGCTTCGCTCCATTATTCGGCAGGTGATGCGCGAACTTCCAGAGCGGGAACGACTCGTTCTCTCTCTGTATTACGACGAGAACTTGACGCTCGCCGACATCGCGGAGATTCTCGATGTCACCGAGTCTCGTGTATCGCAGCTGCATGCCCAGTCGGTGTTGCGACTTCGCTCTCGAATGCGAGCAGCCGGGCACCTGTAGCGCGTCGACTGCGCAAACAGTGATCGCTCGTGTCGCGGTGGTCATCTCGGTGTTTGTGGGCACCATCATTCCGGCCTCGAGCCACCCGCAAGATCGAGGGACGGGTCAGCCTCGGTCTGACGCCGAAGAGCAAATGGCATGGAGTTCTGTCGAGGAATCCATTGATCAACCTGCGCTGACCGGCGCCGTCGAGAGTGGAAGGCTCGGCTGTTGGCGCCCTCCCGTCAACCGGCCGATCAGCGATCCGTTTCGGCCGCCACCGTGTCGTTGGTGCTCAGGAAATCGCGGCCTTGAATTTGCCGCCCAGTCGGGTGAGGACGTTCGTTCTGTGGTGAGTGGAACGGTGTGGTTTCACGGCTCTGTCGGGCTCACGGGCTATCTCACTGTCATCGTCGAAGGCAGTTCAACTTCTCTTCTTGTCACCGTTGGTGGAATTGAGATTGATCGCCGTCGTCCACGCGGGTCGAACATTGCTGCGGGTGAATTCATCGGTCTTGCCACGGGGCCAATCCACCTCGGTGTTCGATCTGGAGGAACCTACATTGATCCTGAGCTATGGCTGCGAGCGGGGCGTGGCCGGGCTCGCCTCGTTCCCCTCGACGCACCTGGTCGAGCGACGAAGCCAAGGGCGTCATGTTCGCCTTATGAGCCCGGTGATATTTCGGCCACTCGCCGATAGCGTGTCGGACGGCTTACCAACCGGTCAGCACCCGAGTATTCGGGTCACTCGAGATACGACATGTTCCCGTCATTTGCGGTCGTTTCGGCGCCCTGACGTGAACCTAACCGCAACCCAAATAGGAGACTTTCATGGCTCTCATCAGCATGCGCCAGATGATTGAGGCAGGTGCGCATTTCGGCCACCAGACCCGACGCTGGAACCCAAAAATGCGCCGCTTCATCTTCGGTGAGCGCAACGGTATTTACATCATTGATCTCGACCAAACCTTGAATCGCGTCGAGACGGCCTACAACTTCCTTCGTGACCTCGTGGCAGACGGCGGCAACGTGCTCTTCGTCGGAACGAAGAAGCAGGCTCAAGACCCAGTTCGCGAGGCCGCAGATCGTTGCGGAATGCCGTATGTCAACGAGCGTTGGCTCGGCGGAATGCTCACGAACTTCGGCACCATTTCTCTGCGTGTCAACAAAATGCTCGAACTTGAGCGCCAGAAAGAAATTGGCGAGTTCGATCTCATGATTAAAAAAGAGGCGTTGCTTCTTGACCGCGAACTCACCAAGTTGCAGCGCAACCTCGGTGGTCTTCGTTCGATGAAGAAAGCGCCGGAAGCGATTTTCGTCCTCGACACGATGAAAGAGCACATTGCGGTCACCGAGGCAAACAAACTAGGAATTCCTGTTGTTGCGGTTGTCGACACCAACGTTGATCCAGATTCCATTCAGTTCCCGATTCCTGGAAACGACGATGCGATTCGCGCCAATGCATTGTTCGCGAACGTGATCGCAGAAGCCGTTCTTGAAGGCCAATACATTGCGTCGCGCCGCCCGCAGGCAGCTCCTGCCACACCAGAGCCGAAAGAGCGCACCCCTGAAGAGGAGGCAGCGTTTGCTCAGGCACAGGCTGAGGCTCGCGCCGCCGCCGCTCGCGCTCAGGCCGAGCGAGAGGCACGGATGGCCGCAAAGAAGGCAGCTGATGATGCTGCTGCCGATTCAGCAGAAGCACCTGCCGACGAACCGGCTACCGAAGAGACCGCAGAAGCTGATGCTTCGGCTGAGTCCTGAAATGATCTGAAGAGAGGCTGACAGATGTCATTTACCGCACAAGACGTGAAGGCGCTGCGCGAATCAACTGGCGCCGGCATGATGGACTGCAAGAAGGCACTCGAAGAATCATCGGGTGATATCGAGGCCGCCAAGCAGTACCTACGAGAGAAGGGGTTGGCGGCAAGCGCGAAGCGCGACGACCGAGAAAATAACCAGGGTTTGGTTGCCCTCGGTATTGAAGGCTCGACCGCTGCGATGGTGCAGTTGAAGTGCGAGACCGACTTTGTCGCCGGTAGCGAGCACTTTCTCAGTGAGGCCGCCGAACTACTGAAGGCAGTTCTCGCCGGAGGTGCCGACGCAATCGCAAGCCGGGAAACTCAACTCGAGGAGCTTCGTATTCTCCTCAAAGAAAAGATCGAACTTGGCAACGTTGTGCACATGGTGGCTGCTGACGGCAACACCATTGGACACTACGAGCACATTCAGGGTGGCCGAGGGGTGAACGGTGTTCTCGTTGAGATGGCAGGTGCGAGTGACGAACTTGCCCATGACATCGCCGTCCACATTGCGTTCGCACGCCCGCAGTACCTCAACCGGGAAGATGTTCCTGGCGATGTGGTTGCCACCGAGCGCTCAACGCTTGAAACAATCACACGCAACGAGGGTAAGCCAGAGCAAGCGATCGACAAGATCGTTGAAGGCCGCATTGGCGGGTTCTTCAAAGATGTGTGCCTCCTCGAGCAACCATTTGCCAAAGACGACAAGCAGTCGATTCAGCAGGTAATTGGGTCGGCCGAGATCGTCCGGTTCGCTCAGGTTGAGATCGGCTGAGATACTTCTCATATGAGCGACGATTCGACGACCACCCCACGATGGCGACGGATCGTCTTTAAGCCTTCAGGTGAGGCACTCGCTGGCCCATCGGGTCGCGGACTTGATGGGCCGACCCTCGATGCGACTGCCCGAGAGATCATTGACCTTCGACAGAACCTTGATGTTGATGTCGCCGTCGTCGTTGGTGGCGGAAATTTCTGGCGCGGCCGCACCGGCGCAATGGAAGGCATGGACGCCACTCAGAGCGATCACATCGGCATGTTGGGCACAGTGATGAACGCTCTGGCCCTTCAGGACGCGCTTGAGCGCCAAGGGCAACCAACCCGTGTGCAGTCTGCGATCGAGATGCCAAGAATCGCTGAGGCGTACATTCGTCGTCGTGCGGTTCGCCACCTCGAGAAGGGGCGTGTCGTCATCTTTGCCGCTGGTACCGGAAACCCGTTTTTCACCACCGACACCGCTGCAGCATTGCGGGCGGCAGAAATTGAAGCTGATGCCCTGTTGAAGGGAACGCATTCAGGTGTTGACGGCGTGTACGACGCTGATCCCCGTGTTGATGAGTCAGCGGTGAAGTACGACGAGGTTGGCTACATGGAGGTCATGACAAAGAACCTCAAGGTCATGGATGCCACGGCTATCGCGTTTTGCCGTGATAACTCGATTCCGATTGTCGTGTTCGATATGACGGCACCTGGAGCGCTCCGGTCGATCCTGTGCGGCGACGCGGTTGGCACCATGGTGCACGACGTCTAATCCGAACGCCGTCCCAACATTTTCGGGTTGTCCCCAACGGGCTGCAGCGGGTGGGTACGCTAGGAGGGTGATCGACGAGACCATTCTCGAAGCCATCGACAAGATGGAAAAAGCCGTTCTGCATGTGCAGTCGCAGTTCGCTACCGTCCGCACCGGCCGTGCCGCTCCTGCGCTCGTCGAGCAGTTGCAAGTCGAGTACTACGGAGCGCACGTTCCGTTGCAGCAATTGGCATCTATTCAAGTTCCTGAGGCACGCCAGTTGCTGATCAAGCCTCACGACCGGGGGTCGCTCCCTGCAGTCGAGAAATCGATTAGGGAAAGCGATCTGGGAGTCGCACCGAACAATGATGGTGTGGTCATTCGCCTCAATTTTCCAGCGCTCACCGAAGAACGCCGGCGCGACTATGTGAAAGTGGCGAAAAATATGGCTGAGGACGGCCGAATCGCCGTTCGAAATATTCGACGTGATGCACGGAAGTCGCTCGAGGCAGGCGAGAAAGATGGCGATATTTCTGCTGATGATCTTGATCGTGCAGAAAAAGAACTTGATAAGTACACCCACGAGCACGTGGAGCGAATCGACCAAGGACTCGGCCGTAAAGAAGCTGAGCTCCTCGAGGTGTAGAGAGGTGATGAACGATGAGTGATGACATGTGGGGCGATTCAGGCTCGTTGTTTGATGGCCCTGATCGTCGTAAGTCGGACGACGATTCGACATCAGAAGACCAGCCGGCCACACCAACGTTTTCATTCGACGATGAGTCAGGGCCTCTGCCGCATTGGACTGAGGCGCCGTCGGGCGGGAGCTCTCGTTCCGATGAGTCGGCCGAAGATACCGAAGAGCGAGCACCCGTTCGCTCATTTGACGATGACGATTTCGGAATACTTGACGATGACGTTCCAACCGGCCGGTCAGAAGACGATCTGTGGGCGACGTTTACCGCTGAGCAGCCTGCGTGGCAGCCGGGCGACAGCCCTGAGCCAACGCGGGAATCGCCAGCGGTTGGCACATTCGACGAACCTGCGGACTCGGTGGGTTCTTCCACAGGTCAGCAGAGCCGGATCGTGATCGGAACTGACCCATCAGGAATGGATCGCCCCATGTCAGAGTCACAGGCTGCGGTTCGAGAAGATTCGGGCGGTACTCGTCGACGTGCTGCTGGAAAGTCAAAAGGCTCCGCCCCTCGACCAGGCGCTCCGGCGTCAAGTGGTCGCGATTTGCCGGTCGCAACGGCGGTTGGCATTTTGCTCGTTGCGATTTTTGTTGGGACGTTGGTCTATCGCCCCTGGGCGGCTCTCATACTCGTTGCCGTCGTGTTGGGACTCGCCGCCGTCGAGTTCTACGACAAGGTGACTGAGAAGGGCTACCGGCCAGCGGTCGTTCCTGGAATTGTCGCATGTGTGATCGCACCGATCGCTGCGTATTGGCAAGGTGACGGTGCACTCCCACTCGTCATTGTCTTTGCATTCATCGCCACTGCAGGCACCTATATCGGGGCACGGTCGGTCGACATCGGTCCGCTTCCAAATGTGTCGATTACGACGTTGCCAATCGTGTGGGTCGGGCTTGCCGGTGCATACGCCGGATTGATTCTTCGTTTCTCGACGACTGGGGAGGTGCTGCGGGCCGATAACGGTACCGACACCCTCTTCATGCTTGCCCTCGCAGTGGTTGCGAACGATGTTGGTGCACTGTTCGTTGGTGCAGCGGCTGGACGCACACCTCTGCGTTCATGGATTTCCCCCGGGAAGACCGTCGAAGGATTTATCGGTGGGGCGTTGCTCACAATCGTGGTGCTCATCGTGGCCGGGATCGGCGGATGGAATACCACGTGGGACAGCACAGGTGATCTGCTGCTGCTCGCAATCGTGGTCTCGATTTTTGCCCCGATGGGAGATCTCGTCGAGTCAATGTTTAAGCGGAATCTCGGCGTGAAAGATTTTGGATCATTGGTGAAAGGCCATGGTGGGGTGCTTGACCGCTTTGACGGCTTCTTGCTGACGCTGCCGATCGTCTACTACTTGACGCTGATTCTCGAGCCGTGGGCTGGCTGATAGCCAATCATCAAGATGGCTCCTATTCGGGTCGCAATTGCGGGTTCTACCGGCTCGATTGGCGGCCAAACCCTTGAGACCATTTCGGCTGACCCCGATGCATTCGATGTCGTTGGTCTTTCGGCTGGACGCTCAGCTGCGGTCATTATTGAGCAGGCCAAGACATTTAGGCCGGCGATTGTTGCGGTAGCTGACCCCGTAGCGCGAAACGAGGTGAGCGAAGCACTATCGGGGCTGAGCGAGATTGAGGTTGTGGCAGATGCGACAGAGATGTGCGACATTGCTGATGTCGTCATTAACGGGATCGTGGGTTTTGCTGGTCTTCCCGTCACCATGGCAACATTGTCGAACGGACGTCGACTTGGACTTGCCAACAAAGAAAGTCTGATTGCCGCTGGGCCCGTAGTGCAGCCGCTGCGTGAGGTTGACGGAGCCGAACTCGTGCCGGTCGACTCGGAACATTGTGCGCTGCACCAATGCCTTCGTTCGTCGATCGATACCAACCGAGAGGTCTCTCGGTTGGTTCTCACTGCGAGCGGCGGCCCGTTTCGGGGCCGTTCGGCGGCAGAGCTTGCGAATGTGACGGTGGACGAGGCACTACGTCATCCGACGTGGTCGATGGGGCCAAAGATCACGATCGATTCGTCAACGTTGATGAATAAGGGCCTCGAGGTCATTGAGGCGCACGAACTGTTCGGTGCCGCATTCGATGAGATTGACGTGGTCGTTCACCCGCAGTCGGTGGTGCACTCGATGGTCGAATTCACTGATGGTTCGACGATCGCTCAACTGTCGATGCCCGACATGCGGCTTCCAATTGGGTATGCACTCGGGTGGCCTCACCGCCTAGGGACACCGTTCGGAACGATCGATTGGGCACAACTTTCGCAGTTGAATTTCGAGCTACCAGACCGGAGTACCTTCAAATGTCTCGATCTTGCCTATGCCGCAGGGCGCGCAGGCGGAACTGCTCCTGCGGTTATTTCAGCAGCCAACGAAATTGCCGTTGATGCGTTTATTGATGGCGAAATCACATGGGCTCAGATCCACGATGTCTCCGCGGCGGTACTCGACGCGACAACGCTTTCACAGCCGTCAACGGTGGACGAAGTTATTGATGCCGATCGTCGCGCTCGTGAGGACGCAAGGCGTGTGATCAGTGGCATGCTTGCGTAAGAGCAATCATGTCTGAGCACTTGAAACCAGAGTCATCGCCTCCTGCTGCGTGGCCCGCACCGACTGCACCTTCGCGTTTCGTATCAGAGGTAGTTGCTGGTGGGGCGGTTGGTGAGCGACCGCCAGATGAGAAGGGCTCGGGCATCATCGGCCTCGTCGTACTCATTGGGATTTTTGTTGCCCTTGCGGTCGCAAACATTTGGTGGTTCGTGTTCGCAGTTGGGCTGTTGCTCTCCATCGTGCTCCACGAGGTCGGTCACTACTCGACGGCGCGTTGGAGCGGAATGAAAGTGACCCAGTTCTTTGTGGGCTTCGGACCACGCGTGTGGAGCATGCATCATCGGTCAACCGAGTTCGGTGTTCGGGCGTTGCCTCTTGGGGCATTTGTTCGCATCGTTGGCATGAACATGATGGACGACGTCGACGATGCTGACGAAGAACAGACCTATCGGTCGAAGTCGTATCCAAAGCGAATGCTCGTCATTACTGCGGGCTCGCTCATGCACTTTTTGTTGGCACTGGTGCTGCTCTCAGCGGTCTTTGCGACCCGGGGTGAGGCAGTGGTGTTGCCGGGCGCGGAAGTGATGTCAGTGGGCGAAGAGATGCCAGCGACAGGCGTCGTGTTACCCGGCGATGTGATTTTGAGCGTCGACGGTCTTGAGGTGGTCGATGGTGCTCTCGGTGATGTGGTGAGGTCATTTGAACCAGGATCCGCAGTTGACATCGCGATTGAGCGTGCAGGCGTTGAAATGGCGGTGAGGACCACACTCGGCTCGAACGCACTCGTCGGCGGAGATGGCACGTCAGCATTTTTGGGTGTCTCGACGGTGATGCCGGTAGCGCTCGAGCAACGTGCGTGGTGGTCAGCACCGTGGCATTCGATCACCGCCATGGTCGATCAAATGTGGATGTCGGTGAAGGGTGTCGTCACCGTGTTGAATCCTGCAAACGTCATTGCCCACCTGTCGGGTGATAATGCCGATCCGATGACGAGACCGACCACTCTGGTTGGCATCACTGCGGTGAGTGATGACGTTGGCCAGTCAGGAGGCTTCGCGGGCATTATCGAGCTGTTGGCGTTTCTGAATGTCTTTGTCGGGGTGTTCAACCTGTTCCCCCTCCTGCCACTCGACGGTGGTCACGCTGCGATTGCGACGTACGAGCGTGCTCGAGAGGGGCGGACGCGCTCGAGATATCACGCCGATGTCGCCCGGCTTGTTCCTTTGACAATGGCGGTGGTAGCGATGCTTGCATTCATGTTTATGTCCGGTCTATACCTCGACATCGTCAACCCGATTCGGTGAGGAGAACCTGATGGAAGTCAAAGGATGGTCAGGGGAGCGTCGCCCATCTCGGATGATCAATGTTGGCGGTGTCCCAGTTGGCGGTGACTCACCGATCACGGTGCAGTCGATGACGGTGACAAAAACCGCAGATGTTGAAGGAACGCTTCAACAGATCTATGCGCTTGCCGCAGCCGGATGCGACATCGTTCGGTGTACCTGCAATGAGTTGGAGGCCGCGGTCGGCCTCGCTCAGATCGTTCCTCGTTCACCGGTTCCGGTGATTGCAGACATCCACCATCAATACAAGATGGCACTTGCTGCGTTAGATGCAGGAGTGCACGGGCTGCGTCTCAACCCGGGAAACATTCGCCGACCTGAGCACATCAAGGCAGTTGCGAGTGAATGTAGAGATCGGGGGGTGCCGATTCGCATCGGCGTTAATGCAGGATCTCTCGATCCTGACCTTTACGAGAAGTATGGGGGAGCAACGCCTGAGGCCATGGTCGAGTCTGCGCAGAGAGAACTCGAGTATTTCGCCGAGGTCGATTTTGATCTCGTGAAGATTTCGGTCAAGGCATCGAGTGTCCCGTTGATGGTCGAGGCCTACCGGCAACTGGCAGAGGTGACCGACCATCCGTTGCATCTCGGAGTAACTGAAGCAGGCCCGCCACCCGCAGGGCTGGTGAAAGCCACCGCGGGGATTTCGACGCTTCTCATGGAGGGCATTGGCGACACCATCCGGTATTCACTCACGGCTGACCCGGTTGAGGAGGCTCGTGCAGGTCGCCAACTACTTGAGGCACTCGGGCTTCGTGAGCGAAAGAATGTTGATCTCATTGCATGTCCATCATGTGGTCGAGCAGAAGTCGATGTCATCGACGTTGCCCAAAAAGCGATGGAGGCCTTCGGTGAACGTCAACTTCCGTTGCAGGTAGCGGTGATGGGATGTGTCGTGAACGGACCAGGCGAAGCACGGGAGGCCGACCTTGGAATCGCTGCAGGAAATAAGCGAGGCCATCTGTTCATTAAAGGTCGAAACGTAGCGGTCGTACCTGAAGATGAAATGGTTGGAGCGCTTGTCGAATGGGCCGAATTCATTCACGAACACGGCGCCGAAGCGGCGATCGCTCGCGCTGATACGGCGCGAGCGGAACGTGAAGCCGAGAAAGACCGGTCGATGCTGCTTGCAGAACAGGGCGATGATGCGAACAATGCGACCGAACGCATCGTTGAGATTGGTCGCCGCCTCTCAGGCGACAGCGCGTCGTAATTAGCCGTTGAGCTCTGCGATTGCGGCGGCGGTCGCAAGGACCCGTCGAGCATTGTCGACGTGAAGATTTTCGATCATTCGACCATCGACAGTGATCACTCCACGCCCTTCGCTTACCGCTTCATCGAACGCTTCGATCACTCGCTGGGAGTAGTCGATGTCAGCCTCAGATGGGGCCCACACATCATTTGCGGGTTCAACTTGGGTCGGGTGAATAAGGGTTTTGCCATCGAAGCCAAATGCCCGACCTTGCTGTGCTTCAGCGAGGAACCCCTCGGGGTTTTTCACGTCGTTGTAGACGCCATCGAGAATGACCTTGTCGGCTTCTCGAGCTCCGAGAAGTGCCATTGCGAGGTGAGGAATCAACGGGGCCCGGTCGGCGTGTTGTTCGGCGCGCAGCTCTTTGATGAGGTCGTTTGTTCCCATGACGAGCACATTGACCCGAGGGTGAGCCGCAATCGATCGAATGTCAAAGATCGCGGTCGGGGTTTCGACCATCGCCCAGATCGTCATGTCTTCGGGTGCGCCGGCTGCTCGAAGTTGGGCATCGACTTCGTTGAGGTGATCGGTGGATGTCACCTTCGGAATGACAACAGCAGCAGCCGATGACCCGGCAGCTGCTGCAATGTCGGCTGCTCCCCACGGGGTGTCAAGACCGTTGCAGCGAATCGTCAGCTCTCGGTGTCCGTAGTCACCTGAGGTGGCGGCAGCAACTGCATTTTCACGGGCTGCCTCCTTTGCATCGGGGGCGACGGCGTCTTCGAGATCGAAGATGATGGCGTCGGCTGGAATGGTCTTTGCCTTTTCAAGCGCTCGCTCGTTTGCTGCAGGCATGTAGAGAACCGATCGGCGTGGTCGCAACGACGACATGTCAAGATCCCATCTCGTAAAGGGCGGCTAATTCAGGGTCGCTAGCTGCGAGTTGCTCGGCAAGGCGAACGACGACCTGGCATTGCTTGACCGATGCGTCATCTTCCATCTTGCCGTCGAGCATGATGGCGCCGGTGCCGTCACCCATTGCGTCGATCACGCGTCGGGCGTGGGCAACTTGTTCAGCCGATGGCGAGAACACTTGTTTTGCAACGGCGATCTGGTCAGGGTGCAGGCTCCATGCCCCAACACATCCAAGCAAATAGGCATTTCGGAACTGGTCCGCGCACGCCGTGGTGTCACGAATATCGCCGAACGGACCGTAATACGGCAAGATGCCAGCCATCACGCATGCGTCGACCATACGAGCGATCGTGTAGTGCCAAAGGTCCTGCTGGAATGTTGGGCGGTCAGCATCTGGGTTGTCGGGGTCAGGATCTGACCGCACGAGGTAATCGGGGTGTCCTCCACCAACTCGGGTGGTCTTCATGCGGCGGTTCGCGGCGAGATCGGCTGGGCCGAGTGAGAGTCCTTGCATGCGCGGTGAGGCCAGACAGATTTCTTCCACATTTGCTACACCGCGAGCGGTCTCCAAAATTGCGTGCAGCAGGATCGGCCGGGTGAGTCCAGCTTCGGCCTCCAACTGCGCGATCAGTCGATCGGCGTAATGGATGTCTTCGGCGCCTTCGACCTTGGGGAGAATGATGACGTCGACCGCATGCCCTGCTTCGATCACGGCGGCACGGATGTCAGCGAGACACCATGGCGAATCGAGGCTGTTCACCCGAGTCCATAGTTGCGTCGAACCGAAATCAACATTCTGAGCGACATCGACGAGCCCGGCACGGGCTACATCTTTTTCTGCCATCGGGACGCCGTCTTCAAGGTTGGCGACAAGCACATCGACCTTGCCGACGAGCGACGGAACTTTGCTGCGCATCTTCTCGTTATTTGGCGGAAAGAAATGAAGCATTCGGCTAGGCCGAAACGGAATCTCGCGAACGGGATCAGGGGCGCCGACGGCGAGCGGACGGAAGAAGTCTTTAGGTGAACGCACACCCAGACGCTACGTGCCGGGAGCCTCGTTTGAGAAACCGCGCAGCCAGGCAGGTAGCCGTGTGGGGCGTCCTTCAGGGGTGACTGCGCCGTGAACGGTAATGCCCGTCGAGTGAACGACCTCATCCACGGTGAGCAGATACACCATCTGGAAGGTGGCACGAGTGATCGGCCCCATTGCCACGTGCACGTCAACCACATCGTCAAATTTCAACGGCTGACGGTATTGCACTCCTGCTTCCAGCACCGCCATGTCAACGCCCTCCGCCCGAATCTCGTGATAGGGGTGGCCGATATGACGGAGATATTCCACCCGGGCTTCCTCGAGGTAGGGGAGGTATCTGCTGTGGTGAACGATGCCCATTGCATCGGTTTCAGCAAATCGAACGCGAATGCGATGCGAGAAGTCATATGCCGAACGGTCGGTGGGTGGTTCGATAGACATTCTCACAACCCTCGACCGTATCGTGCTGGTGTGAGGAGTCGTGGACTATGACACCGGCGGTGAAGCTGATGACGAGCACGTCGATTGCATTTCGGCTCTGCGAATATGACCACGACCCGGCAAATTCCAATTTCGGTCTCGAGGCGGCAGACCTGCTCGGACTTGACCCAGATCAGGTGTTTAAGACCCTTATCGTGCTTGCGGGTGAAGAAGAAATGTGCGCGGTCGTTCCGGTCAGCGGGCAGCTCTCGCTGAAACTCTTCGCGCAGGCAGTTGGTGCGAAGCGCACAGAAATGTGCCCCCCTGATCGAGCTGAGCGATCGACCGGGTACTTAGTTGGAGGAATCTCGCCAATTGCTCAGCGCCGACGCCTGAGAACCGTCATCGATGAAACTGCGCAGTTGTATGACGAGATCTATGTGAGCGGTGGCCGGCGAGGCCTCGATGTCGCCATCGACCCCAACGATCTTGCATTCCTCACCGATGCCACGTTCGCCGACCTCGCCAGCGGTTAGCAACAGACGCGATCAGATGCCCGACGGATGACGGAGGGTGGCCTCAATCCGCGCCACCCGTGTGCGGGCCGGTGGGTGGGAGGCACTCAGTCGTTGACGCCACCCAATGCTGCGCTGGCCTCCGCCGTGAGCGATGACGGTGTTGAGCGCACTTGCGAGTTCGCGGCCGTAACCGAGTCGAACGCTTCGTTGATCCGCATCGAACTCTGATCGATGTCCGACAAGATTGCCAACGGCATCGCTGGCGTAGAGCACGATGAGGAAAACCCATGACACCGCAGTGAGGACTGCCGAGACGACGCTGCCGAGAGCCGTCAGCGCAGAGGAATGGGCAACAAAGGTGTCAGTTGCGGCTCTCGCCACATTCTTCACGGCAAACCCCACACGGGCAAGAGCGATGATCGGCAGCGAAAACCAGTGGATCAAGGTGAGCGAGACCGTGTGCAAGCCGAGGTGGTGCGAGAGTTCGTGAGCGAACACACCGGCGAGTTCACGAGGCCCGAGGTGTTGCAAAGAGAATGAGGTTGTCACCACAAGATGTCCTCCACAGGCAAATGCATTGAGTTCGTCGGCATCGATGACCCGGAGGACAAATTTGTCGGCATCAATTCCTGCAGCCGATGCAACCTCTTGCCAGACGGGTTGAGCGACCGAACGTTCCTCAATGGTCAACGCCCGAGCACCGAGGGCAGGCGTGAGGAGAAATGTTTGAGCGAATCGAACAAACAGCACACCGGCACCGGCCACCCAGACGATCGGTAGCAACCAAAACGTGAACGAAATACCGAACAAGTTGAGCACTGCGTTGAGGGGAATCCAGATGAGTCGCAGCGAAATTAGTGAAAACGGCAACAGCACCATAAGCGGGGTGAGCGCCGCGAGTGAAGCAAAGTTGGCGGCGCGGCGAGGGGAGCGAGGCGGTGTTGACTCCACATATGAAAGGTTACGGAGTAGTCAGTGCGGTTTCTCTACGCCAACTCTCAGGCAGAATGGGGAGATGGCTGACCACACTTCGTCGACCCCATCGATTATTCCGGGAGCAGAACCACTATCTCAGGTTGCTGGTTCAACGATCGGCGTGCTCGTTTTGCACGGCTTCACCGGTAATCCGTCTTCGGTACGAATTCTTGCGGAAGCGGCAATTGCTGAGGGCTACGACGTTGAAATGCCCCGTTTGCCGGGGCACGGCACAACGGTTGACGACATGATGACAACAGGTTGGGATGACTGGTTTGGCGCCGCTCTCCAGGCGTTTGACGCCCTTGCCGAGCGATGTGAGCGAGTGGTTGTCGCCGGACTCTCAATGGGCGGTCTTCTCACGCTCTCTGTAGGAGGTGCACGCTCGGTCGCTGGTCTCATATGCGTAAACCCGGTCGCACGAATGAGATCACCTGAAGAGGTTGAGATGGTTGAAGAACTCATCGCGGACGGCATGGAGATTCTTCCCGGAGTTGGCTCAGACATCGCTGACCCAGAATCGTTTGAAACCGCATATGAAGGCACCCCACTCGTGCCTCTTCGATCAATGTTCTTTGAGGGTGTTCAGCCCCGATGGGAACAGTGGGGAGATCTCGAGGCGCCGCTACTTCTCTTCACCTCAGAACAAGACCATGTTGTTGACCCCGCTGACAGTTCGCATCTCGCGGCGACATACGGCGGAAGTGTCGACCATGTGTGGTTGAAGAAGTCGTACCACGTTGCAACACAGGACTACGACAAAGCGTTGATCGTTGAGAAGTTCCTGGCGTTCATTTCAGAACTCGCACACTGATCGTTGAGCTACCGGTATGTTCGCATCGATTCCCTCACCTTCATGGTCAAGTCTGTCGATAGGGCCCGTCGAGTTGCGGGTGTACGGGTTCCTCATTGCTGTCGGCGTGGTTCTCGCAGTACGGCGACTTGGTATTGGACTTGAGCGATTCAAGACGGGTGGATCAGAAGCAGCGGCGTCGATCGGTATGTGGGGTGTTGGAGCGGGCCTCATCGGCGCCCGCTTGTATCACGTTGTTACTGAATGGGACCGTTTCTCTGGAAATCTCAGCGAGATCCCAAAGGTCTGGCATGGAGGTCTTGGAGTTCCCGGAGGGGTTCTCCTCGGAACGATCGTTGGCGTCTTGCGGGCACGATCGTTTGG
>CBFHYI010000005.1:0-62309 GCA_965660025.1 uncultured Ilumatobacteraceae bacterium | reverse complement strand
CATCCGACCGATCTGGTGTGCTCGTCGGAGAATTCGAAATGGTGACCCTCGCCGGTCGGCGGGCTCTCGCTCTTGCACCAGATGCAACAGCGGTCGTGCTGTCGAGCGACACCGGCCCTGTCATCGTCGACGTCGATGACCTGTCAGCAGCGATTGCTGGCGCAAGCCCAGCGAGTGTTCGTGCTCTCGACACTGGCGACGATCTCTTTGTGCTCGTCGCTGGTTCGATTGACCCATAATCTCATCTTGTGGTGAACGTAACGATTCGTCGAGCAGCCCCGGCTGATCTTGAACGCATCATTCCGTTGTGCGTCAAATACTGCGCGGCCGACAACCGTGAAGTGAACGAATCCATGATTCGCAGTGGGCTTGCCGGGCTTATCGACAGCGACGCGAACGGCTTCCTTCTCATCGCATGTGATGAACATGACTCACCTATTGGATACGCAGCCGTGTCCACCGGCTGGTCACTCGAGGTCGGAGGTGCCGATTACATCCTCGATGAAATCTTTGTTCAGCAACGGGGCGAAGGAATCGGACGGCAACTCATCGCCGCCGCTGAAGATCGCTGTGCCGACCTCGGTGTTCGCCGGATCATTCTCGAAACCGAACGCCCGAATGATCGTGCACGTTCGCTCTACGCTCGCGTTGGATTCGTTGAAGATGACTCTGTGTGGATGTCAAAAGACTTGTGATGGCAACCAACATCAGACATCACCTCCTGTGTGTTGTCGTCGTTTGCGCTGTGTTGTTCTCCGCAGTCACATTGCTGGGAGTTGCCGCACGCCAACCAGACGATGCTGATGCAAGTTCTCTTATTGAAGCGACTGCTGTCGTGTCGGCGACCGGTTGCCGCAACACGATTGGCCAAGGCATTGGGACCTTCATTTCACCGACCCTCATCTTGACCAGCGCCCACACTTTGGCTGGAGCGTCTGACATCACCGTCAGCACGTACTTGGGTGTTGCACCGGCCACCATTGTCGCCTTCGACCCCACTAACGACCTCGCCATCGTCGAGGTCAACGAACCCCACCGGTCGGTGGTGCCCCTCGCCGAACTCCCTCTTCAGTCGCCGTCGCTTCCCATCAACGGCACGGTTGGAGTGGTTCGTGACGAAAAGGTCATCCGAATGCCGATCACCCTCCGACGCTCGGTGAAGATCACGACCGAAGACATCTATCTCGAGAAAGACGTTATTCGACCCGGTTTTGAACTCGAGGGCGACATCATTCGAGGTGACTCGGGCGCAGTGATTGTCGTCGATGGGAAGGGCGTTGGCGTCATCTGGTCGAGAAGTCGTACAACGGCAGCACGTGCGTGGGCAATCGATCCGATTGCAGGTGGTGACCTCATTGAAGCTCAACAACTCAGTGGGTTGACCGACAACGTCGATCTCACGCGTTGCTGAGTCAGTAGGTTGCGATCTGTTTGGCAGTCCAAAACCCTTCTAACGGGGTGTTCTGACCCTTGCCGTACGCATTGAGACGCTCACGTGCTGCGGCATCGTGGATATCGATCACGTCGAACAGCACCCGAGGCCCAACTGCTCGCAATGCGAGATCGCTTTCTGATCTCGGAGTGGGAAGCGCCGCAGTGACCACGATCACTCGTTCTCCAACTCCGGAAATCACGGCTGCCCGCCCAAGCAACCGCCACAATGCCTCACCATTCAGCAGGCCCGGGCGTTCACGACTGAACGGCCCACCCTGCTCAACTACGACATGTTCACCAGCGCAGGTTGCCGACATCACGCTGAGGCCAGTGCCTGAAACTCGCCGCTCGATGATTTCACTAAAGCCAGCTGCACGAACAACATCGTCAACGGTGTCGCGTCCTGAGCGGCCATCGACGGCAAGGTCAACCTCGTCGCCTTCATCTGCAACACGCTGACGAGCGAGGGCCACGTAGTCGTCATCGAGATCAACACCAATGAATTGCCGACCCAACTGTTTTGCGGCAACAAGGGTTGACCCCGACCCCATGAATGGGTCGAGCACGACGTCACCCCGATATGTGTAGAGCTCGATCAGTCGTGAAGGAAGTTCGACGGGAAACGGTGCAGGGTGGCCGATGCGCTTCGCGCTTTCTGTGGGCAGGGTCCAAACGTCAAGGGTGTTCGTCATGAAATCTTCGGTGCTGATCGTCGACTCATGCGGCAAGCCATCGCGCTGGCGTGCCGAGCGGCTCACCGCTCGTTGGAAACGCCCCTTCGATGCGATGACCACTCGTTCGGTGAGGTCTCGCAGCACCGGATTTGATGGCTGACGAAAAGACCCCCACGCACACGACCCGCTCGCTCCAGCACCTTTGCGCCACACCACCTCACCCCGCAACAGCAATCCGAGGCGATCTTGAAGAATGGTGATGACGTCGGCCGAGAGACTCCGATACGGGCGGCGCCCAAGGTTTGCGACATTTACTGCGATGCGACCACCGGGCTCAAGCACCCGAACGCACTCCGCGAACACATCGGACAACATGTCGAGATATTCGAGATACGACGCAGGAATGCCATCCCGCTCCAACTCATTTTCATATTGTTTGCCTGCGAAATACGGCGGTGACGTCACAATTAACGCAACCGACGCCGACTCCACCATCGAAAGATCACGAGCATCACCGCAAATAAAAAGTTCGGTATTCGAGGTCGGGCCAGCAATCGCCTCGTCGTCGCTCACCGTGGGAGCTTCAAACCGACCGTAAAACCCTGACGCATCATGAGATTCGCGGCGGCCAGCGCCGAAATCAGAGGTTGAGGTTCGTCGGCGTTCCGCCACGCGAAAACCCTACGCGACCAGCGCGCGTCAGCGCGCGATCACTTTGCGTTGGGCACGCCAAGCACGCGGTCGAGGTATTCGTTACGGAAGGTGCCGTCTGGGTCAAGCGCTGCTCGAAGCTCTTGAAATTCTCCCCAACGTGGATACCTCTCGCACAGTTGCGCGGCATTGAGATAATGCATCTTTCCCCAATGCGGTCGCCCACCATATGAATCCATGATGTCGGCGACCTGCTGAAAATATGACTCATACGGTGCGCCGACATATTGGTGAACTGCGACCCAGCCGTTCGACCGGCCGAACCCTGTTGAGAGCGCAATGTCATCAGCGGCAGAAACACGAACCTCGATCGGAAACAGGCTGGGAAAACTGAGGTGTTTCGTCACCTCACGCACTCGTTGAACTGCCTCTGGCAGACATTCGAGCGGAATGCCGTATTCCATCTCTACGAACCGAACGAGGCGAGGACTCGCGAACACTCTGAACGAATCATCGATCAGATCACGCTCTGACACCGATGACGACACCAATTTTGCAATGCGGGGCGCAAGGCTCGGCCAACGCCTTCCAACACGGCACACCGTGCCAAACGCGAGGTTCTCCGCCACATATTTATCGCGAAAGTATGCGACTTTCCCTGGTCGTTGGATGTCTTCAGTGGTGCGCTGGTTTCGTTTCACCTGGCACCGACGGGCTCCTGGCATCCAGAAAAACTCTGCGTGGTCTGCGCTCTCTGCGAACGATGGGATGTCATCGAGGAGATCGTCGAGATACTCGATCGTCTCGTAGGCGTGCAGTCGAAACGACGGCACGCACTGCAACACAACCTCACAGACGATGCCAAGCGCACCAATGCCGACAGCTGCAATCGAAATTCGGGGGTCACCTTCGTTGAGTTCGACAATTTCGCCCTTCCCATTCACCAACGTCATCGCAACCACGTTGGTAGCGAGATTGCCAAGGCCAGATCCTGTGCCGTGCGTTGCGGTCGATATCGCTCCCGCAATGCTCTGGACGTCGATATCACCGAGGTTGGGGAGCGCAAGGCCGTAGTTATGAAGTTCACGACAGAAGTCGTGCAGGGTGGCTCCTGCTTGCACATGCACCTGCCCGGCTTCACGATCGACGCTCAGGATCCGTGTCATGTTGTCGAGTCGCAACATGACCCCATCGGTCATTGCAGTCGCAGTAAAGGAATGGCCTGCGCCAATGACCTTCACTCTCTGGCCCGCCTCATGCGCTTGGCGAACGATGCGTGCAACCTCATCAGTTGAAACCGGCTGATGAACAGCATCAGGAACACACCGCTGATTACGAGCCCAGTTGCTCACCACTGATGAACGGGTGTGTCCCACCCCTTCGACAGTACTGTCAATCGCTCGTCTACGATGAGCCCATGTCGATCACGGAACGACCAACCGGCTCTCGCACCGTTCACGGCGTGTGTCATCACGACTGCCCCGACACCTGTGGCTGGGTTGTTGAGACCGACGACAAGGGTGTTGCAGTGCGAATGCGTGGCGACGAAGACCACCCATTCTCCGCCGGCGAGTTATGTCCAAAGGTGAACCGGTTTCTCGACCGGGTGTATCACCCCGATCGTATTCTCACCCCGCTTCGTCGTGTCGGAGCGAAAGGAAGCGGCGAGTTCGAGCCAGTGACATGGGAAGTTGCGCTTCGAGACGTAGGTGAACGCCTCACCGATCTTGTCAACACCCATGGAGGTGAATGTGTCCTTCCATTTAGTGACGCCGGTAATCAATCTGTGCTCTCACTGCAGGGCATCTCGTCACGTTTCTTCAATCACATCGGCGCAAGCCGTCTGCTGAGAAATATCTGTGGCCCCACCGTTGGCGCCGGATTATCGATGACCAATGGCAACGGCAAGAGTCTCGACCCGATGGAAATCGAGCATTCTCGTCTCATCGTGCTGTGGGGAACCAACACTCGCCTCACCAACCGCCACCTCTGGCCAACGATTGAAAAAGCACGCGCAGCCGGTGCACGCCTCGTCGTCATTGATCCGGTGAAGACGATCACCGCCGATGCCGCCGACGGTGATGACGACTATTTCTTGCAGCCCCTTCCAGGGACCGACATTGCGTTGATGCTCGCAGTCATGCACATCATCATTCGTGACGACCTTGTTGATGATGAGTGGGTGAGCGAGCACACCCTTGGCTTTGATGAGCTCTCGACGCATGTAGCGACACGCACCCCAGAGTGGGCGGCGGCGATCACTGGTCTCAGCGTTGCTGATATCGAGCGATTCGCTCATGACTACGCAACGATCGGGCCAGCGGTAATTCGAACACTTGTTGGTGCCGAGCACCATGAGAACGGCGGAATGTTCTTCAGGACCATCGCCTGCCTTCCTGCCCTCATCGGTGCGTGGAAGCATCGCGGAGGCGGAATCGCTCGCAGCGTTGGCATGTGGCACGGATCAGTAATTGATGAGGCTGCGCTCACGCGTCCTGATCTCCTTGCAGGCCGATCGCCACGCACCCTGAACATGAGCCGGCTCGGTGAGATTCTCACCGACACCGATCCTCCTGTGCATGCCATCATCATGTGGAACGTGAACCCATTGGTGAGTGTGCCGAATGCTGAACTCATCAAACGAGGGATGGTCCGCGACGACCTCCTCACCATCGTTCATGAACAGTTCATGACCGACACGGCGAAATATGCCGACTACGTGTTCCCGGCAACAACACAAATCGAGTCAACTGACATCACGCCATCGTGGGGGCACCTCTATCTCGGCTGGAACGAGCCCGCGATCGATCCGCTCGGAGAGTCAGTGTCAAACCCAGAGTTCTTCCGTCGGCTCTCCGCAGCGATGGGCCTTAGCGAGCCATCGCTGTTCGATGACGATCTCACGATGCTGCGCGACATCTTGGTGAATGTTGATCTCGATGAATTGCGAGCACAACACCGTGTACGGGTGCCATACCCAGAAGATGGTCGGCCATTCGGCGCAGGTGACTTTGCAACCACGTCTGGTCGGGTTGAGTTCGTCAGTGAACGACTTGAAGTAATGGGGCAACCCCGTCTGCCTAATTTTGTTGCCCCACAGGAAGGGCCTGGCGGCCCACTGCACGATCGATTCCCGCTACAACTCATGACGTCAAAACGTCATCTTCGATTCTTGAATTCTGGCTACAGCCATATGGACACCCATGGCGGAGCCGAAGACGGCCCGTTCATTGAGATCGATGAACACGATGCCGTCGCACGGTCACTCAGTGAGGGAGACCGAGTGCGCGTCTTCAATGATCGTGGTTCTCTTGAGCTCCCTGTTCGCATCTCCTCGAGGGTGCGTCCAGGTGTCGTCGTCGTTCCATGGGGATGGTGGGAACAGCACCACCGAGATGGCAACGTCGCAAACAGTCTCACCAGCGACACCCTCACCGACTGGGGTGGCGGTGTTGCGTTCTATGACACGTTGGTTGAGGTGTCAAGGCTCTAAGCCCCAAACAGGGGTAACCTGCGCCCATGGCGGGCGATGTGATTTATGCCTTCCGAGTGACGCGGCTTCCGCTTCTTGACGCGGGTGGCGCGCAGATCGGCCGTATTGAAGACATTGTTGTCGTACCTGGACGCCCGGGTAAGGCCCCACGTGTCGTTGGCTTTGTCGCGAACAGTCAACGCCGTCGAATTTTCGTGAATTGGGCTCGGATTGGCCAACTTGATGGCGGCGGCGCTCAGTTGCGCTCTTGGGACGTCGACCTTCACCCATTCCGTCGTCGTGCTGGCGAAACCCTCATCGGGGCGGAGATGATCGACCGGTCGATCGCATCGGGGGAATCTGTCAGCGATGTCGGTCTCGAACATAAGTCTGACGATGTCAGCGAATGGTGGGAGGTGTCGACAGTTCGACTCGTCCGTCGGCACGTACTGAAGCCTCGACCCAGCTATCGGCTTGTTGACTGGCGAGAGGTGCAGCAGCTCTTTGCTGCGCACACCGCAATGGCGGCAGAAGCGGCTCGTCTTCGCGATATACACCCCTCTGATGTTGCTGTCGTTGTGCGCGCCCTTCCGCAGTCTCAGCGTCGGCAGTTAGCAGAAGCAATGGATGACGAGCGTCTCGCCGACTTACTCGAAGAGTTACCTGAAGACGAACAGCTTCGCCTTATTGAAGGTCTCGACCTTGACCGTCTTGTCGGGGTGTTAGAAGAAATGGAATACGACGATCTCACCGACTTGCTCGGCGAGATGCCTGACCAGCAACGTGAAGCTGTCCTTGGAGCAATGGACGACGAAGACGCTGAGGTACTCACTCGGTTGCTCTCCTACGACGAGCGCACTGCGGGTGGTCTCATGACGCCGGACGTCATCATTCTTGGGCCAGATGACACTGTTGCTGAAGCACTTGCGCAATTGCGTGATCCGAACTGGTCGCAGGCGGTCGCAAGCCAAGTCTTTATTTGTCAGGGGCCATTCATGCCGCCGACAGGCCGCTATCTCGGTGTCGTCTACGCGCAACGCCTGTTGCGAGAGCCACCAAGCATGACGCTCGGTCGTTGTCTTCGAAATATTCCGACGACCACACCTGATGCTCCCGAACAAGAGGTTCATGAACAATTCGCCCATTACAACCTGATGGCACTTCCGGTCCTCGATGAGGCCGGACGCCTGCTGGGTGCAATTGCAGTAGACGACGTTGTCGACCGACTACTCGGAGTTGACTGGCGTTCACGTCAACGTCGACGCACGACCCCAGTTCAACCGATGGTGACCCCATGAAGCGTCGTAACGATCTCTCTCAGCCGCGCCGTCGCCGCCGGCTCGACGTGTCGTATGACGCTGACGCCTTTGGCAAGTTCAGTGAGTCGATCGCAATGTTGCTCGGCACCGCTCGCTACCTCGTTTTCCAAACGATCGTCATTGTCGTCTGGTTGCTCTTCAATATTTTGCCGCCCGCTGACTGGCAGTTTGACCCGTGGGGCCGTGGTCTTGTTCTGTTGACGTTGGTGCTGTCGCTACAGGCGTCGTATGCCGCTCCACTCATTTTGCTCGCGCAGAATCGTCAAGAACGGCGTGATCGTGCAGCGGCTGAGCTTGATCGCCAGGTTGCTGAACGCACTCAGGCCGACACCGAATTCCTGGCGAGAGAAATTGCTGGCGTACGTCTTGCGCTTGCTGACGTTGTGACAGGCGAGAAACTGCGTGAACAACTTGCCGGTTTGACGTCTGCAATTGAACGACTTGAAGCCCAATTGGGTAACGGCGACGAGCAGGCTCATCACGATTCAGTTCAGTCTGACGGATGACCGGTAAATTCTTGAATCCTGATCCCGTGTTCTTGGATGTGATGTAACAGCCGGTTAGTGGGTAGGTCGGTTGCGCCTGGAATCACGAGGCCAGTGGCCAGACCAGAACTCTCGATTTCGGTGATCATTGCTGTGATCACGGCCGCCGCAACCGATCCGACAAGTTCTGCGATGCCCATCACATATGTTTCGCGCGCGCCGTCAGGTGACGATCCTCGAACCTCTACGCGAAGCGCTCCCACCCCACCTTCAGCATGAGGTGGCCGCAGCATTGGAAGACGAGCGGTGAGACGGTCACGTCGAGTAGCAGATCGACGTGACGAAATACGTTGAGCTTCAGGAAATGCTCGGTGTAACAAGATCGGGAGCGGAGACTCAGCTCGGTAGCAGTCGACCGCTCCGACAGGTTCAGGAAACCAGCACAGCTCGCGACCTGATCCGCCGTGAAACTCTTTCCAGTCACCGTCGACGTAGCCAGGTGACCGACCACTCAATGAACGATGGTGGACTCGCGCACACGCCGGACCTGCGGCGCCATGCATTGCAACATGAAGTTCGTCTACTCGGTGCAGGCGTGATGAGAGATGTCTGGCGAGAAGCCCGGAAAGGCCGGGAGACATGCCGGCTCCAACCACGAGCGCAGCATCATTCGAGGAAAATAACGTGCCCAATTCAAATAATTGCTGAGTGTCATCGAGATCGTCAGCGAGGGTGATGACTGACGCCCCGTGGCGACCAATCTGTTCGACGAGTCCTCGATAGCGCCCAGGAAGTGCAAGGACAACGATGTCACCTGCTGCGAGTTCTGGGAATGGGTCGCGTCGCGGATCAAACGGGCTCAACTGGTCGTCACCGCAGAGTTGTGAAAGTCGGTGGGCGACGACGCCAGCGCCGGCGAGCCAGACTGTCATTCAGCGCCACCGTCATGTGGAGGAATGCGAACCGGTCGCCACCCGCCGTGGCGCGGCGGAGTTCCTCCCCGACCCTTCACTCTGATGGCGCCAGCAGCAGCAATCGTCATGATGAGTGCCGAAACGATTCGACGAGCAAAACGCATAGCCACAGTCTGCCTGAGAGAACTTGTCGAATGCTCAATACTCTGATGATGGCTAATTGACGGCCGAAGCCAATCTCATGCGTAACCTGAGCCTGATCTCAGCTGTTCGCAGCCCTGATAGTGCAGTCGATGCGTTGCTTCAGGTGGTTTCTGGCGATTTCTCGTTCCAGCCGGTCGCGCAGGACACCAACGCCCACAGGGTGATCAACAGTGGAACGATGATCAAGAGCACTGGGATCGATGCATCTTCGCCGTAGCCCTTCGCCGATAGAGAACTCACAGTGAAGATGTCTCCGGCCACAAAGAGCACAATCGCAATGACGCCGAATCGTGCCCTCGCTACCCCGCTCAAGATGAAACTGAGAATCAAGATCATCAGCCCGAAAGTGACAATTTTGGTGCCCCACGCCAACTCGACGCTTGTTGCAATATCGAGCTCACGTCCTTGAGCACCGGTCCACTGGTCTTTTGCCCAATCCTCAGCTCCCACAAGGTTGCCTAGCCCCAGAAGGGTCATCATGAGACCCAACACGAACAGAGAAATACGGGCGTTCAATATCTTTTGCATGATGTTCCCCAATCTGGTGAGCGAAGCTCGCCAATCGTCAATCTACTCTCCGCAACATGCACCGAAGTGCAACTCTGGCAGCACCTCAGGGCTTGAAGAGCACGCAGCAATCGCCAACACCGAAAACAAGGCACATGCCAGACGTCGCAATACACCGAGCTCGTAAACCGTCCGCACTCATGCCCGTCGAAAACGACAAACGGCGGCCCTTCGGGCCGCCGCAGTGGGGCTAACAAGAATCGAACTTGTGACCTCATCCTTATCAGGGATGCGCTCTAACCGACTGAGCTATAGCCCCGGCAGAGGAGAAACGCTATCGGGGCGCCAACCCGAACCTCAACCTCGACTAGTCAGGCCGGCGACGACGAAATGCTTCAATCGGGTCAAACGTGCGCTCAGTGACCTCTTCTTCCAGCACAGACAGCCGTATGCCACCAACGACATCGCTGATGAGGTTGAAGATCGTCGCCATCAGCACTGCTGCCCCAGTCGTGGCAACCACGAGAAACAGCCCGATCACCCATGCAGCACTGAAGATCTCATCACCATGTAGCTCAAAGGTCTCCCAACCAAACTGGGTGAACCAGCGTTCGACATTCGCAATCGTTCCCGTCGAATCAGCGACCCTCCACAACATCACACCGGCGGTCAGCAGCACCACATATGACACCAGCGAAAACAGCGCCGCCACCTTGAACGTTGACCATGGGTCAATATGGCGGAGTACCCGCGACACTCGTCGCACTCGTGGTCGACCACCAACCCGCCGCAACACCACCTGGCGGCGAACTCCAAGAAATGCTGGAGACGAGTGGGGCGTTGCCGTCGCACTCTCAGCCTCAGCGACTTGTGGAACCTCGCCTGATGGTTGGGCAGTCACGATGTCTGGCATGACGAACTCACTTGTTGGTTCGCTCACCTCATCGGAGTTCTCTGGCACCTGCACAGGCGTAGTGCGCGGTGGAGCGTCAGGCTCCAAATCCTGCTCAGGCTGTTCCTCAGCATCGTCGTCGTGAGTGTCCTCGACCACGACATCGAGTGTACGCAACGTGACTCAATCGTTCGGTTCAGCCGTCAAGTACATCACTCGCTGCCGCCTGAGCACGTGCGTTGCCAACTTGAACCGTCACCATCGAACGACGTCCTCCGTCAACGAACTGTTCGCGAAGATCGACGACGGCCGCTCCATTCCGTCGCGCAACGTCGTCGGCAACAGCCGCACCCCACCACAACACGGCGAGCGCACTTGCATCAGCAGCAGCCCTCGCCTGTTGACGCTCCACCAATATGGCCATAGGTCCACCAATCACCACACTCAATACGACAGCAATCACCCCAATGAGCGCAGCACTCAACACCAACCCGCCACCGCCATCTACGTGGTGTGAGCAGGTAGAGCTATGACTATTCGCCGGCGATGATCGGGGCAACAGAGGCAACGGTCTGACCGTCATCGAGGTTCATGATGCGAACCCCGGTGGCATCACGTCCTTGGGAAGAAATTTCGCGGACTTCCATGCGAATGGTCACACCACCCGACGAAACTGCCACGATCTCATCTTCGATTCCGACCATGAACGCCGCAGCGACGACGCCTTTCTTGCCGGTGAGTTTGATGCCGCGCACGCCTTGACCACCACGGCCCTGGGTATTGAATTTGTCGAGCTGCGTGCGCTTGCCAAACCCTGCTTCGGTCATAAGGAGAATCGCAGTGTCATCACGGGCGACATCACATGAAACGACTGCGTCATCGCCGGTCTTCAACTTCATACCGCGAACACCAGCCGCGGAGCGACCCATCGCTCGAACATCACCTTCGTTAAAGCGAATCGTCATTCCTGACTTCGCCACCATGAAAATGTCGTCGGTGCCGGTTGTCTCTATTACCTTCACCAATTCATCATCATCGTTCAAATTGATGGCAATGAGGCCATCGCGTCGACTCGAGTTGTAGGCATCGAACGCCGTCTTCTTGACGGTTCCTTTTCGTGTTGCAAAGAACAAGAACCGTTCTCCAGCAAAGTCACGAGTGTCGATGATCGCCTGAATGAACTCGTCTGCTTGAAGGGGAAGCAAATTGACTATCGGCATGCCCTTTGCGGTGCGCTCGCGCTCGGGAATGTCATGGGCACGCAATCGATACACCCGTCCACGATTTGAGAAAAACAGCAAATGTGCGTGGGCTGTGGTGAAGATGACATGACGGATGATGTCGTCTTGTTTGAGTTTGCCTCCAGACACACCGCGGCCACCGCGGCCCTGGGTCTTAAACGACGAGGCAGAGACCGCTTTCACGTACTGTGCCTCTGTCATGACAACGACAAGTTCTTTGTCTTCAACGAGATCTTCGATACTCATTTCGCCTTCGTCATAGGTGATTGCACAGACGCGGTCAGCTGCAAAGTCATCGCGGACAGAGCTGAGTTCGTCTTTAATCACGCCACGAAGTTTTTTGTCGTCGGCCAAGATCGATTCGAGCTCTTTGATGTTTTCGCGGATGCTTTCGAGTTCTGACTCGATGTCGATACGGCTGAGACGCGTGAGCTGACGAAGCTGCATGTCGAGAATGTCAACAGCCTGAGCCTCTGAGAACTCATAGGGCTTTTCCATCAACGCTGCTTTTGCGGCTTGTGCATCTTCGCTACCTCGGATGAGCGCAATGATCTCATCGATGACGTTCAGCGCCTTAATGCGGCCATCGAGGATGTGTTCACGCCGCTTCGCTTTTTCTAAACGGAAATTCGAACGACGGGTGATGACCTCAATCTGGTGACGAACATAGCCATCGATCGCATCCCGCAAGTTCAACGTGCGAGGCACACCGTCAACGAGAGCGACCATGTTGATCGAGAAACTGGTCTGAAGCTGCGTGAGCTTGAACAGGTTGTTCAGCACCACGTTTGCATTTGCGTCACGTTTCAACGTGATCACCAAGGAGGTCTCGCCACCGGATGACCCGTCGTTGATGTCAGCAATTCCTTCGATATCTCCGTTGTCGACCAATTCGGTGATGCGAGCCGCAATCGCAGAACAACTCGTTTGATACGGCAGTTCGGTGACAATGATTTCCATTCGCCCCGACTTGCCCTCATCGATGGTCGCAGTCGCGCGCATCTTCACAGAGCCACGCCCCGTGCGGTACGCGTCGATAATGCCGGCGCGTCCAAGAATGGAACCGCCCGTCGGGAAGTCAGGCCCTTTCACAAATTCCATCAAGTCGTCGGTTGTTGCATCTGGATTGTCGATGAGATGCATGGTTGCGTCGATGACTTCACCAAGATTGTGTGGCGGAATGTTCGTCGCCATGCCAACAGCAATTCCCTGAGACCCGTTGACGAGCAGGTTGGGAAATCTTGCGGGCAGTACAGAGGGTTGCTCTGTGCTGCCGTCGTAGTTCGGCACCATGTCGACGGTGTCTTCATCGATATCGGCGAGCAATTGCATTGCAAGTGGGTGCAACCGACATTCTGTGTAGCGGCTTGCGGCTGGACCAAAATCAGGCGAACCGTAGTTGCCGTGAAAATCGATGAGCGGGTGGCGCACAGAGAACGGTTGAGCGAGACGAACGAGTGCGTCGTAAATCGCGCTGTCACCATGTGGGTGGTAGCGCGCCATCGTGTCACCCGACACGCGGGCACACTTCACAAATGGTCGATCGGGTCGGAAACCCTGTTGCTCCATGTCCCAGATGATGCGACGGTGGACTGGCTTGAGCCCGTCACGTACGTCGGGCAACGCTCGCGACATGATGACCGACATCGCGTACTCCAAGAATGAGTTCTCCATCTCATCTTGGAGTGCGATCGGCTGAACTGGAACGTGTTGTTCTTCTGGTTCGACTGGGGTTTGATCGTCACTCATCAGAAATCAAGGTTCCTCACGTCGCGGGCGTTTGTGGTGATGAAGTTGCGACGGCTTTCGACGTCGTCGCCCATGAGCACGCTCATGATCATGTCGGCCTCGGCGGCCTCTTCGACGGTGACCTGCAAGAGCGTGCGGGTCTCCGGGTTAATGGTTGTCTCTCTGAGTTCCTGCCAGTCCATTTCACCGAGACCTTTCAAGCGTTGGAACTCTTTTCGGTGATTTGGTTTCTCTGCAAGGAAACGATCTTTCGCAAGGTCGTCTTTGAGATAGACCTTTTCTTTGCCCACCTCTGTCGAGTAGAGCGGGGGTTGCGCAATGTAGATGTATCCAGCTTCAACGAGGTCACGCATCTGCCGGAAGAAGAACGTGAGCAACAGGGTGCGAATGTGGCTGCCGTCGACGTCAGCGTCGCACAGCGAAATCACTTTGTGATAGCGAGCTTTCTCGACGTTGAAATCTTCGCCGACGCCAGCGCCGATTGCGGTGATCAACGCTTGAATCTCGTTGTTTTTCAGCATTTTGTCGATTCGGGAGCGTTCGACATTAAGGATTTTTCCTCGAATCGGCAAAATCGCCTGAGTTCGAGGGTCTCGAGCGTTAATGGCTGTACCGCCAGCCGAGTCGCCCTCAACGATGAAGATTTCTGATTCATCTGGGCTCCGCGATGAACAGTCACGAAGCTTGTCGGGCATGCCTGCCCCAGACAGAGCGGTTTTCCGCCTCACTGTTTCACGAGCTTTTTTCGCCGCGACACGTGCTTGTTGGGCCGCAATTGCTTTCTTGACGATCTTGTTTGCCTCGGTCGGGTTTTCGTCAAACCACTCTGAGAGGCGTTCGTTGGTTGCTTTCTGCACGAATGACCGCATAGGGACATTGCCAAGCTTGGCTTTTGTCTGGCCTTCAAACTGGGGTTCACGCAGTTTCACCGAGATGATGGCGGTGAGACCTTCTCGAATGTCTTCACCGGTGAGATTGTCGTCTTTTTCTTTCAGCAAGTTTTTGCCACGTGCGTATTTATTCATCACCGAAGTCAATGCGGTGCGGAAGCCTTCAACGTGCATGCCGCCCTCGATGGTGGAAATGCCGTTCGCATAGCCGTGAATGCCTTCGTGGTAGCCGGTGTTCCACTGGAGAGCGATATCGAGGTTTTGGCCCTCTCCGTCGTCATCTTCGTAGTGGCACACTTTTGCAAACAGTGGGTCTTTCGACTGGTTGAGATGCTTTACGAAGTCGACGATTCCGCCCTTGTACTGAAAAGTGACTTCTTGTTCGCGCTCAGGTCGTTGATCAATAAACGAAATCTCGAGCCCACGATTGAGAAATGCCATGATCTGCAGGCGATCGAGCACCGTGCGGACAACAAATTCTGTTCCTTCTGCTTGGAAGATCGCCGGATCTGGCCAAAACGTCACCGTCGTACCTGACGTGCGACCACGTTTTGGAGTTTCGCCTTTCGACGACAGTTTGTTTTTGGGCTTGCCGCCGTCGTGATACTCCTGTGAGTAGCGCTTGCCGTCTCGATCGATTTCGATGGTCAAGCGCTCAGAAAGTGCGTTGACCACACTGACACCAACGCCATGGAGTCCACCCGACACTTTGTATCCCTCACCGCCGAATTTTCCGCCAGCATGCAGCACCGTGAGCACAACCTCTGCGGCGCTCTTTCCTTTGTGAGGGCCTGATGGGTACGGGTCGACAGGCACACCACGCCCGTTGTCGCTCACTTCACACCCTCCGTCGGCGAGCAGCGTCACGCCAATTTTGGTGCAATACCCCGCCATTGCTTCATCGACGGAGTTGTCAACAACTTCCCAGATGAGGTGATGCAACCCGGCCAAACCGGTCGAGCCGATGTACATGCCAGGCCGCTTGCGAACGGGGTCGAGCCCTTCGAGGACTTGGATGTCCTTCGCGCCATATTCACTCTTTGATTTTTTGGTGTCTTTGGACACTCAGTACCTCATCTGTTGTCGTCGCAATATGGGTCGAGCACCGTGCTCTCTCCACACGTGCAAACAGGCTGAAATGCCCATGAGCACTAGAAAATTCTACCAAACGGGTGTTCGCTGAACCGGTCAATCCGACCGGTCACGACAACTGTCACGCCGGGTTGCGAAACGTGCACGAGTCGGCGACAACGGATACCTCCAACCGGGAGAAATTTAGGCCAACGAGGCCTTCACGACGCCGGCAATTCGGCCGCCGTCGGCACCATCGCCAACACGATCTTTCACCGCTTTGATGACCTGTCCCATCGCTTTCGGGCCTTCTGCTCCTGCCTTGCGGGCAGCTGCGATTTCTTCGTCAACAATGCCCTGCAATGTCGCGTCATCCATCGCCGCTGGAAGGTACGCCTCAATCACTGCAAGTTCATTTCGCTCGGATGCAGCTTGTTCGGCTCGTCCGGCATTCTCGTACAGCTCGGCCGCTTCACTTCGGCGTTTTGCTTCCGACCTCAGCACCGCCGTAATTTCGGCATCGGTGAGTTCTGCGGCCTCGTCTCCTGCAACCGACGCCACCTGAACTGCCGACAACACCATCCTGATCGTCGACGTCTTCAGTTGATCGCGATCTTTCATCGCAGTGTTCAGATCGGTTCGAAGTTGCTCAAGGAGTTGAGAAGCCATGCCACATCATGCCGGAATCGTTACCGTCGGCGCGACACCCTCACTTCAATGTTGTTGATCGTGACCTGAGCGACGTCTCGTAACCGTTGGGATATCTCTTCGGTGCGGAACTCGATCTCGGTGACCCACGCTGGTTCATCAACGTCGATCACAAGGACCCCGTCTTCAAAGCGTGATGGTCGGGCATGTCGGGCCACGTAGTCACCGACAGCTTCTTCCCAACGGCCGAAAATGCCACCAACCTCTGCCCTACTTGGTCCGCGAAGTGAACGAACCACCGAGTCAAGAGAGTCTGACAGCGACATGATCTCGTCATCGTCACTCATCACACATCACCGTACCGCTGTCGATTTTCAAGACGCGTTCAGGCCGGGCGGCAGGTGGCAACGGTGCCGCAGTTGTAATGACCACTTGGCCTGCCGGCAGTTCTCCCAACAGCGCCGTTGCCCGATCGTTATCGAGTTCTGACAAGACATCATCGAGGATGAGAATTGGACTCGACCCGACATGATCGGTCACAAGCCGATGTGCGCCGAGGCGAAGGCTTAACGCGAGAGTGCGTTGTTCACCTTGAGATGCATGGGTCCGCGCTGGCAACTCGTTCACCGAAAGGTCGACATCGTCACGATGCGGGCCAACCGTTGACACGCCCCTTCGAACATCATCACGACGAGCAGCAGCGAGAGCCGCGGCCAACCCCTCATGACGCCATTGAGGGTCATACGCCAACGACACGGTGTTGCTCTCACCAGCGAGTTGCTGATTCGCCTCGGCTACTAACGGTTGAAGACGTTCGACGAGTGCGGCGCGTCCACGGCCAAGCCGTTCGCCAACTTCGACAAGGCGGGAATCCCACACGTCAAGCGTCGTTGACGCATCATCATCGAGTCGACCGCCACATTGGCGTAACAGTGTGTTGCGTTGTTTCAGCACTCGATCAACTTCAAGGCGAAGCGCATCGTTCTTCGTCGCCAACGCAACAAGGGTGTCGTCAAGAAATCGCCGGCGCTCGCTCGGGCCGCCCTTCACCAACGTGAGATCGTCTGGTGAGAAGACAGAGGTACGCACGGTGCCAAGCAGATCTCTTGTGCGTTGTAACCGCTGTCGGTTCACTTGAACTCGACCGCGGCCAACCCGGGAGATTTCCACCTCTACTAACGATTGACGGCCGTCGGCTTCAACAATCTGAGCTCGGATAATTGCCTGGTCGGCGCCAACCCGAATGAGGGCATCAGAAGGAGCCTGGCGAAATGATGTGAGGCCCGACAGGTACGCAAGTGCTTCGGCAAGGTTGGTTTTCCCTTGGCCATTTTGACCAACGACACAAGTGGTGCCGGCCGTAAGGTCGAACGTCGCTTGCCGATAATTTCGGAAATCAACAAGTTCAAGATGCTCAACGAGCATGACGTGACATCACGGCACCCGTACTGGCATCAACAGGTACAGGTACTCGTCGTGGCCAACCCCGCGAAGTACAGCTGGCTTCATTGGGTCGACGACTGCGAGTCGAACTTCGTCGCCATCAACTGCATCAACACCCGCAGCGAGATAGTCGGGGTTAAATGCAACAGTCATCGGTTCGCCTTCAAAGCTGGCATCGATTTGCTCTGACGCTTCGCCCACATCTGTAGTGATCGCTGAAAGGATCACGTGATCGGGTTCAAGTTGCAAGCGAACCGGGGTTGCACCACCCTGAGCGAGTAGGCGAACACGACGCAACGCGTCGAGCAACGCGTCACGACCGATCGTCGCAACGTTTGGATACGAACTTGGCAACAGGTTTCGATAGTTCGGATAGTCAGCAGCGATAAGGCGAGTGGTGAGGTGCACATCACCAATTTCGAACACAACGTCGTTTTCGCCGAGATACACCTTGAGGTCTTCTGCACCACTTACCAGACGTTGCACTTCATTGAGTGCACGCGCCGGAACAAGCACCTGCTGACCGGCTCCGAGCAGCGCCCCTTCATCAAGGTCACGCACCGCAAGTCGATATGAGTCGGTCGCCACCATGCGGACCGCGTCGTCTTCCGACACGATGAGCACACCGGTGAGTTGTTGACGAGCTTCGTCGGTGCTCGCAGCGCGAACCACCTGGCCGAGTGCAGCCGACATCGTTGAACCCGACAATACAAATGGCTCGCTCGAGGGCGCCCCAATTGAAGGAAAGTCAGCTACCGCCATTGGACGAACTGCAAACTGGCTGCGCTGCGCTGAAATCGACACGTTGTCGCCGGTGAGTTCAACGTCAACGCTGCCAGCCGGAAGCGACTTCACGATGTCAGCAGTAAGACGG
Source organism: uncultured Ilumatobacteraceae bacterium (assembly GCA_965660025.1). Classification (GTDB taxonomy): domain Bacteria; phylum Actinomycetota; class Acidimicrobiia; order Acidimicrobiales; family Ilumatobacteraceae; genus Casp-actino5. Next base: position 43,841 of record CBFHYI010000005.1, on the reverse strand, counting down.
GCAGGAATGACAGTTGAGCCTGGTTCTTCCATACCGACCGGGACCGATGCCTTAATGGTCAGTTCAAGATCGGTGCCGGTGATGGTCAGCGTGTCATCAGCGACATCAAGTCGAACACCTGATAGCACCGGTGAGGTACCGGTTGAGTTTGTTGCTCCTCGACCAGCAGTGGCTAATGCAGTGGCCAAGATTTCACGTTCACATCGAAATTTCACAGCGTGGTCCTTTTCCCCAAAGAGGGTAGATACAGAGTGTTAGTGATAGTAGGTGCTGTGGATTGGGGAAAAGAGTGAATCACCCCAGCACACGGCACATATTTGTCGTCACAAGATTTCCGAGCGGTATCCCCCGCGCGATGATCACACCGATGTGATTCAGTGGATGTGTCCACCTTGTGCGACAGATTTCCACGGCTTGACCACATGTCATCCACTACGTGATCCACAGCCATCATGACTTCAACCGTTGCAGCAAGTCGGTGACCTGCTCATAGATCTGTTTTCGTTCACCCATTTGTCGTTGGATTTTTTCGACGGCGTGAATGACGGTGGTGTGGTCTCGACCTCCGAAGAGGCGTGCGATGCTCGGGTAACTGAGATCGGTAAGTTCACGGAAGACGTACATTGCAATCTGCCGAGCAGTCACCAATGGGCGTTGTCGACTCTTGCCACGCAACGCGTCAACTTCATACCCGAGGATGTCAGCCATTTCAACCAACAACTCCATGTCGGTGCGTGGCTTTGCGACAGAGTCCGAAAGCAAATCAGACAACTGAGATTTCGCAAGGTCGGTGGTGATCGGCACACCATTGAGCGAGGCGTAGGCAGTCACACGAATGAGCGCTCCTTCGAGCTCACGAATATTTGAGGTGATGTTCGACGCAATGAATTCGAGGGTCTCTGCGGGCACCTCAACTTGATCACGTTCACTCTTGTTGCGAAGGATGGCAAGGCGGGTCTCTAAATCAGGTGGTTGGATGTCGGTGATAAGACCCCACTTGAAGCGCCCACGAAGACGTTCTTCAAGGGTTGGTATTGCATCTGGCATTCGGTCGCTAGAGAGGACGATCTGCTTATTCGCTCCATGAAGGGCATTGAACGTATGGAAGAACTCTTCCTGCAGGCCTTCCCGACCTTCGAGAAATTGCACGTCGTCGATGAGAAGAACATCGACTTCGCGATACCGACGTCGAAGTCCGGCCATTGAGTTTGAACGGATTGCATCAACAAATTCGTTCATGAACGATTCGGTCGAGACATACCGCACGACATGATGTTGGTAATGAGACTCGACATAGTGCCCAATTGCGTGCAGAAGGTGGGTTTTGCCGAGGCCAGCTGCGCCGTAGACAAACAATGGGTTGTATGAACGAGCCGGTGTTTCGGCCACCCGTTGGGCTGCGGCGAGAGCGAATTGATTCGAGGCCCCCTTCACGAATGTCTCAAACGCATACCGAGGGTTGAGTCCGCCAGGTTCATCTCCGCCAAGCGGTACCTCTGGCGGGTTGTGTTCAGAAGCAGACATCGGCATTTCGTGTTCGATGTCAATGGGTGCGTCATCGGTGGTCGCAACACGCACAGCAAACGCGAAACCGGGGTAACCAAGTTCGGTCAGCGCGTCGTCGATCATTCCCCGGTAGCGCGACATGATTCGTTCACCGGCAACAGTATTTGACACCTCAAGCAAGATTCCGTTTTCGTCGCCGGCGTTTACTGCGTCATTGAACGTGGAGAACCACACCGATTCAGTGAGCTGATCGCGAAGAAGTGGAACGACAGTTTCCCACAGGTTGGTAGTCGCTTCACGTTCCATGTTGGGTTGGTCCTCTAAATCTTCTGATAAATACTGGGGATTTGCTTGTGCATTACATCGATGTAACTACCCACATGTTTATCCACATCTGTGGAAAACAGAGATTTTGTTGTAGGTAAACGTCATCTCGGCGCGCTGCATGGAAATCGCACGCTATCACGCGGAGCCACCTGTGGAAAACCCGACGATTGTGTAAAAGTGCAGGTGTGGTTGGCTCCGCTCGCGACAAACCGTAGTCTTTGGGAGTCTGGTTTCATACTAATGAAGCCGTCGTGTAGCCGAACGCCCGATCGTGGTCACCATGTATCTCGATCAGACCGGGATCATTGAGGAGTGACGAAGAAGTGAAGCGAACCTTTCAACCAAATCAACATCGTCGTGCGAAGAAGCACGGCTTCCGAGCTCGAATGAGTACCCGCGCGGGTCGCGCCGTGTTGAAATCACGTCGGGCAAAGGGCCGCGCTCGCCTTTCCGCTTGATTCACCGAATCCGCACTGCGCACGAGTTCTCCCGACTCGATGCCGAAGGAATTCAGGTGCGGACTGATGTCTTGTGGTGCAAATTTCTTGCCGATCCAGCGATGTCGCCACCTCGGGTGGCGTTTTCGATCGGTCGCGCCCACGGTCACGCCGTCCGTCGAAATCTGGCACGACGGCGCCTACGGGAACTTCTCCGCAGGCAGGCGCAAATGAACCTGCTGCCGTCCGGAGCGTTGATGGTTGGCATTATCCGTTCAAAAAGCGAACACATGTTCGATATGACGCCGGAAATGCTGGCGCAACAGGTGCAGCAGTTAGTCGAAGGACTGTCGGCAACATGACGACGTCGCGAATTCAGAAACGCATGCTACGGGCAATTGAGTGGTATCAGCAGGCGTTTCAGTGGCGTCCATCTCCATGTCGATTCTCACCGACATGTTCGCACTACTCACATGACGCAATCTCCATACACGGCCCTCTTCGGGGGTTGTGGCTCACTATTCGACGACTGTTGAGATGTCGGCCATTTGGACCATCGGGCTACGACCCGGTCCCAGATGTCGCACACGAGCCAGTCTCCCGCCACCATGAACCAATGAGGTCCCAATGACAACAGTTTCGTTGATTGCCGGAGTGTTTGAAGTCCCTGCATCTGTGCTGAATTGGCTGTACACACTCACCGGCAGCTACATGATTGCCGTTTCGTTGTCGGCATTCGTCGTGATGGCGATTGTCACCCCCCTCACGCTGAAAAGTACGAAGGGCATGTTGGAGATGCAGCGCTTGGCGCCAGAAATGCGCCGTCTACAGCAGCAATACAAGACCGACCGCCAAAAACTCAACGAAGAAATGATGAAGCTCTACCAGGAGCACAAGGTCAATCCAATGGCCTCATGTCTTCCGTTGCTTGCACAAACACCAGTGTTCATCGTGATGTTTCGCATCCTTTACGACGCAACATATACGCCTGCTGGTGGCAATGAAGCCATTGCCCGGGCAGTGTTGACATCGGTGGGTCGGGGTCAAGAAACAATTGGTTTCCTCCCCCGGTATCTCTCTGTTGATTCAGAGATGTACCAGGCGCTCGCTCGTCAAACCGAAATGTCGTCATGGGGACTTGACCTCTCAAAATCACCGGCGAGCATGCTGGGTAGCAACTTTGGCCAAGGCCTCATTTATGCCGGCCTTGTGGTGGTTCTCGGCTTGTTGTACTTCTACCAGCAACGGATGGTTGCAGCGAGGGCTTCGATCAGCCCGACGATGTCAGAATCACAACAGAAACTCATGCAGTACCTGCCGGTGGTCTTCGCAGTGTTTCAGATCTTCTTCCTTCTTGCGTTGGTGATCTACTACATCATTCAGTCGATTATCCGAATTTTTGTGCAGTTCTACATCACGCGACGGTTCTACGCTGACGACGAATCGCTTGGTCGCCAAGCCCAAGCCGCAAGTGCGAAGGCTCGAGAACTTTCTGAGAAAGACAGTGGTGGTGGCGGTCTTATCGCTCGGGCAAAGCGTGAACTTGAAGACGCGACCGGAGCATCCTCAGAGAAAAAGAGCACAAACTCAGACGGAACACGCCCCTCTCCAAAAGGTTCGAATTCTCGAACCAATGGTGGTTCGAAGAACAACAAGGGGCGTCCACAGTCGTCGAAGAACAGCCAGAGACGCGATTTAGGTCGCCCTGGCGGGCAGCGCAAGCGCTGAAACTAGGACAGAAAGAGACTTTTCATGGAATGGGTGACAACAACAGGTCGGAGCGTTGAAGACGCAACAGAGGCAGCTCTCGATCAACTCGGTGTTGCAGCTGACGAAGCCGACATTGAGGTGTTAGAAGAACCAAAAAGTGGTTTATTTGGCCGTACACGCGGTGAAGCGAAGGTTCGGGGACGTGTTCGACCGACAGAAGTGCGGCCCAAGCGCGACAATCGCCGCTCACGTGGAAACAAGAGCGGTGGCCAACAGCGGCGCGAACGTCAAGCATCTGATACGTCGGGTAACAGCAAGCCGTCACAATCGCGCAAGAATGGCGGACAACGAAATACTCGCAACGCAAAGAATGAGAAACCAATGAATGATGAACAACGTGATCCGGTTGATCCAGCGGCAGTTGGTGAGGCAGCAGAAACGTTCATGGCTGGTCTGGCCACCGCATTTGGTGTTGAAGCCACCGTGGTTGTTGAGCGAGAAGACACTGAGATCGAGGTAGCCATGAGCGGTTCCGACCTTGGTTTGTTGGTGGGGCCTGGAGGCCGCACGTTGACCGCCGTTCAAGACCTTGTCCGGGTCGCTGCGCAGCGCCGCCTTGGAGATCACGACACCCATCTTCGCCTTGACATTGCGGGATATCGCGAACGCCGGAAAGCGTCACTTGAAGCATTTGCCCAGAAGATTGCCCAGCAGGTGCGTGAGTCTGGCAACGCCCTTGCAATCGAGCCGATGGCATCACCTGATCGCAAGGTCATTCATGATGTTCTCGCCAGCGAAGAGGGTGTGTCGACAGCATCGAAGGGTGAAGATCCGAACCGTCGGGTCATTGTCTCACCAAGTTGAGCTCCGCCGCATTGGGCGGCATTGTAATGACGATGGATGAACACCTCCTGAGCGTGCTGCAGCTCGCACAAGATGCTGGTGTCATTGGTAGAACGGATCTGGCAGAAGAAATCTCTCGAGCGCGTGTATTTGTCGCCGCCCTTGACACCTACCTAAGCGATGCAGTGGTGCTCGACATTGGCTCAGGAGGCGGCTTGCCGGGTCTTGTGATCGCTCATGACCGACCTGATGTCCATGTCACACTGATTGATCGACGCGAAAAACGAACCGACCTCTTACAACGTCAAGCCACTCGCCTTCGCCGACATCAACCTGGACTCTCTGTTGATGTGATGTGCGCGGATGTCCGCATCCTTCAGGGTGAGCGCACATTTGACGTGATTACTGCTCGAAGTTTCGGGTCACCTGAGGCCGTCATTGAGAGTGCGCTTCCTCTGCTCGCACCGATGGGTCGGTTGCTGGTGTCAGAACCACCACACTCAGATGGAACCCGGTGGCGTGAGGCATTGTCGAGCGAGATGTCGGCCTCCGTGGAGCTGTTTTCGCAAGACGCAGGAACGGTTGCTGTCATCACTCGATGAGACCAGTGTTTCCCGGGAAACCACAGGCTGTGGATAACACTGTTGAAATTTCACTGATGGAACTGCGCGCGTCAACTTGAGGTTGAATCAAAAATTGTTTCCCGGGAAACAATTCCGCATGCAATGGGTTGCGTAATTGAGTAATACGAGGCAAAGTGTCGTCGATGAGCGAAACCTCACCGTCGTCAACTCCTTCGCAGACGCCATCACGCAACCTGCCTCGAGTGATTGCAGTTGCGAATCAGAAGGGCGGCGTAGGTAAGACCACGACCTCGATCAATACGGCGGCCGCACTCGCTCAATTGGGACTACGGGTGCTCCTCATCGATATTGATCCTCAGGCGAACGCAACAAGCGGTCTAGGTATCGATGTTCGATCTCTTGATAGCTCAGTCCTTGACGTCTTAATTGATGATGCCCCACTGTCAGAATGCCTCTGCACCACCGAAATCGACGGGCTGCAAGTGGCTCCATCAAACCTCCGTCTCGCAGACGCAGAAATGACGATGTATTCGATGTTGGCACGCGAAACACGACTGAAGAACGCAGTTGATGCTGTTGTCGACCAATTCGACTACATCATTATTGACTGCCCACCATCTTTGGGTTTGCTGACACTTAACGCGCTGTGCGCGGCTCGAGAAGTGTTAATTCCTATTCAATGTGAGTACTTTGCGCTCGAAGGGGTAGGTCAATTGCTCGAAAACGTGCTTCGTATTCGTCGAAGTGGCCTGAACCCCACCCTTGAAGTGTCGTCGATTGTCTGTGTGATGTACGACGCACGAACAAATCTTGCTGAAGAAGTAGTCGACGAGATCCGCCAACACTTTGGCTCAACTGTTCTAAAAACGGTGGTCCCACGCAACATCAAACTCTCAGAGTCGCCAAAATACGGGATGCCGATCATCACATACGATCCAATGTCTCGTGGCGCAATCGCGTATACCGACGTTGCACGGGAGGTGCACAATGGCTCGTAACCAACGGCAGGGTAGAGGTCTAAGTTCGCTAATCCCGGGCGGGATGGATGAAGTATTCGGGCGGAGTGATGATGCTCCTGCTCTTCGCGACATTCCGCTTCATTCCATCAGACCTAATCCACACCAGCCCCGGCGACTGTTTGACGAAGACGGTCTTCAGGAACTGGCAGCTTCCATTGCCCAGATTGGCGTGCTGCAACCTATTCTTGTTCGCCCTGCAGATAATGGGTATGAACTCATTGCTGGTGAGCGGCGTTGGCGAGCAGCGGGAATCGCTTCCCTTGAGGTGATTCCGGCGATTGTGCGAACGACCGATGACATGTCATCGATGGAACAAGCGCTTGTTGAGAATCTCCATCGCGCAGATCTCACGCCACTCGAAGAAGCGGCCGCGTATCACCAACTCATTGAAGATTTTGGCTTCACTCACGAGCAGGTTGCAGAACGAGTGGGAAAGAGCAGATCAGCAATTTCCAACGCCTTGCGGTTGATGGCATTGCCCACTGAAATTCAGCAGTATCTCGGTGATGGCCGTCTCACTGCCCGACATGCGAGGTCGTTGCTGTCTATAGACGATGCAGAAACACAACTTCGGCTCGCCCATGAAACGGTGAGCAATGAGTTGACGGTGCGGGAGCTGGAAGCACTGATTTCAGGTCAAAGTTCTCAACAGCCAGTGACGCAGCCACCGCAACCGGCAGATGGGGCAGGGCTTGTCGAAGGAACGCGGTTGCGCGAGGCGGGTGTTATCGAGGTTGAAGAAGCACTCGCGCGGTGGCTCGACACCCGTGTTCGCGTGTCACTCGGAGCATCGAAGGGGCGAATTGCAATCGATTTCGCCGACCTTGATGACCTTCGACGCATCCACCGAATCGTGTTTGGGGATGAACCCTCAAGTGCGTCTTGAGGCTTCCCATCTCAACCTCTTGCTGAGCATTACCACATCCACAAGAAAATGAATATACTGTGGATAATTCACTTTTAAGCAAAATAGCAGCACTTATTCAATATTTTAGTTGCAAGAATGAATATTATTCATCTATGTCGTGCATCCACCGCTCGATCGCGAGAACCACACCCCGAACAATTGTTGGCGTCTGGGCAACAATGTCTGAGGTAGGGCCGAGACGCCATAACACAGCCGGCATACGAGTTTCCCTGAGGACTGGAAGGCGAGCTCCAATCACTTCAATATCTTCCCGTCTCAGCGGATATCGAACATCATGAGCGAGTTGCTCACTGAGCGAGCGACCCGCAGCAGATTCAAAACCAGGTACGGCGTAATACTGGATGAGCGATATCGGCTCGTTCGCGGCTTCGAATCCGATGTACACATCTGCTCGGTAGCGATTCGCAAGTGCTGCATGAGTTGATGCATCAGGGTCACCAATGACAGTGGCTGATGCGGAATGTTGACGAAGAGCAGTGGTGACCTGCCGGGCAAGTGCACCGAGGCCGCCATATTCGCCAATCACGATTCTCAGGTGGCCCAGAGAGCGACGCCCAGAAGTCACGGCAGCAACTTCGCGAACCATGACGACTCCGGGTCCCGAGCCGGTATTTCGAGACAGTACATCAAGCGCTGAGACCGTGTCAGGACCGCAGACTCCATCATCGGGGAGCCCTGAGTTTCGCTGGAGATCTTGGAGAGCGGCTGTGGTATCGGGCCCGAAAATGCCGTCGACCCGCCCGCAATTGAACCCTAAACGGGCGAGAATTCGTTGTAGCTCGGCGACATCCTCGCCTCGAAGATTTGGAGCCGTGAGCATGAGTAGCCGGTCACCAAGTGCCCAGCCAGACTCCACAAGAAGCGACCAGGTGAGTTCATCGCAACTGCCGGTAGGCGGAATACCCTGCGATGTCTGAAAAGAGGTCACCGCCTCTTTCGTCGAATCACCAAACCAACCGCTTTCGGTTGCCCGAATCGGATATGACGATCGAATAAGTCGCCGTTGGAGATCCCTAACGGCTTCTCCGCGTTCGCCGTGGGTTAGTGGGAATTGCCCAGAAATGTTCCGAACTCCTCGAGGAGAGCTGATTTGCTCTTCGCTCCGACAATTCGGTGAACGGCCTCGCCGCCATTGAAGACAATCATTGTTGGGATACTCATCACCTGGTATCGCATGGCGATGTCGGGGTTTTCATCCACATTGAGTTTCGCGATTGTCATTTGATCGGCGTTCTCTGTTGCGATCTCGTCGAGAATTGGAGCAACCATCTTGCACGGACCGCACCACTCTGCCCAGAAATCGACGACAACTGGAACATTCGATGCTCCCACGGTTTCGTCAAACGTGCTGGTGGTCAAATTGATTGATGCCATGTCATTTCCTTTGTGTTACGCGAACTGAGAGAGCGTGTTCCGAGACTACCGCGACGAATGCGGTCTTGTTTGGCATGAAGAGTTAATGCTGGCCCTCAAGCCAGCGCTCTGAGTCGATCGCAGCCATACAACCCGAGCCGGCAGCAGTAATTGCTTGACGGTACGTGTGGTCTTGCACATCACCGCAGGCGAAGACACCCTCGATATTGGTGTACGACGAATCAGGTTGCGTCTGGAGGTAGCCGGCATCGTCCATGTCAAGCACACCAGCGAACAGATCTGTGTTCGGTCGATGGCCAATCGCAATGAAGAGACCAGTGACGGGCATTGTCGAAACCGACCCATCGACAGTGTTTGTCACCTCAATACCGTCAACCTTGTCGTCGCCATTGATCTTCGTCACCGTGTGATTCCACAGCACATCAATCTTCGGGTTCGCAAAGGCACGATCTTGCATGATCTTTGACGCTCGGAATTCGTCGCGCCGGTGAATCAAGGTGACTTTTGATGCAAATTTCGTGAGGAAGGACGCCTCTTCGATTGCTGAGTCACCACCGCCGACGACCGCAATATGTTGATCACGGAAGAAGAAACCATCACAGGTTGCGCATGTTGAAAGACCGTGACCAATCAAACGTTGCTCCTCCTCAAGCCCCAACATCAGTGACCGGGCACCTGTAGAAACGATGACGGAATCGGCGTGATACTCGGCGTCACGTACCCACACCTTGAATGGACGAGAGGAGAAATCAATGTTGGTGACCTTCTCGGTGAGGAACTTTGCGCCAAACCGTTCGGCTTGTGAGCGGAAGTTCATCATGAGTTCTGGTCCCATGATGCCGTCGGGGAAGCCAGGGAAGTTTTCTACCTCAGTCGTCAGCATCAACTGGCCGCCAGGTTGGTCACTTGTTGACGATGGCTCACCTTCAATGACAAGTGGCTCAAGACTCGCTCGGGCGGTGTAGATCGCTGCGGTGAGACCAGCTGGACCTGAGCCGATGATGATGACGCGTTCGCTGGTGGGTTCCATGATTTCTCCAATCCGATGATCTCAAGAATTAGGTGTCGGGTGAACGACGACGACGCATCACAAGGCCGCCAAGAGTCAACATCAACAGGCCTGAGATGAGATAACTCATATACACCGACCGACTGTGGTCAATGCCGGTGTTTCCCGTTGCAAGACTGATGAGTGATTGCAACCCTCGAGTGAACATGATGAGGGCGATCGCAATGAGGGCGACTCCAATGATGAAGCCAATGAGGCCAAAGACGATGCCTCGAACAAGCTTGACAATGTTGTTGGTGACTCGATCGCGAACTGTCCCAACGACCTGTTCGACACGATCAGCGGTATCGACCGCCCAGTCATCGTTGGAGAACGGATTTCCGATCACCCAGTGGACTGTAGTGAAATCTTTGGGCATTCCTCGCCCTGCACAAAGAAATCGGTGCGATTCTTCTTCGATTGGGTGACATAGGCCCTCGATGAGAGGGCGTCGAGAAACTACTCGTCGCCAAGATCGATCTCGGCAAGAACTTCACAGGTTGCGACATCAATAGCGAGGTACTGATTGAGCCCCGTCATTCTTGCCAACACGACGATGATCTCGTCGAGCATGACCTCTGTGAGCAGTTCAGCATTGTCGAACTCGCAGAATGCTGCGCTGGGCACCGTTGTCGCACCCTGCTCGAGAGCATTGCGGATGAAATTCGGCAACTCGTCGACACTGATCGATTCCAGTTCGTAGATGTCTCCGGCCATTTCCTCAGTCGCTGATTCGGCAACTGCGATCATGTCGTCTGCAACCATCTCATCTTCGGTGCCCGAGAGGTCAGAACCCAGCGCCGTGTCGCCCATTGACTCAACCTCGGGCGCGGCTTCGACCGCAGATTCCTCTAACGCTGACTCTTCCGCAAACGCAAATACTTCAGATTCAGATGGCACATTCTCTTCTGATCGTTCACGAGAACTTTCTTGGACGGAAACTTCCGCCGTATCACTCTGACCGCCGCGAAGCTGGAATAACGCTCCAGCGCCGATGGCGACAGTGAGGACGGCAGCCGCAAACTGGAGAATCGTGTTTGATCGGAATCGGCGTCGCGACTCAATGCTGACGACAGGTGCCTGGGATTCGTTGTCGAGGGCTGCGAGCACTGATGCAATGGTGTGATCTCGCTCGGTGTCGTTGACGGCCACGTCATCGAGAAGAGCCGAGCGAAGACGCGCAACGACAGCCTCGTCGAGATCGCCATCATCTGGCGTCAACCGGTTGACGTCGTCATCACTCATTCGTTGTCTCCGTTGGTTAGACGTTCAACATGTTCGTTTCGGTTCCCGCGAAGCTGCTCGGCGAGCAGTGCTCGGCCACGAGAAATTCTTGATTTCACCGTTCCCGTCGCCACACCGGTGAGATCGGCGATCTCTTGGTACTCCAACTCGAGGACATCGCGTAGAACAACCGCGCGGGCGAATTCGACGGGCACCGCGTCAAGTGCTTCACGAATGTCGGCTCGCACGTCACTCCACTCAATACCTGCGGTGATGTCGACATCGTCGACGGGTTCAGCGTCAGTCCCGTCGGTGTTGGTGAGTGTCGTGGTTGTTGGCCGCCGACGCTGCCGACGAAGTTCATCGAGGCAGGTCGTGGTCGCAACCCGATGGCACCAGGTACCGAATGCAGATTTACCTTCAAAGGAGGAGAGGCCTCGAGCGATTCGCAGAAGAGCCTCTTGGGTTTGGTCTTCGGCAGCGGACCGCGACCCCATCATCCGCAGGCATACAGCAAACACTCGTTGGTACTGCTCGCCGAGAACCTTGCTGATCGCATCGTAATCACCCTGTTGGGCTCGTAGTAAGAGTTGAGAATCGCTCAGGAGTTCATGAGCCATTGCAGCTCACCGATTCGTCCGCGATAAGGATTCGCCGAAGAACATGCGTCATCTGGACCGAGCTCTTTCAGCCACACCGCAAGATGGGTTGAGGCTTCATTAACGGGCACCGCAACAGCACCCGGATCAACTCCGTAACTCATCGATCCAACCTGAGTCCATGACTCCAGCGACAGCGGAGGTTCCACTGCGTCGGTTCGATAGACCTCAATCTGGAAGGGGGCGTTTAGCGTTTCAAATTCAAGTCGCCCATTTGAAAGTTCGGGAAGTGAGATGACGAGACCCACTCCGGGCTTGGCACCCAGGTACTGATCGCTGTAGCACTCGGTTGACCACGCGGTGTCTCGACTTCCATCGGCAACTGCAAGCGGTGCCTGCGCGTCATTTTCTGATCCGTTGTCCCCATAGGGGTCCCAGGCGCGAACGTCGATTGATGTCGAGCTCATCACCACTTGGGTTTCAGGCGACAGAGAGTCTTCGACGTCTTCGAGGATGATGGGGTCGTCGCTATCTCGCTCGATAGCTGGAGCCGAGGTAATTGCGGGCAACGGAGAGACATTCGACGACGAGTCGGTATCTCGGTTTGACACGATGAGCGCACCGATGAGGAGCACCACCACCGATGCGGCGAGCCCGATCGGAAGCCACGGTCGACGCACCGGCCGAGCGCTTGCGAGAGACGGATCATCAAACAGTTGAGGTGGCGTGGTTGCCTCAACCGGTGGTGGCGTCACCGTCGTAGTCACACGAGGCAGTCGACCCGATTCACCTGGTCGCACTGGTTGCGTCCGGGGTGCAGGAGGTTCGGTGGGAGTCCCATCAATTTGGGGTGGCGTCGTATCAACGCTCATCAATTCTTGACGTAACTCGCCGCCTGTCGCTGGGCGATGTGCGGGATTCCTTGCGAGCGTCCGGTGAATGAGATTCACCAAATTGATTGGAAGCGTTGGCCGAAGATGCGCGAGGTCGGTCGGGTCACGCTGCAGACGAGCAAGAGCGGTGTCGGCATCTGATTGGCCAAGGAATGGAACCCGCCCAGCGAGACATTCATAGAGAACCAACGCAAGAGAGTAGAGATCAGCGCGGCCGTCAAGTTTGTGACCCCGAACTTGCTCAGGAGAGAGGTACTTAGCGGTACCCATCATGACGTTGTCACTCGTGAGGTCTTCATCAACCCCGTCAAGACCCTTCGCAATTCCGAAGTCGGTGAGCAAAACTCTGCCATCTTCGGTGACGAGGATGTTGCCGGGTTTGACATCGCGGTGGACAAAACCCGCAGCGTGGGCAGCATCAAGAGCCGCTGCCACAGACGCACCGATGTGAATGGTGAGTTCAGGCCCGAGACGTTTTTGGCTATCGAGGACTTGACGCAGACTTCGTCCCTCCACCAATTGCATGACGACTGCCTGGCGACCGTCATGTTCGAACACGTCGTGGACCGACACGATGTTCGGGTGATTGAGACGCGCCACAGCGATTGCCTCACGGCGGAAACGCTCCGCGACCACTGCATCGGTTGCAAGGTTGGATCTCAACCATTTCACCGCAACCCGACGATCAAGCTGCTCGTCGATTGCCACCCAGACCTCAGCCATTCCACCTTGGCCAATGCGACGGTCGAGGCGATAACGACCAGCGAGCACTTGGGCGTTGTCGAGCTGGCCTTGTGCGCCGTGGGAGTCATCGAAGGAGGTCATGAACAACAGGAACGCTAGTGCCAGAGCCACCCGTGATTTGGGAATCTCAACACATGGTTATATTTCATGAACCCTCAGACGACGGCATCTGTGTCTCAACCGGAGTGGCTGCGACCTTGCGTTGGCGCTGTCGACGAATGTGACTCACCCACCACGAGATCAGAACAAGGATGAGGCCAAAGCCGACGAGGCGTCCAAAACCCGACAGCGTCATGGCTTTGGCAACAATCGTGACGCCGCTGACGACAGGTGTTCCGGCGGGAGAGAGCACCTCTACTTCAACATCAAACGAGCCATTTGATCGGGCCTCGACGGGCACCTGAACGCTGCTCACTCCTGGAGGAAGTGTTATTGCAAGCGGCTCATCGGGGACAACGAGACGAGGCGCATTGAGACGGACGAGCACCTGAAGGGGTTCAGGCCCGGTGTTTTCGACAACAAGAGGAAGTGGCGTGTCACGACCGGTGAGATTGACGGTGCCGCTCATTGGCACTGACACCCACTGTCGAACTGCAGACGTCTCATTGGTGACGACATCAATGGTGTCGACAACATATTGCCCGTTGCCGCGCTGATCGAAGAGATCGTTGATGAGCGCGTTCCATTGCGCCACAGATTCATGATTTTCATTCAGCATTGAACCAGTGTCATCAATGAGCACTTGCAGCGCATCGGCTGTGAGTTGGCGTTGAGCAAGATCAACTTGTGGCACCGATGGCGTAACGATCGCCCGGTTGGCGGTGATCTGGTCGGGCAGTTCTGAAACCCGCATGAACTCCACCGTCGGATCGCTCGACAGGAGCCGCTCGATCGCCTGAACGGTCTCAACGTCGGGGATAGCGAGGTCGGGTGCGGAGAACACCACAGCGCGCGCAAGTTCTGGCTGTTCGCGCCGGAGTTGCATGATGCGCGCAACGAAGAGAACAGCTTGGTCTTCTAACGCGACGTCGGGGCGTGGAGCAATTTCGCCAACCGCTCCTGTGATGATCACCGGCAGAGAAGTGGCCTCAACGGTGAAGAGACCGGGCTGGGTGTCATCAATACCGTCATGAGGTGCACCGCCGGCGTAACTGTCATCGGTCATGATGAGGCGCTCTACGCCCTGAGACTTGAGAAGGTCAACACCTTCGGTGGTGATCGCCGACGAGGTCATGGCGTCATCGGCGAGCCACACAGAACGAACCGGCGTCAGCGAAGGAAATGCCGCTTGTAGTGCTGCATCACCGGCGTCGAGTTCGGAGATAAATCGCTCGTCGAGCCCCGCGGTTCCTGCTGCGAACGGATCAATCGATCGATACGGCAGCGAGAGAACTTCCCCTCCAATTGCTGAGATGAGACGATCCACGTCGCGAGCAGCGACTGCGGTTGGAAGTGTCTCGTTCGCAAGCGATTCAGCAAGTTCAGGTGAGAGAGCGACAGAGACCGGGATTTGGCTCTCTTCGAGGAGGTCCACAAGCAACGCAAATTCTTGCGCCGCCCGTGAACTGTCGCTAGCGGGCAGAGAATGATCACCGGGGATGGTCAATTGCGATCGACCGGCAATGTGCGTGGTCATCGCAACCGAGAGAGGCGAAGGGTTGTCTTGTTGCCAGCCGACATCGACGAGTGTGACGTCATGAGCGATTACCGCTGTTCCGCGAATCACTGAAACCGACACTGGAGTAATACCTGCATCGACATATTCGAGGACATCATCGAGGTGAGCGCGATAACTCAACCGTTGCTGAAGAGGAACATCGACGTTGACGGTGATCTCTTCTGTTGCAGCATCTCTTGTGGCGAACTGGTTGAGAGGCCCACTGATGACGTCGACGACATCACCGGGGTCACCATCGACGACATCGGTGAGCGATTGCCCACCGAGCGGTCGGTGAATCGCAACCCGCAACAGGAGTGCCGGTTCTTTAACCCTAGGTATGGCAATGACGATCGGAGCGGGCTCTTCAGTATCTGACGACGAGGTTGTTTCGCCGGCATCTGTGCCCGAAGACGAGTCAGGTTCAACCTGCTCGATCGGGGTAATCGGTGCAGGAACAGTGGTGACAACAGTTGGTTCAGTGATCTCCGGCGCTCGTGTGGTGAGATCGTACGAGAGTTTGATCGTGCTGTCGGCAAAGAATTGCGATGTGGTCAGCCGCAATCCTGACGCTTCAGCGTCTTGGGTAATTGACGCGTCACGTTGAGACGGTTGCGCTGCTGCTGGTGCGACCGACGCAATAAGTCCGAGAGAGGCAATGCAGACCCCGGCACCACATCGAGACACACGCAAGGTCATGACGTTGTACCCACATCGAGTTCTGCGATCGTGAGTCGCTCTGAGAGCTGAGAGAACCCGATCTGTTTGTAGAGCGCTAACGCGTTGTCATTCTGCAATGAGGTATTGACGAGCGCGTGATCACAACCGCGTTGGTGCATCCAATGCAAGGCGTCACACGACAGTGAAAATCCGATGCCACGCCCCTGATGGCGTTGTGCGACGGCAAGGCGCTGTAGGTAGCCGACATTATTGGTGTAACCCGATAGAGCGAACCCAATAACAGCATCTTGGTCGTCGCCGCAACGGCGACTGCGCGAATGCAGGGTCGCTCGTTGTGTCTCGCGCAATGCCTCACGGTGTTGCCCCCATTTCGGACCAAACGCATCAAGGTCAACGGCTTCAGCGTTGCGAAGGTGCCGCCGGCGAAGATGCCGAAACTCACCTTTTGGCCTCAATTGTGGAAGTGGGGCTGCAAAGTCGAATTTCAGCAATGCGAGTTCGTCGATGACATGAAACCCACGCGAGATGACCCGCTCAGCGGAGGTCGCACGAAGTGCACCGGTGCGAATCTTTCGCACCCCCATTGACGACGCCTGATCGATGAGTGATACGAGTTCGTCAGTGTTGATATCGATCGTGTGGTCGGCCTGCACCAACATGGCGATCGTCGGGTCAAAGGGCCATTCATTGAGATGCAGGGTTGGCGATGCCGAGGCCGTAGTGAACGCGTGTCGACGATGTGCATCGTCAACAGGTTGGGAGCGCTCGGGTTGCATCGTCTTTGACGGTAGTCGCCATCGGTGACTTTCTGGCGACGGTGTCCGCGGTAGCCTCGCATGGGTGATCCCCGCCCGGTTTGAACCCGTGCTTCAAGAACTTTCTCCACTGGCGGAGCGCTTCAGAAGCGCCGGCCATCGTCTATATGTCGTTGGTGGCACAGTGAGAGATTTGTTGCTCGGCGATGAATCATTCGGGGTATCTGACGACATCGACTTGACGACGTCTGCTCGTCCGGACGAAATCCATGCGTGCCTTGACGGGTGGGCTGACGCAGTCTGGAATCAGGGCGAGAAGTTCGGCACTGTGGGGGCGCGACTCGGAGACCGCGTACTTGAGATCACCACGTTTCGCGCCGAGTCATACACCGACGATTCCCGGAAACCACACGTCGTGTACGCCGATGATGTCGAAACCGACCTCTCTCGACGAGATTTCACGGTCAACGCAATGGCTCTCGAATTGACGAATGACACACCGACACTCGTCGATCCTCATAACGGTGCCGTTGACCTGTTGCAGAGAGTGCTTCGGACACCGTTGTCACCCCAGGAGAGTTTTAGTGACGACCCGTTACGAATGCTTCGAGCGGCTCGACTCATTACCAAGTTAGAACTCGTTCCTGAAGAGGGGTTGCTCGCTGCGGTTACCGAGATGGCGCCCAGACTTGAGATTGTCTCAGCCGAGCGAATTCGCGACGAATTCGAAAAGATCATCTGCACTCCTCACCCGACGGCGGGGCTGTGGTTTCTTGTCGAGACAGGGCTCGCAGAACTCTTCTTGCCGGAACTTCCGGCAATGCGTTTAGAGCACGACCCGATTCATCGGCACAAGGATGTGTTGACGCATACGTTTGCAGTTGTCGAGAACGTTCGACCACACGATGAACTCGACGAAGCATTGTGCAATTTTGATTTCCGTATTGTTCGACTGGCTGCCCTGTTCCACGACATCGGGAAGCCTCGTACGCGTGGATTCCAAAAAGGTAAAGGCACCACCTTCCACCATCACGATGTGGTCGGCGCAAAGATGACGAGAAAACGCTTGAGCGCATTGCGATTCTCAAATGACGATGTTGAGGCGATCACCGAACTCGTCGCCCTTCATTTGCGCTTTCACACCTACCGGCTCGGTTGGAGCGACTCGGCGGTGCGCCGATACGTGAGAGACGCCGGTGACTTACTGAACGAACTCAATGTGCTGACCCGTTGCGATTGCACGACTCGCAACGAGAAAAGAGCTCGCACCCTGTCGAAGAGAATGGATGAACTCGAAGAACGCATCGCTGAACTCGCAGCAGAAGAAGAATTGGCGGCACTTCGACCTGAACTCGATGGCAAACGGGTGATGGAACATCTCGGTCTCACACCCGGCCCTGATATTGGTAAGGCGCTCGCGTTTCTGATGGAAATCCGCCTCGAAGAGGGCCTCATTGGGGAAGAAGCGCTGTTGAAGCGGCTCGATGAGTGGTACGCCCTACAGCAATGATCCGGTTCCTGCAATCGTGTGATCACTAGCGTCTAAGCGTGGACGTAGGTTCGTTCTCGACTATCGCAACTCCGGTCGCGGTTGGCGTTGGCGTCATTGTGATTGGTGTGCTGCTGCTCATTCGGGAGCGTCGTGGCTCGTCACCGGTAATAACTTCTGAGGGTCCAACTATTGGACTCTCGCAAACCAAGAACGATCCGCAACTCACACACAACTCAACTGCCCGAGCCTTACTTGACGCCCTTGACGAGGCGGTGCTGCACGTCGATCATGCTGGTGTCATCATTGAGGCAAATCGTGCGGGTGGCGACCTTCTTTCTTGCCCGGTGAGCTCAATCGTTGGCTCGTCATTTGACGATTGGCTTGACGGTGCAGATCGTGGAGCTCTAGAGCCATGGATTTCACGTCTTCCGCAGGATGTGTCGGACGGTCATGGTGGGCCGCACTCGGCGGTCGAAGTCTCGGTAGCGACCAGTGATGGTCGAACGGTGCCGATTGAGGTGACGGTGCAGCGACCTGACGACACCGGACCGATTTTGGTGAGATTGACCGATCGCGACGAGGTCGCTGGTCATCGGCGGGCGCTTGATGAGGCACGCCATCGCTTTCATCAGGCCTTTCACTCGGCACCAACTGGCATGGTGCTCGTTCGTCTTGATGATGGACGAATCGTTGAGGCAAATGAGTCACTGGCAACCATGCTGCAGCGTTCATCTGAAGAACTTGTTGGTCGAACGCTCCGGGAGATCACCCACCCCGACGACGTTCGGGCGTCACAAACGCATCGGGCTCAACTCGAACTCGGCGTGATCGATTCGTATCTCATCGATCAGCGCTTCCGGCGGCGCGATGGGGCCTACCTCACCACCCGAACCAGAGTTTCTGTCTCTGAAGATGACGGCATTTTGTTCGCGATTCACCACATTGAAGATGTCACTGAGGAGCGACGTACCGCTGAGCAGCTCACTCATGCCGCCCGACATGACGAACTCACTGGGCTTGCGAATCGTTCGTACTTCATGCAGGTGCTTGAACAACGTCTCACCGGGTCTCGCCCCGGGCTTGTGGGGCTGTTGTTTATCGATCTTGACCATTTCAAAGTGGTGAACGACAGCCTTGGGCATGCTCGAGGTGACGAACTTCTTCGACAGGTAGCCCAGCGCCTCGAGGGGGCGGTTCGTGAAGGTGACCTTCTCGCTCGCTTTGGTGGCGACGAATTTGTCGTGGTTCTAGATGGTCGAGGCGGTCCAGTTGATGCTGCGACCGCCGCGGAGCGTTTGCGGGCTGCTGTCCACCCGGTGGTGACCGTTGACGATCACGAATTCTTTGTGACGGTGAGCATCGGCTGGTCAACAAATCATGATGCTGGGATGTCGCCCGATGAAATGTTGCGCGACGCCGACGCCGCGATGTACCGAGCGAAAAGCCGCGGGCGCGATTGCGTCGAGGCCTTCCAGGTGGGGAGTCGCGAGTCGGGAATGCAGGCACTCCGAACGGTGGGCGAGTTACGCCGCGGTGTCGAACGCGGTGAAATCGTGCCGTATTTTCAGCCGATTGTCGAGCTACAGAGCGGACGCATCGTCGGATTCGAAGTCGTTGCACGCTGGCTGCACCCAGATCGAGGGCTCTTACCGCCGGGGGAGTTCCTCCCGTTCGCAGAAGAGTCGGGATTATTGGTGTCACTCGGCGCGTCGATGATGCGAAACTCGCTGTCGCAGATGGCGCGCTGGCGTGCAGCAGGGCATTCATTTGCGAAGGGTTCGGTCGCGGTGAACGTTGGAAGCCGTCAACTCGTCGACAGTTCGTTTTTGCCGACGGTGATCGAGATTCTCGATGAGACCGGTGTTGATCCTGATTCGGTCTGGTTCGAGATCACCGAGTCGGCTTTGCTTGCAGACGCCCGCGCAGCAACGTCAACATTAAGAGAAATTCGGGGGTTGGGTATTCACCTCAGCGTTGACGATTTCGGCACGGGGTACTCATCATTGACGTATCTCAAACGCTTCCCGGTCGAAGCGATCAAGATCGACCGCAGTTTTGTGAGCGGTCTCGGTATTGAAGACGAAGATTCAACGATTGTTGAAGCCGTTATTCAGTTAGGAAGGGCATTGGGCCTTACGGTCGTGGCGGAGGGTGTGGAAAGCCCTCTGCAATTACAGCGGTTACGAGATCTCAATTGTGATCGAGGCCAGGGCTATCTGTTCGGTCGTCCGAGACCGGCAAATCTCATCGAAACTGAGCTCGCAAGTAATTGAGCGTCACCAAGCGACGGGCCGTGTAACGACCGCTATTGTCATGGCATGTCGGTTGTCGGCTCATTCTCGGTTGGCGCAATGCGCGGCTCGACCGATGGCGGCGGGGTTGTCGATCACCGGCTTGCTCGCCGAATGCTGATCAATCAGGTGCGTATTGGGCGTCTGCGCCGAGATGAGGTGTGCGATGCCCACCCTGAACTCATTCGTGCCGCAGCAAACGTCGGAACCGAAACCGAAGCGATATGTCCAATCTGTGAAGAGGACAATCTTCGGTTGGTGACGTACGTATTCGGTCACCGCTTGCCGGCGCACGGTCGGTGCGTGTCGTCGTCAAAAGAATTGCGTGAACTGTCGGTGACGGGAAGAGATTTGCGGGCTTATGTGGTCGAAGCGTGCTGTGGCTGCCGGTGGCATCATCTGCTTCGCGTTGTTCCGGTGTGATGAACCGGCGCTCCGCGCAGATCGCACTCGTGTTGGTGGCGGCCCAGGTAGCCGCATGCGGAGCCGCATCAACTGAAGATCGCTCGGTCGATATGCCGTCTGGCCCGGTCGGGTTTCCTCGCCAAATACTGCTGGTGAGTTCACAAGACGTCGAGGCATCGGGATCCCTGCCGCTCGAGCGATGCGTGTGGGTCGCATCGACCGCTGATCAGAGGCGCCAGGGTCTCATGAACGTGGATTCCATGGGTGACGCCGACGGAATGGTGTTCGTTCACGATCAGCCAACCTCAGGGGCGTTTTGGATGAAAGACACGTTTCTTCCGTTGTCGATTGCGTTTTTTGGTGGTGATGGCTCATTCATCGATGCTGTCGATATGTCGCCGTGCACGTCAGAGAGCGACTCCGACTGTCTGCGCTATCCGACCCCGTCGAATTACCTGCTGGCGCTTGAAGTTCAACAAGGTGAGCTTCAACGGTTTGGCGTTGGCGAGGGAAGCACTGTCGCACTGAATGACCGGAGTTGTTCGGCGTCGACAACGGAGTAGTGACACACCCCTCATACAAGATGACACGCATGTCAAAGTTGGTGCCGTTAGCGATAGCGTCTTCCTTTCCATATCCACCCTGCTCCATCTCATCGGCTGCTGCTGATGCACTGGGGCCAACGGTCACACAAGGTGGCCACGTCCGAAGGGAGTTAACTAGCACATGAATCGTGCCTATGAACTCATGGTGATCGTCGACGGTGATGTCGAAGATCCAGCGGCTCAGTCCTGGGTTAAGACCGTCTCCGATGGCATCACCTCAGCCGGAGGTTCCCTCCACGGCAAGCCTGATTGGTGGGGCAAGCGTGCTTTCGCTTACCCAATCAATAAGAAAGAATCGGGGTACTACCTCGTTGTCGAGTGTGTCGCGCCAGCAGGTGCTCTCGATGAACTCGAGCGTTCTCTCCGTCTCGCAGACGACATCGTCCGCCACAAGCTCATCCGTCTTCCCGAGGCTGAAGCAGAGCGTCGCGGTATGACCGGAGCAGCTGCCTAAGAGCAGCGTACGAAGGGAGTCCCAGATGGCAACAAACACCATCACTCTGATTGGCAACCTCACCCGTGATCCTGAACTGCGGTACACCACTGGTGGCCGCGGCGTTGCAAGCTTTGGCCTTGCGGTCAATCGTCGTTATCAGGTCAACGGCGAGTGGCAAGAGCAAGTGTCCTATTTCAACGTCGTCTGTTGGGGTGATCTCGGTGAAAATGCCGCAGCCACCCTCACCAAGGGCAATCGCTGCATCGTTGCAGGTCGCATGGAACAACGCGACTACGAGACCAACGCAGGCGAGAAGCGCACCGTATTTGAAGTAGTGGCCGACGAAATCGGACCAAGCCTTCGCTGGGCGACCGCCCAGGTGGAGCGCACCGAGCGTTCAGGTGGCTTTGGGGGCGGCGGCGCTCCAAGTCAGTCACCACAAGCAGCACCTGATCCGGTATACGGCGACGAAGAGCCGTTCTGATTTCACACAAACATTCGTAGTTTCACCACATTTGTCCAGGAGGACCAAGAACAATGGCGAAAAGCCCAGCCCGCGGACAGCGCGCACGAGATGCCGCTCCCCGCAAATTTAAGAAAAAGACCAGCCCTCTCGTTATCGAGAAAGTTGAGTATGTCGACTACAAAGACGTCGACTTGCTCTCACGTTTCATGAGTGATCGCGGCAAGATCCGCGGTCAGCGCATCAATGGCAACGACGTTCAGCAGCAGCGCGAGGTGGCAAACGCCATCAAAATCGCACGCGAAATGGGGCTCTTGCCGTATGCCCGTCGAGTTGCGTCGGCTTCCCGCGGACGTCCATCGCGTGACGGCGGTCGCCCACGTAATGACAACAACGCAGTCGAGACCAACGAGACCAATGAGACCGAAGTCGATGAGACGGAAATCGATGAGGTGATGGATGATCAGGTAGAAGACCAGGTCGAGGCCACTACCGATGACGGAGAGGAGGCCTGAGATGAAGGTCATTCTTCGCGATGACATGCAAGACCTCGGCAAGCGCGGCGACATTGTCGACGTTGCCGATGGGTACGCCCGCAACTATCTCCTTCCAAAAGGCAAGGCGATGGTTGCGACACCTGGTGCAGTAGAGCAGGCCGCGAAAATGCGCCGTGCCCGTGACCTCCGTGATGCAAGCGATCGAGAGGCGGCAACAACCGTTGCGTCGACGCTCGTCCCGATGGTGTTCACCATTGAGGCCCGGGTTGGCAGTGAAGGCAAGTTGTTCGGCTCGGTGACTGCAGCTGATATCGCTGATGCGGTTGAGGCACAGTCGTCGGTTGCGATCGATCGTCGCAAAATTGAGATCGCCGATCAGATTAAGACGGCCGGACAGCACGTCGTTACCGCATCGCTTCACTCAGAGGTGTCGTTTCCGATCACTGTTGAGGTCGTTGCCTCGTAAGTCTCGGAGACACTCGTTTTGTGAATACAGCCGGCCTGGTTACACATCGGGCCGGCTGTGTTGTGTTTACTGCTAACCATGCGGGCCGAGGAGAAGTTGTCCCCATGTTTATCCACAAGTCAATCCACACGGTTTTCCACACAGTTGTACCCCTTTCTTCCCACAGGCTCGACGTGAGAGAGTAGAGACCTCATGACCGACGACGCCCCGTTCCCACCACTGCCACCCGACGAATCTGCTCCAGAGTCGGCCTTTGACAGCGCGCCATCGCGCGGAAACTCAGGGCGTGGGAATGATCGAGGAAGTCGTCGGCGTTCGGGGTCGGCGGGAAGAGTTCCCCCTCACAATCTTGAAGCTGAAGAATCTGTACTCGGTGCCCTGCTGCTCTCTCGAGAAGCGATCGGAACGGTCTCTGAGCTTGGGCTTCTGCCCGATGATTTCTACCGTCCGGCGCACCGTCACATCTACGACGCAGTGCGCTCTCTCTACGCAAGTGCCGGACCAGTCGACGTTGTAACCGTCGCCGATGAACTGCGGCGAGGTGGGCTCCTCGACGAAATCGGCGGATCAGAAAGCCTGCACGAACTGCAGAACATGACGCCTGCGGTCTCAAGCGTTGGGCACTACGCAAAGATTGTGCAAGACACGGCGCTACTGCGCCGACTCATTTTTGTCGCCGGCGATATCGCAGAGCTCGCTTACGGAGAGCCGGACGACGTGGCGCAGGCACTCGACGCAGCTGAGACCCGCGTCTTTGAGATCGCAGAAGATCGGGTTGCAGATACCACGCGCAGCCTCGATGATTTGCTGCCCGAAATTTTCCAACAACTTGAGGACACCTTCCACCGCGGTGACGTCGTCACCGGCGTGCAAACCGGCTTCGTCGACATCGACGAGTTGCTCTCAGGGTTGCAACCAAGTGCGCTCTACATTGTCGGTGCGCGACCGGCGATGGGTAAGAGTGCGTTCGGTCTCAACATTGCGTCGCACGTTGCGATGAATTCCGGGGCGCCTGTGCTCGTGTTCTCACTCGAGATGGGTCACACCGAGCTTTCGCACCGAATTCTTTCTTCCGAAGCTCGAGTCGACTCGATGAAGATGCGCAAGGGCAACCTTCAAGACACCGATTGGACGAAAATCGGAAAGGCCATCGGCCGGCTCGAAGTTCCGATGTTTCTCGATGACAACCCTCGTGTCACCGTGATGGAAATACGGGCGAAGGCGCGTCGAATCAAAGCTCGCCATGGAGCACTCGGATTGATCGTCATCGACTACATCCAGCTCATGACCTCGGGAAGTTTTGCCGAGAACCGACAGCTAGAAGTGTCGGAGATCAGCCGAAACTTGAAGATCCTCGCCCGTGAACTTGAAGTGCCGATCATCGCGCTCAGCCAGTTGAGTCGCCGTCTCGAAGAGCGTTCTGACAAGCGTCCGATGTTGTCTGATCTTCGTGAGTCGGGATCACTCGAACAAGATGCCGACGTCGTCATGTTTCTGTATCGCGATGAGGTCTACAACGCAGAAACAAATGATCGCGCCAGCGCTGAAGTCATCGTTGCGAAGCATCGCGCCGGGCCGATCGGAACGAGGAAACTCGTGTGGCTTGGGCAATACACCCGATTTGAGAATGCTGCCCGAGGTGGTGTCTAAACAACTGCTTGATGCAGGCATACTCGACTGGTGACAGAACGCTACGCAGTACAGATGCAAGGAGTCGTCAAGCGATTTAGCGACACCCTCGCACTCGACGGAGTTGACCTCGCAGTACCGGCGGGAGCGGTGTACGGGCTCCTTGGCCCGAACGGAGCGGGCAAGACAACATCGGTCAAAGTGCTCACGACCTTGATTCGGCCAGATGCCGGAACAGCCACCATTGACGGCATCGATGTCGAGAAAAATCCTGACGATGTTCGTCGCCGTATCGGGCTCACCGGGCAGTACGCCGCTGTCGATGAGCGACTCACCGCCCGCGAAAACCTTGTGTACATCGGTCGACTTTTTCACCTCGGCACGGCAGAGGCGCGTTTGCGCGCCGGTGAGCTCCTCGATCGATTCGACCTAGCCGATTCTGCAGATCGTGTGGTGAAGGGGTTTTCGGGAGGCATGCGCCGCCGGCTTGATATCGCAATGAGCCTCATTGCGAATCCGTCAGTGTTGTTCCTTGATGAACCGACCACTGGCCTTGACCCACGAAGCCGTCTTGGCATGTGGGATGTCATTGAAGATCTTGCAGCTGATGGAACCACGGTGCTGCTCACGACCCAATATCTCGAAGAAGCTGATCGGCTGGCCGAGCAGATCGTCGTGATCGATCAAGGGCAGGTCATCGCTGAGGGAACTCCAGACGAACTCAAATCACGGACGGGTGGAGCACTACTTGAGGTCTCGATTGCACGCGCCGAAAACCGAGAGCTTGCGATGTCAGTGTTGACCCCGCTGTGCACAGGTCGCGTTGAAGTGCGTGACGACCGAACATTCGAAGCACCAATTACTGCCGGTGACCGAGTTGTACCAAGCGTCATCCGTGCGCTCGATGATGCTGGCGTCGACGTGCTCGATGTCGTTGTTCGTCGACCATCGCTCGATGATGTCTTCCTTGCCTTGACCGGACACGTTGCATCGGCAGAGGAGGCAACATCATGAATCGGCTTCGGGCAACCCTCCACGACTCATTCGTTGAGGCCGAACGTCACCTTCGCGTGATTCCTCGCAATATCGAATTGCTGATCTTTGCGACCATCCAGCCGATTATGTTTCTTGCGCTGTTCGCGTATGTGTTTGGCGGATCGATCTCGATTCCAGGGTTTGATAACTACGACCAGTTCCTCATGCCAGGAATTTTCAGCCAGTCCCTTGTCTTCGGGTCGGCGTTCACCTCGATTGGTCTCGCGGAAGATCTTTCGAAAGGTCTTGTCGACCGTTTGCGGTCACTGCCGATGAGCCGTTCGGCAGTCATCATCGGTCGCACGGTGAGCGACCTTGTGCGCAACCTTCTCACGTTTGGAGTGATGCTCGTAGCCGCGTTCTTGCTCGGCTTTCGGTTTGGAGGTTCGGTCACCGATGCGGTACTCGCGACCGGTTTACTCGTGCTGTTTTCGTACGCGTTGAGCTGGGTGCAGGCGCTGATTGGGCTTGCGGTTTCTTCGGTTGAGGCTGCGAACTCGGCCGGATTCATTTGGATGTTTCCGTTGACGTTTGTGTCGTCAGCATTCGTTGACCCATCGACGATGCCGGGATGGCTAGAAGCGGTAGCGAATGCGAACCCGTTCACCGTGGTGACCAATGCAGCGCGCTCGCTCTATAACGGGCTCCCTGTCGGAAATGACGCCTGGCTTTCTCTCGCCTGGTCAGTCGGCCTCATCGCTGTGTTTTCGATGATTGCGACTCGAAAGTTTTCGCGTTCAACATCGTCCTAGCGAACGCGACATCGGTTAGCTCAACAGTTCTGTCGCCCGATTACGCAGTTCGGTCAACCTGATCTTCACCCCATTCGGGCCATCAGTGATGGGAAATTCATCGAGAGACACAACTCTTACCGGCACCTTGTAGCGAGCAAGTTGACTGCGGCAATGCTCGATGACCTCGTCTTCACTGATGGTGGCACCCTCTTCGGGAATCACGAATGCGACTGGCCGTGACCCCGTCTCAAGACCAACGGCTACGACTTGTGCATCAGCAACTCCTGGAGCACTGCACAGTGCTTCAGCGATTTCTGCCGGCGCAACAAGAAATCCTCCCAGTCGAAGAATGTCGCCAAGTCGTGAGATGTAATGGAAGGTGCGGTCGTCATCCATCTCTGCGAGGTCGCCTGTTTTGAACCACACGACACCGTCGTCATCAGTCGCCATGTACTGAGCGGTGAGTTCGTCGTCGACGGCGTCACCTCCCTCTTGGAGGTAGCCCGCGAAGAGACTCGGCCCACGAAGTTGAAGTTCGCCATCAACAACTCGCGCCGAGGCTCCAGGCGACACGAGCATGCCACCCGCACGAGACCTACCGTCGCTATCGAGTTGCGGGTCGCGGAGCGAAAAGAGAGCTTGCACCTCACTCATTCCGTAGAGCCCGGTCAGGGTTGCGCCCTTCGCTTCCGCTCGGGAGACGATGTCACTCAACGACGTGTTGAACTGGGCGTATCCGCTGATGCGGAGATGAGAGAGATCAGCGTCGGCAAGCAAGAGCCGGTGGAACATGTCATCGCTTCCGTTCATCGCAGTGATCTGCTCACGGTGGGTGAGCGCTGAGGTTCCATCAATAGAGAACTGGTTGACGACGACTCGGGCGCCAGAGGCGACGGCGGCGATGAGGCTGCTGAGGCCAAAGGTTCCACACAACGGGAGTGCCATCAGAACGGTGTCGGCGGCCGAGTATCCAAAATGATCAACGATGTCAACGGTGTGTTCAATCACCGAGCGTTGATGGTGCAAGACCATCTTTGGTTTCGATGTTGTACCCGACGTCGTGAAGATGATGAACGGAAGATCTTGCGCATCTGCGTGCACATCGGGCTCGGCATCGCCGTGATGAGAGAGCTGCGGGTGGCGGGCTCCTGATCGAGCGACAAGGTCATCAACTTCGACTTGCGAATACTTGGTATTCACCGCGACGACGACGATTCCTCCAAGCGCTGCTGCGAGAAGTAACTCAAGCGCTTCGATGTCATTTCCGCGGTGTAAGGCAAGTCGATCTCCTTGAGTGAAACCTTGGGCTCGTAGTTGGCGGAGGCGCTGCTCGGCACGACGAACAAGTTCTTTGCTTTCAATCTCTTCTCCGTTGTCGAAGACGAGAACAGCATCAGACATCGAGAACAGATCTGCCACGTTCTGAAAAGTTGTTTCGCGAATGGATGCCATACTGCAGTGTCGCGCGGCAGACTGTTGAGATGTTCCTCGGAGAGGACCTCATTGCGTGGTTGCTGCTGGCGCTTGGTGGCGCGTTGTGTATCGGAAACTTGCTCGCGCTCGTTCGACCACCGACACCACCAGAAGGCTCGGTCGAAGCGTTGACCGACGGTCCGCCCCCTCGACCTCCACTGTTTCGCAGTCTGTTCTACGCAGTGCTCGGTTTCATTGCCTCAGTGTGGTCGCTTGCCACTCTGATCTCCGGGTAGTTCGCCATGGCGTCAAAACCGCTGCAGTTGAAGTTCGTGCAGTCAGCTACGCGGGTTCATCAACTGCCGGAACTCGGCCCTGAGGTTGCCTTTGTTGGTCGCTCGAATGTGGGAAAGAGTTCGCTGATCAATGCCGTCGCCCATCAGCGTCAACTCGCACGAGTGTCGAATACTCCCGGCCGCACACAGTTGATCAATGTGTTCTCGCACGTGTCCGGGGGAGCAGTCGTTGATTTGCCGGGTTACGGGTATGCGAAAGTTCCTGGCCATATTCGTGGTGACTGGTCATCGATGATTGAGGGTTACCTTCTTGAACGCGAAGAACTGGTCATGGTGTTTGTGCTTGTCGATGGTGAGATCGGACCGACCCCGCTTGATGTGCAGATGCTTGAGTGGTTGCGTTATAACGAGGTCCCTCACACCGTGGTTGCGACGAAATCCGACAAGGTGAAGTCGGCAAAACGCCAACGCCGAAAACGTGATCTGGCCGAGGGATGCATGCTTGAACAAGGCGACATCGTGTGGGTGTCGGCGTCAAAAAACGTCGGCATTGAGCGCTTGCGTGACCTCGTCATCAGCCACCTGACGACCTGAACGCTTTGGTGGCATAAACGGGTCGTCACCGATGAGAAGTTGGTCTCTCCCATCGGTAAAACTAGGCGTTCTATGCCTACCGCACTGATGCAGCACTATTTGTCGACATGGGAAGAAATGGCGGCCGATGGCAGTCAGTTCGAAATGACGGAAATCACCGTTCGTGGGGTTCCGATGCGCGTGTTCAAGAATGCGCCGCCAACAATGCGCGCGTTTTGGGAACTAACCGCCGGGTACGCCGACCGCGAGTACATCGTCTACGAAGATGAGCGTTTCACCTACGCCGAGGTTGCAGCATCGGTTCGTTCACTCGCCCATCGCCTTCGCGATGCCCACGGCGTTGGCAGTGGCGATCGGGTCGCGATCTCGATGCGAAATTTCCCTGAGTGGGTGATGACGTACTGGGCAACGGTGTCACTTGGTGCAGCCGTTGTTGGCATGAATGCGTGGTGGACGTCAGAAGAGATGAAGTTTGGTCTCAACGACGCTCAGCCGAAGGTTGTGATCGTTGATGATGAACGCCTTGAGCGACTGTTGCCGGTGCTTGACGAGATTCGCGCCGACGTCGCTCTTCATGTGATGTCGGTGCGTAGTGACCGCGACCTTCCCGACAACTGTTCACGTTGGAGTGATGTTGTTGATGCGTCCAACGCTCCAGTAGAACTGCCGCCGGCCGATATCGACCCTGACGATGACGCATGCATTTTCTACACCTCAGGAACGACGGGCTTCCCCAAGGGCGCCCAACTTACCCACCGAGGTTCGGTGCACAATGTCATGAATCTCGTCTTTATGAGCCTGACTGCTGCTGCTGCTGAGGCAAAAGCAAAAGCCGCTGGCGATATTGAAGGCAAAGAGATGGGCAATCTCACCGACCCTGCCAGTCAGCCGGTGTACATGGCGCCGACACCGTTGTTCCACGTCACGGCGAACAACTGTCTCTTGCAGCCGTGCACGCTCGTCGGCGGAAAAATTGTGCTCACCTACAAATGGGACCCAGGTCGCGCTCTCGAACTCATTGAACGCGAAGGCGTCACCACATTCTCCGGTGTGCCCACGATGAGTCGAGAACTGATTTCGCATCCAGATTGGGAGATCCGCGATACGAGCACGGTGCAAGGTATGGGCGGTGGCGGTGCAGCAGTGCAACCTGACCTTGTCGACAAGATCGACAAGAGCCTGTCGAAAGGCGCACCGTCAACTGGTTATGGACTGACCGAGACACACGGCATCGTGACCGCCAACGCAGCGAAGTTCTTCATTGAGAAGCCTGCGTCGTGTGGTCCTGTCGTACCGGTTTGCGATGTCAAGCTCGTCGATGATGATGGAAACGACGTTGCGATCACCCCAGAGGCGCGTGGGCAACTGTGTGTGCGTGGACCGAACGTAGTGAAGGGGTACATCAACCGGCCTGACGCAACAGCAGACGCGATTCGCGATGGATGGTTTAACACTGGCGATGTCGCAATGGTTGATGAAGACGGGTTTCTCTACATCGTTGACCGAGCCAAAGACATGGTGTTGCGCGGTGGTGAAAACGTGTACTCAGCCGAGGTTGAGTCGGCCATCTATCAGAACGAAGCAGTTGCGGAGGCCGCCGTGTTCGGTGTTCCAGACGACCGCCTCGGAGAAGAAGTTGGTGTCGCTATTCACTTACACCCGAGTGCCTCGCTGTCGGCCGAAGCTCTCCAAGAGTTTTTGGGCGAGCGCATCGCGAAACACAAGGTTCCTCGCTACGTCTGGATTCTTGATGAAAAACTTCCGCAAAACGCGAACGGCAAATTTGTGAAGCGCGAGCTGAAAGAGCGGCTTATCCCGACGTTGTGAGTTCGATGGTGTCGTCGTTCATTTCGACGGCGAGTGAGCTACCTTCTGTGGCCTTGCCCTCGAGGATCATGATCGCAGCACGGTCACCGATTTCTCGTTGAATCACTCGTTTGAGCGGTCGTGCACCGAATGCCGGGTCGAACCCGATTTCAGCAAGAGCATCGAGAGCGTCGGGGGTCACCTTCAGTTCGATTCGTTTGCTGTCCATGAGTCGAGTTTGAAGACGTTCAATGTGAATGTCGACGATGTGACGAATATCAGATTGGGTGAGTTCACTGAATCTGATGATGTCGTCAACTCGGTTGAGGAACTCTGGCTTGAAGAACGATGACGGATCGCCGGCAAGGTTCGAGGTCATGATGAGAACAGCGTTCGTGAAGTCGACGGTTCGACCTTGACCGTCGGTGAGACGTCCGTCGTCGAGCACCTGCAGTAAGACGTTGAACACGTCGGGATGGGCTTTTTCGATTTCGTCGAGGAGCACCACCGAGTACGGGCGCCGTCGAACAGCCTCGGTGAGTTGGCCACCTTCGTCGTAACCGACGTATCCGGGAGGTGCGCCGATGAGCCGGCTCACCGTGTGCTTCTCCATGTATTCACCCATGTCGATGCGCACCATCGCCCGTTCATCGTCAAAGAGGAATTCGGCAAGTGCCCGAGCAAGTTCGGTTTTTCCAACTCCGGTGGGCCCGAGAAACATGAATG
Organism: uncultured Ilumatobacteraceae bacterium; assembly: GCA_965660025.1. GTDB lineage: Bacteria > Actinomycetota > Acidimicrobiia > Acidimicrobiales > Ilumatobacteraceae > Casp-actino5. The sequence goes on along the minus strand of CBFHYI010000005.1, from coordinate 12,624 downwards.
AACCGATTGGTCGGTTTGGGTCGCTGATACCGGCTCGACTGCGTCGAACTGCATTGGCAACAGCGGTGACAGCATCGTGCTGGCCGATCACCCGTTGATGTAACGACTCTTCGAGATGGACGAGTTTCGCCATCTCGCTTTCCATCAGTTTTGCCATCGGGACGCCGGTCCACTTGGCGACCACTTCAGCGATGTCTTCTGCGTCGACTTCTTCTTTCAGCATTCGGGCTGCCACTTGAAGTTCGTCAAGGTGTGAAGTTGCTTCACCGATGCGACGTTCGAGTTCGGGAATTCTGCCGTAGCGAATTTCGGCAGCAAGGTTGAGATCTGTTTCTCGTTCGGCCTGGCTTCGCAGTTGCTCAAGTTCTTCTTTGAGGTTGCGGATCGCCTCAATCGCCTGCTTCTCGGCTTCCCATCGTTGTTTCATGGTTGAACGTTCTGCATTGAGTGATGCAAGTTCATCGTGCAGATGGTCGAGGCGCTCTCGACTGATGTCGTCGTGTTCTTTTTCAAGAGCGACTTGTTCAATTTCAAGTTGCAGGATGCGGCGTTCAACAATGTCGATTTCGGTTGGCATTGAATCGATTTCGATCCGAAGTTTTGACGCGGCCTCGTCGACGAGGTCGATGGCTTTGTCGGGAAGAAATCGGTTGGTGAGGTATCGGTTTGAGAGCACGGCCGCGGAGACAAGGGCCGAATCTTGAATGCGCACGCCGTGGTGAACCTCGTAGCGCTCTCTGAGTCCTCTCAAGATGCCGATGGTGTCTTCGACGGTCGGCTCACCGACGTATACCTGCTGGAACCGACGCTCGAGAGCTGGATCTTTTTCGACGTATTTGCGGTATTCGTCGAGGGTGGTGGCGCCGATGAGATGAAGTTCACCTCGGGCGAGCATTGGCTTGATCATGTTGCCGGCGTCCATTGCGCCTTCTGAAGCTCCGGCGCCGACGATGGTGTGAAGTTCGTCGATGAAGGTGACGATTTCGCCAGCAGCATCGGTGATCTCCTTGAGAACGGCTTTGAGGCGTTCTTCGAATTCACCTCGGTATTTTGAGCCAGCGAGCATCGAGGCGATGTCGAGTGAGATGAGGCGCTTTCCTTTCAGGCCTTCAGGCACATCACCATCAGAAATCCGCCGTGCGAGGCCTTCTGCGATCGCGGTCTTTCCGACACCTGGTTCGCCGATGAGCACCGGGTTGTTCTTTGTGCGTCGGCTGAGCACTTGAATGACACGACGGATTTCGTCGTCGCGACCAATGACCGGATCAATCTTTCCTGCCGCAGCTTGGGCGGTGAGGTCATGGCCATATTTTTCAAGTGCAGCAAATTTTGCTTCAGGGTCTTGATCGGTGATGCGGTGGTTGCCGCGAACATCTTTGAGCGCTTGCAACATTTCTTCTGACCCAACACCAACCCGCTGGTTCATGGCGAGAAGGAGGTGCTCAACTGAGAGGTAGTCGTCTCGTAGATCTTTTCGATAGGAGTCCGCGTTGTCGAAGACGTTCGACAGTTCGCGATCCATGCGAGGCTCGTCGCCTCCTTGTGCTTGTGGCAGTTTTGAAATCGCCTCGTTGGCACGATTGGCGACCATGCCGGGGGCTTGGCCGAGTTTTGAGAGAAGAGCGGCTGCAACGGTGCCCTCTTGTGATGCGATTGCAAACAGGAGGTGGTCGGCGGTGAGTTGAGGGTTTGCGAGTGACCGTGCGAGGTCACCGGCCTCCGCGACCGCTTCCTGGGTTTTTGTCGTCCATTTTTTTGGATCGAGTGCCATGTGGATAACTTATCGATCCATTTCGCAGAAACCTACAAATGTTGAGTCATTTCGACTAAAGATTTCTTAGTTGAAATAGTGAGAAACCCCAGAACTCGTTGTCGTTGCTGGCCTAAAAGGCATCCGCAGGAATCGCGTACAGCGTCTCAGATGACATCTTTACCGCACTCGCCCAGCCTTGCGCCGCAGGCAACAATTGCTCACAGAAAAACCGAGCGGAAGCGATTTTCGCGGCCTCAAATTCATTTGACGCGTCGAGTCCGATAACGCTTCCGGCAAGGAGCCCCGCACATACGGTCGTTCCAAGCATTCGAAGATACGGCGTCGATGACGCCAGCAAGCTCGCAGGATCATTGCTCGCGACGCTGACGAGATGCTCAGTCGCTTCGCGACTGCTGGAAATGGCTTGGCGCATATTTTCTGCGGCGGCAGCCATGCCGTCGACGTTGGCAACATCATCGAGCATTGACTCGAAACGATCGAGTTCGTCATGCACGACCCCACCTGAACGCATTCCTAACTTGCGGCCAACAAGGTCGGCCGCTTGGATGCCATTTGTTCCCTCATAGATCGGGAGGATCCGAGCGTCGCGATAGTGCTGCGCAACCCCAGTTTCTTCGACGTAGCCCATGCCACCAAAAATCTGGACGGCTGAAGAAGTGCACTCTTGGGCGACATCAGTGCACAGCGACTTCGAAAGTGGAATGTAAAGGTCAGCCTTTTCGCGCCATGAGCGAGCGGCTTCGGTATCAGTGGAGGCTTTCGCCATATCGAGAAAGGCCGCGTTCGTGTACGTCAGTGCCCGCATTGCGTCGATCCATGCACGTTGTGTCATCAACAGACGGCGAACATCTGGATGCTCAACGATGAGGCTCTGCTCGCCAGCAGGGGCGCCAATTGCACGACCCTGGCGACGCTCGTTCGCGTATTGCACCGCATCTTGGTAGGCGCGTTCGGTGATGGCAAGACCTTGCAGACCGACGGAGAGGCGGGCGTTGTTCATCATCGTGAACATGTTGCGCATGCCTTCGTTTTCTTCTCCGACGAGCCATCCGATGGCTCCGTCGTGTTCGCCGTACGACATCACACACGTCGGCGAACCGTGGATACCGAGTTTGTGCTCGATCGATACACAACTCACGTCATTTCTTTCACCGATCGAACCATCGGCATTCAAAAGGAACTTTGGAACAAGGAACATTGATATTCCCTTAGTTCCGGGAGGCGCTCCGGGAGTGCGTGCGAGCACGAGGTGAATGATCTGGTCGGTCATGTCGTGTTCGCCGAAGGTGATCCAGATCTTTGTACCGGTGATCTTCCATGAACCATCGGCATTTGGTTCAGCCTTTGTGCGCACCGCGCCGACGTCGCTTCCCGCTTGGGGTTCCGACAGGTTCATCGTGCCTGCCCACTCACCGGTGAGCATCTTTGGCAGGTACGTCTCTTTCTGTTCCTGCGACCCGTGAGCCTCAATAGCGTCGATGGCGCCTTGCGTGAGGAGAGGGCACAGCGCCATTGACATGTTGGCGCTGTTCAGCATTTCTTGAACGGCGAGTGCTGTCATCCATGGAAACCCGGCTCCGCCGTACTCGGCATCGAATGGCATCGCTCCAAATCCCGATGCGACATATTGCGCGTAGGCCGGCTTAAACGACTCAGGGGTGGTCACCGATGCGTCAGCATGCCACTGGGCCTTTACGGTGTCGCCATCTTTATTGGTTGGGCCAACGACCTCGGACATAAACCGTCCGACCTCCTCAAGCACGCCGATAACGGTGTCGGAATCAACATGAGAGAACAGTTCTTGGTCGAGAACCTGGTCGAGTCCCGCAACGTTGGTCAGCGTGTGTGCGATGTCGGCAATGGGAGCGCGATAGTCAGCCATGCCCTACATTCTGCCAGTAATTGGCGTGTAGGGCTCAAAGAAGTTAAAGGTTTCGAAAGTTAGGGGCGCTGCTCGCGTTCGTGAAGAAATTCGCTGATCGTTCCGCCGACGCGCTGCATTCGACCATAGAAGTGGGCGATCTCAACGCCATCTTGATTGGTGACGACAGCGTCATGGAGACTCGGGCGCTTGCCCTTCCACCGAGTCGTGCCAATAGCTGTGAGACGATCGCCCGGGTAGGCCGACTTCACCCACTCGATTGACCCGTTTGTCGCGAGTGCCATCTCGTCGTTACTACTCGCTGACATCGCCATCGCCGTGTCGGCCAGGATGAAGACAACACCGCCCTGGCAGACGCCGGCACCGTTCGTCATCTCTTCGGTCACGGTCATCTCAATCACGCACCGCTCATGATTCAACTCCATCATCTCCATGTTGAACATGTTGAAGACACGGTCAAATTTCAGCAAACGTCGAACGAGGGCTTCGGGGTCGCTCATGTTTGAAGGTTAGACAGTGTCAGGCCGACGACCGGAGCCAGTCGGCAATGTGGTTGCCCGATCGATCGAGCTGTTTGTATTCAGCGATCGGTATCGGCATCGACTCAATTGCGTCAGCAAGAGCAACTGCAGACATCTGATCGACATCAACCAGATCAGGCAGAGGCAGTTGATGGGTTCGAATCGTGAACAACACGCAGTTCGTTCGTGGAAATCGACGCAGAGTCTCTCGTTCGATTCTCAAGTGGTGAGCGCTCGCAGTTGCATCGACAGGTCGAGGAGCCGCAGTGCCGTCAACTGCTTGATAGAGATCATCGGTGTCGATAACACCCCACCCGAGGCGCCACATCGGGCGATCAGGTGTGAGTCGGCGAAGCACGTCATCGATCACCGGGCCAAGCTGCTCATTGAGAAGCGCTACCGGTTCATGAACTTCCGACATGCTGAGACCAAGTTTCGATCGGAGATCCCAGCGATTCGGAAAGCAGACACTGCCGGCGCCAAAGACCAATTTCTCGTCACGTTCCACCATGAGCACGAGATCTTCTTGAACGAGTCGACCTGCAGCATCGAGAGGATGCAGATCTGAGTCGACGCGGACGGTCGCAGCGTGCGAAGGATGCACTCCCTCGAGATGTGCGACGAGCACCTCAAGCACTTCTTGAGCTTCGTCTTCAGTATCGTCAAGCGCGCAGAACGCCGTCGACGGACGCGACGACATAATCTCCGCTTTTAGCGCAAGTTCGTGAGCAGCATCGTCGCCAATTTCGATCCATCGCTCGAGGTCGAGCGGTCGAACACCGAGACGCCACCGAAACTCACCGGTGGTCTCACGCCAAGGCTCATAGGGCGGACGGCGTGTCATGTTCAGTGTTGGCGACGACGAATCGCAGCCGCATGAGCAGGAAACCCCTCGTGATCAGCAAGAGCGATGATCGATGGAGCCATCCGTTCGAGAGCATGTTCATCAGCTCGCGCAACCGCAGTTCGTTTCAGAAACGCCTGAGCGGTGATGCCCGACGAGACATGAGCGAATCCAGAGGTGGGCAGTGATGCTGGGCAGCCGATCACGAAATTCGCTGCAGAGAACGGTGTGTGCTGGCCAATGAGCATTTCACCAGCGTGATCAATTTGGTCGACGCAGTGCTCGACATCGGTCTCGCGAACTGCGATCTGAAGGTGTTCTGGCGCGTAGGCATTTGCGACGGTGCACGCGTCGTCGATGTTGTCGACGACAACACATCCACCGTTCGGGCCAAGCGCAGCTCGAGCAGCCGTTGCTCGCACCTCGGGTAGATCAGCGAGCTGACGATGCAGTTCTGCATCGACGCTCTCGGCAAGCGTTGACGATGGCGTGACGAGAACGACTGAGCTGTCGGTTCCGTGTTCGGCCTCGATGAGAAGGTCAGCAGCAAGTCGCATGACATCAGCAGAGTCGTCAGCAATGACAAGCGACTCGGTTGGACCGAGCAACATCATCGTTGAGACGCCGTGCCGCTGCATCTCGACCTGCGCGATTGTGACAGCGGGTGACCCTGGCCCGACGATCTTTCGGACCCGAGGTATCGACTCGGTGCCAAAGCCGAGCGCCGCGATTCCGGCGGGGCCATTCACCCGAAAGACATTGCGAATGCCAAGTGTGCGACAGACGTGAACAACCGCGGGGTCGACCTCACCCTGACCGCCCGGCACCGGCGGGACAACAACAGCGATTTCGGGAACATCAGCGACAATCGCAGGAACGGCGAGTTGATACGTCACGCTTGGATACGACGCTTTACCCGACGGTGTGAAGAGCCCGGCAGAAGTAATCGGCGTGATCTTCTCACCGATGGTGAGGCCGGGTTCACTCTCGAACGACCATGACGACGAGTGTTCGAGTTGACGCTCATTGAAGATGCGCAGGTGTGCAATCGCATCATCAATAGCTGATGCAACCTCTTGTGAAACCGTTGCCGATTCGTACTCGTCATCGCTGAGACGCAGAGCATCGGGAGACACGGTGATGCCATCGAAGCGAGCGAGAGCATCACAGACCGCCTCATCGCCTCGCTCACGAACGTCATCGATGAGTTCTCCGATCGATGACCGCAGCGAGGGTTCAAAAATGTCGTCGAGGCCGCGATGGAGAATCTGTTGTCGGGCAGCGACATCCATTTCTGACCAGCGTTGAACTCGAAGGACACTCACAGACTCCAAGTTATCGACGCAACCGCCTCGGTGGGTCGGTTGTGATCAAGGCGATAGATTCACAGTGGTTACTCGGGCGAGTGGCGGAATGGCAGACGCGCTGGCTTCAGGTGCCAGTGTCCGTAAGGACGTGGGGGTTCAAGTCCCCCCTCGCCCACCAGTTGTTAGTTCACGAAGGTCGGTGCCGCGCACTGTTCTCACTGAGTGGTCGGGTGAAACTCAATGCCGTGATGCCAGCCCCAAACTGTTTGACTTAAGGCATGACGCAACTAACTGAAACTGTCCGTCTCGAGACTGATGGCGAGATCGCCCTTGTCGTTGTTGATAATCCGCCAGTAAATGCGCTGAGTTGGCATGTCCGCCAAGGGTTGCTCGAGGGCATGACCACCGCAGTGAGCAATGGAGCAGCCGGCATCGTTCTCGTCTGCGAGGGGCGCACTTTTATTGCTGGTGCCGACATCAGTGAATTCGGTGGGGCTCCACAGGGCCCCAGCCTCCAAGAGGTTCAAGATGCGATGGAGAACGCTCCAATCCCAGTGATCGCGGCGATTCATGGCACCGCTCTCGGTGGAGGTCTCGAAGTTGCATTGTGCGCGCACTACCGGGTGGCCGTCTCAGGAGCGAAGTTCGGTTTGCCCGAGGTCAATCTCGGGCTGCTGCCCGGGGCAGGAGGCACGCAGCGATTGCCTCGCCTCGCCGGAGTTCTGAAGGCTCTTGAGATGATGACGTCAGGTCGACATATTGGCACCGCTGAGGCTCGTGAGGCAGGGCTCGTTGATGAGGTCACCGAGGGCGATCTACGAGAAGCAGCGATTGCGTTTGCGCGTCGAGCGATTGCTGAGAATATGCCGCTTGCACGAGTGCGTGACCGTGATGAAAAAGTGCTTGAGGCTCGCGGCAACACTGAACTTTTCGCGAACTTCAGGGCATCAATTGCTCGTAAGGCTCGCGGTTTCCTTGCGCCCGAATACAACATTCAGTGCGTTGAGGCTGCAGCCAATCTGTCGTTTGACGAAGGTCTTGCCGTCGAGCGTCGTTTGTTCAATGAACTCATGACCGGACCCCAGTCAGCAGCCCAGCGTTACGCATTCTTTGCTGAGCGCGCCGCCAATAAGGTTCCAGATGTTCCCTCGGATACCCCAATTGTTGACGTGAAGCATTGTGGTGTTCTTGGTGCCGGCACGATGGGCGGTGGCATTGCGATGAACTTCGCGAACGTCGGGATTCCTGTCACCATCGTTGAGCGTGATCAAGAAAGCCTCGATCGCGGTCTTGCGGTGGTTCGGAAGAACTATGAGCGTTCGGCATCAAATGGTTCAATCCCAGCGTCGGCGGTTGAAGAGCGGATGGCGCTCATCACGGGGTCGACCGACAAACAAGATTTTGCTGATTGCGATCTTGTCATCGAAGCAGTCTTCGAGGACATGGCGTTGAAGAAAACGATCTTTGCTGAGCTCGATCAGATCTGTAAGCCGGGGGCGATCATGGCGTCAAACACCTCTGCGCTTGATGTCAATGAGATTGCGTCGGTCACCTCACGCCCAGAGAGCGTGATCGGTATGCACTTCTTCTCACCGGCGAATGTGATGAAACTCCTCGAGGTTGTGCGTGGTGCGAAGTCTTCCGACACGACCGTTGCGACGGCAATGGCAATCTCGAAGCGGGTGAACAAGATCGCCGTGCTCGTCGGTGTCTGCCATGGGTTTGTCGGCAATCGGATGCTGTTCATGCGTGGTGCTGAGGCTGACCGGATGATTCTTGAGGGAGCAACGCCAGCCCAAATTGACCGAGTGTTGTACGACTTTGGTTTCCCAATGGGACCATTCGCCATGATGGATCTCGCCGGCCTTGACATTGGTTGGAACGAGGCAACGTCGTCGAGTTCAACGGTGCGAGAAGTGCTGTGTGAGAACGGTCGTCGCGGGCAGAAGAACGGTCGTGGCTACTACTCCTACGACCCGGATACTCGGGCGTCAACCCCCGACCCAGAAGTTGAGCAACTCATCAAAGACTTTGCCATCGCGCAAGGTGTTGAGCAGCGCGAGGTGACCGACCAAGAGGTGCTCGAACGCTGTGTGTACCCGATGGTGAATGAGGGAGCGAAGATTCTCGAGGAGAAGATCGCCATTCGCGGCAGCGATATCGACGTTGTTTGGGTCAACGGTTACGGATGGCCTCTGTACCGGGGTGGCCCAATGCACTGGGCTGACTCGGTTGGTCTCGCTGAGATTGTTGAGCGAATCCGTCATTACTCTGCCTCGCTTGGCGGATCTCACTGGGATCTGTCGCCGCTATTGGCCCGCTTGGCAGATGAGAACGGGGCATTGCAGAAGTTCTCCAATTAAGCGCCCACACTGAGTAGGTTCAGACCGGCTCAGAGGGAGAGTAGTGGCGACACCCCAGCAACAACGACGATCGATTATTGGCACTGGTGCCGTGTTGATCGCATTGTCAGGTCCAGGTCAGACGGCCGGCTTTTCTGTCTTTGTCGACCCACTCACCGAGAATCTCGACGTCAGCCGAGGGCAACTCACATTCGCGTATTTGCTCGGAACGCTGGCCGCGTCAACCACCGGAACGTGGCTTGGGCGTGTTATCGACCGGCGAGGCGTTGCGAAAGTAGTTCCCGGGGTTGCGCTCGGGCTGTGCCTTGCGACGGTGTTGGCTGCGGTGTCGACACATTTGGTGATGTTGACGGTCGCGATTTACGGATTGCGATCGTTTGGTCAGACAGGTATGCCGCTTGCTGCATCGGTGTTCGTTGCAAAAAACGTTGTCCACCGTCGGGGTGCTGCTCTCGGGCTCCTTACTGCGCTGGGAGGGTCAACGATCGCTCTCACGCCGTTCATCGCCGCGCGAGTCATTCCACGAATCGGTTGGCAAGCAACGTGGATACTCGAAGGTGTTGTCGTTGTGCTGATGGGTCTCGTGATGGTTGGGGTGATTCGTCGGTTGCGACTTGAACATCCTCATGCTGACGAGCAAGAGATCGTCGATGGGTCGGCAGCAACAGATGAACCCCGCCATCTGCGTCGCAACGGGTTTCTCGTCGTCACCTTTGGATATGCGACGACTGGGTTTGTCTCGACAGCCCTGGCGTTTCATCAGATTGCTGTGCTCGGCGAGCGCGGTCTCTCGGCAGCTGCGGCAGCGACCAACTTTCTTCCACAGAGTGTTGCTTCGGCACTGGTTGCCCTCGTCGTCGGCAGGCTTGTTGATCGTGTACCGAGTCGCATCGTTGTGCCCTTCAGCATGTTGACGTTGACGGTCGCAGTGCTTTCGCTTACTTTCGTGAACTCGGCGTTTGGGGCGGTTGGTTTCGGTATTGCGTTGGGGTCGGCGGGCGCCACGATGGCAGCGAGCGAAGGCGCGTTGCTGGCTCGTTGGATTGGCAGAGAAACCCTCGGGACATGGCGCGGGCGGATGACATCGGTGATGGTGATATCAACCGCAATCGCGCCATTCGTGTTTTCTCTTCTTGCCGACTGGGCTGGCTCGTACACGAGCGCAGCCCGTCTCGTTGTGGTGTTACCGGTGATCTCGGGGGTGATAGCGATAGTGACACCGCTACCCAGTGATCGTCACCGAGTGCGAGACTCGCAGGCCTAACCTTTCGGTATGTCACTCGACATCAGTTGTCCAAACTGCGACACCGACGAGCATCTCTTTGGTGCGCGCAACGACGCCGTGATCACCATTACGTGCAGTGGATGCTCACTCAGTTGGGACCGCCCGGCCGCACCACATTGTGAGCGCTGTGGCTCAACCGATGTTGTGGCGCATCCGGTTCCACTCATCGAGCGTTCGCGAGGTACGCAGATGTCGATTACCGCAATGCATGTCGAGACACGATGTCGAATTTGCGACGCTGACGAACTCAGGGAGAGAGGCACCGGACACCTCCCGCCGTCACTGCAGTAGCACCTTGGGCCGAACGGCACGTGTTGCGTGACTCAGTTGGCGAGCGACCCGAAATAGATAAACCAGGCGAGCACTGACTTCGCAACAAGGCTGAGCACGAGATACACCTTCTCGCCATAGAGGTAGTCATTCCAGCGTCCGACGCTGCGATATTGCAGCCATTGGTTGAGTCCGAAACTGAAGAACAGGATGGCTTCGGTAATGACGATTCCGTAGACGAATCCGGGGATGGTTTCGGAACCGATGACGTTGACGACGATTGCAGCCCAAGGAGCGAGGCCGGCAACGGTGCCGAACCAGAACGCCATCATTGATGTTGATGATCGACCGGGAGGATTGCTGCGTTCTTGAATCCATCCGAAGAGGATCATCGCAACATTCGCTCCGGTGATGCCGAGGAGAGCGGAGATGCTGGTGATTCCTGAGTACGCGCAAATGAGCAACACCATGAGGGTTGCACTGATCGAGTACTCGACCCATCTGAAACGATTGATGCCTGATCGCAAATCTGATTCGTAGGTCGACCGCGCAACGGTGGCCGTGACGAAGTGATCAATAGCGGCCAACAGTAAGAACAGACCGATGACGACACCGATTCGCACCCCGAACAGAGGCTCCGCAAGCGGAACTCGGGTACCTGGAGGTCCTTCAGGAAATGTGGAGGTGACGTTGATTGCGAAGTTGCCCGCAATGAGGACAATGACAACGGCCTGGACGAGATGAAGGGCGGTAAGCGCAAGGTTCCACGCCCGCAAGTTCTGTAGTCGCTCTGTGGTGGCAGAAATAGTGGTCACAGAGATCTCAACCCGTTTGACGCAGTGCTATTCCCGAGACCCCTCATTGTTCTCTTCGCCTATGACGTGAAGTACATGCCACCGTTGACGCTCACGGTTTGACCTGTGATGTAGGCGTTCGTTGCGGCTTCAGCGAAGGCGATGGCAATTGCTCTTCCGATTCCACGCGATGAACCAGTGACGAGATCGGTCTTATCGGTGAGGAGTTCGGAAGTCATTCGTCCACCTTGGCCGAATGCGGAGTTATGAGAGCGAGTTGTTTGTGCAGCCGTTGCACCGCCTCCGGAGTGCGCACTCCCCACCAAAACAGGTCTCGACCATCAACGCGAACCGCCGGAGCGATGTTGGCGAACTCCTCGAGGTGAGCGTCATCGAACTCGTACGGCTCGGACGGAACGATGATGAGGTCCGGTTGCATCTCAGTCACAGTCGCAAGGTCGATCTCGGGGTAGTTCGATTCCAACCCAGAGCAAATATTTGTGATGCCGACTGCTTCGAGAAGGCGAGACCCGAATGTGTCTGCGCCAATTGACATCCATGGCCGCCGCCAAATCGGGACGAATGCTCGTTGGTTGAGCGGTACAACCTGGGGTACTTCATCAACAGGATGTTCATGACCAACCGCCTCAGCGAGCCGCTGAAGATCGACGTTCATTGTTTCGAGCGAGACGACGTCAAGCGCCAACACATTGAGGTCAGCATCGGTCAAGGCTGCGTAGTCTTCGAGTCGGTTTTCTTGTACGTCGACGACAACGAGGTCGGGTGCGAGCGCAATAATGTCCTCAACCTCAGGGTTCTTTGTTCCACCAACATGGTGAAGATCGGGCCGCTCACAATATTTCGTGCACGCAATTGGTGTGACGCCCCACGCGCTCAGCGTTTCGGTAACCGAAGGTACAAGACTGATGACGTTCATAATGCTGTGCGGTGTTGGGCTCGACCGGTTGTCACTCGCGTTCTTTTGAAACTTCGAGCTCGGGCATCATCACCCACGATTGCTTGTTTTCACACCAGACCTCGACATCGGGCGAGACCGTCGATTTATCGTTAAGAGTTCCTGACTTCACGGCGACAATTTCACGTCGTCCGGTGGGGATTGAAATGATTGGCGAGCCACAATTCCCGCAGAAATGTCGTTCAACGTGAACCGTCCCTGACGGGTCATCACCAGGGTCGCCGTACATCTTCATGTCACCGTTCGCCGTGAAGTTGTCAGCGGCAGTCACGAGGTTGACTGAAAATGCGCCACCGCTTTGTCGTTGGCAGTGATCGCAGTGGCACACCGCCGTTCGCAGGAGATCACCGGTGATGGAGTACGTCACTTGACCGCAGAGGCATCTGCCACTCATTGCCATAAGACGATGCTAGCGAGCATCGTTCTGAGTGTTCGTGGCTAGCGTTCATTGCGATGCGTCGTCAAGAGAAAGCTGACCTCATTGGGGAAATCCTCGATGATTTGTACCCCGATCCGCCGAGTCCACTCGATCATTCGAGCCCGTCTGAGCTGCTCGTTGCAGTGGCACTTTCTGCGCAGACCACCGACAAGAAAGTCAATGAGGTGAC
>CBFHYI010000004.1:0-71400 GCA_965660025.1 uncultured Ilumatobacteraceae bacterium | reverse complement strand
GGGTGCCATAGCGTTTCCCTACAACCTCAGCAAGCTTTCGACTCGCCGACCCTGAAGCCGTTCACGCCCCTGAAGTGCCTCGAGTTCAAGCAAAACTGCAACACCAACCACAGTTCCACCCAAGGCCTCAACGAGTTTGCACGTCGCCTCCGCAGTACCACCGGTAGCGAGCACATCATCGACGACCAGTACTCGTTCATCGGGCCGGATGGCATCACGATGAATTTCGAGACGATCGGTTCCATACTCAAGTTCATATTCTTCGCGGGCGACCGCCCACGGAAGTTTGCCAGGCTTGCGTACAGGCACGAAACCGGCTCTCAACCGATATGCGACCGGCGCAGCGAGAATAAACCCCCGGGCTTCGACTCCAACGACCCGAGAAATCTGCTCGTCGTGCATACAGGCGACGAGGTCATCAACTGCTCTGCCGAACGCGGCTGCCTCGCCGAGCAGCGGAGTGATATCACGAAACGTGACCCCTTCGACCGGGTAGTCGTTGATGTCCCGCAAAAAAGGAAGCATCCACTCCGACGTTGCCATAGACAAAGGTTATCGGAGCAGGTGGTTCGCTGTCAGCGACGGCGCTTCTTTCGTGGGCGGGGGTCGTGTTGCAACACGGATGCCGCGTCACTCGACGGAGAAGATTCCGAGCCCTTCGATGCAGCCGATTCGCCCGAACGAGCACGACGTGAGACCGAACCTCCGAGCACCAACGTACGAAGGTCTTCACCTTGCACGTGCTCCGCCCCTTCTTTCTTCCAGCCCTCGGCTCGAAGTTTCAGCATCGCAAGCGTTGGCGACGCCACGAATACTGATGAATACGTTCCCATCAACATGCCAATAAGCAATGCGATCGCAAATTCACTCAACGTCGAGGCCCCAAGCACACCGGAACCGATCACGAGAAGGGCAATCACCGGCAGCACTGATGAGATCGACGTATTGGTCGACCGCATGAGCACTTGGTTCATCGACACGTTGACAACGTCGCCATACCCGACCCTCACCTGGGCGAATCGTGTCTCATTTTCCTTCACTCGATCAAACACAACAATGGTGTCGTACAGCGAGTAACCGAGGATCGTGAGGAACGCAATCACCGTCGCCGGAGTCACGACGAACCCGAACAGAGAATAGATGCCCACACTGATAACGACGTCATGAACCATTGCGAGGATCGCCGCAACCGCCATTCGCCATTCGAAGCGGAACGAAATAAAGATTGCAACGACAATCAAGAAGATCACGAGTGCCCGAATCGCCTTATTGGTGATGTCACTCCCCCAGCTCGCGCTAACCACATTGACGTTGATGTCGTCAACCGATGTTCCCGCGGCGTCTGCTAACAGCTGGCGAACCTCTCGGGCTTCTGCGTCACTAATCGATCGCACCTGCACCTTGACAAAAGAACCGCTCTCAGAATCGCGCAACTGGATTCGCGATCCCTCGGTATCGATCTCGGCTTGAGCAAGCACATCATCGGCATTGGAAACCGTGAACGAACTTGCCGGAACATCCCATGACGTACCTCCTTCGAAGTCGATCCCAAGGTTGAGGCCCTGAACAGCAAGGGAAACGATCGTTACGACAAGCAGCAGCGAAGAGACGCAAACACCGATGAGCCGCCGCCCGAAGAAGTTGATGGCGGTCTGCCCCAGGTAGAGCCTGCTCCGGCCTGACTCAGCGATGTCGACCTTCTGTGGTTCTGTTTGGTCACTCATTTCGCACCTCCCAAGCCGAGGATGTTTCCATGTTCAACCGCAAGACGACGGGTGAACAGAATTGTCGCCGGTTTTGTAAAGAACCAACACACCACAAGGTCACAAAGTGTGGTGAGACCAAGGTACAACGCGAACCCTTTCACCGAACCGACACTCAGCCAGAACAAAATTGATGACGCGAAAATCGAGACAAGGTCGGCAGAAACAATTGTTCGCCACGTTGATGCAAAACTGCGAGGGCCTGAATTTCGTGGCGAACGACCGGCCCGAACTTCGTCTTTCAGGCGTTCGAATAACACGAGATAACTGTCAACGGTGACACCGATAGCCACGATAATGCCGGTAATTCCAGCCAGGCTCAGCGCATAGTTCGTCCATTGAGAAACCAAGGCTGCAAGAGAAAAGACGAGCGAGCCCCAGATAGCAAGGCCGGTGACGATAATGAGCGCAATCGACCGGTAGTACGCCACCAAGAACAGCAGCATGGCAGCAAGCCCGACCGCTCCGGCAATGAATACCGCTCGAAGCGAGTCAGCACCCGCCGTAGCAGAGACGGTCTCAACCCGCTGAGCTTCTACACCGACTGGGAAGGCTCCACGATTGAGCACCCGGGCAAGAGAGCGAACTTCGTCTTCGGTGAACGCTCCAGAAATCTCAACTCCAGTCGAAAATGACGGCTGGTTCACGCTCGGAGCCGACTGGATGATGTTGTCGAGCACGATCGCGAGCTGTCGAGTTGGGCATGACTCTGTTCCGGAGTAACACTCCGCTGCGAGAGCGTTCCAGATTTGCTGGCTGTCACTGCGGAGATCGACCGACACGATCCATTGATTGGTGAGCTGATTGATCTGGGCTTGGGCGCTTCCGCGCTCGAATACCTCGCCCGAACCCCCTGAGGGTCCGAGGATGCAGGTTTGTAATCCATCGGCGGTAATAAATGCTCCGGTCCCCTCTGGCAGTTGATCACCGAGGTCGGCGGGAGTCACACCCGCCTGACAGGCAAGAACTGGTCGCAGCGTCACAATTCCGGCAACGTCAACGGCTTCTAGGGCCTCTTCTTGATCTTTCACTCCAGGAAGGTCAACAACGATGTTGGCGCCTTCGACACGAACGTCGGGCTCAGCGATTCCGAGGGTTTCTAACTCGTCGCGGATCAGATCTTGAACCACGAGGAGGTCGTCTGCAGACGCCTCATCAGTCGACTGAAGGATGACCGAAACGCCACCCTGCAGATCGAGGCCGAGAATCGGCTGGTTGCCGGTGCCTAAGTTCACTCCGAGCAGGGTCGCAACTGCGATGACGAAGACAAAAAGACTCCATCGGAGTCGGCGCGAACTCACGATTCGTCCGGTTCATCCTGATCATCGTCGTCTGCTGCCGGTGCCGCCTGGCCGGTGGCGCGGCCGTGCACCTGGCTTTTCACCACACGAAGTTGCACATCTTCATCGACTTCGATCCAAAACAGGTCATCTTCTACGGCAGTAATAAAGCCGTAAATACCGGAGCCAGTGATGACCTCGTCTCCCACTGCGAGCGAAGCCTGCATTTCAGTTGCTTCACGCATCTTGCGACGCTGAGGGCGAATCATGAGGAAATACAGAGCGAGCGGAACTGCAGCGAGCAGCACGAACTGGAAGGCCGCCGACCCGGAAGCGGTTTCTTCTTGAGCGATGAGAGCAGAAAGATGATTCATAACGGGTCAGATGCTATCGACTCACCACTGTCGAGACCCCGACTTCTCACTCCCAGGTGTGAAGAATCTCTTCTCGAAGCGGCTCAAAGGTGCCATCAATGATCGCTGACCGCATCGATGCGACGAGATCGATCGTCCATTTCAGATTGTGAAGACTGAGAAGGCGTGAAGCGGTGGGCTCCTTCGACTGAAACAGGTGTCGCAAATATCCTCGGCTGTGCGTAGCACACACCTGACATGCGCAGTGAGGGTCAATCGGCTCATCGCTCAGCGCATTAGCGCTTGCTTTCACTTGCCAACGGCCACCGCTCGTGAGGGCGGTGCCATGCCGGCCAAGCCTTGTCTGCATCACACAATCGAACTGGTCCACGCCACGCGCCACCGCCTCCACCAGCGACACCGGGTCGCCCACACCCATCAGATAACGGGGCCGGTCGACCGGAAGGTGATCTACTGCGGCCTCGATTGCGGGGAGCATTTCGTGGCGTGGCTCCCCTACCGACAAACCACCAATTCCGTAGCCATCGAAATCGAGTGCAACAGTGCGCTGCGCACTCTCAGAGCGAAGTGACGTACTTGTTCCACCTTGCACAATGCCAAACAGTGATTGGTCGGTGCGTGTGTGGGCCTCTCGTGCCCGGTACGCCCATGCCGCCGTGCGTTCGACCGCTTGACGGATGACATCAGGAGGGCTCGGAAGCGGAGGACACACATCGAGCACCATTTGGATGTCGGCACCGAGTTGTTGCTGCACCTCCACTGCGATTTCCGGAGTGAAACGATGCCGAGATCCGTCGTACACGCTCTTAAAGGTGACTCCGTCATCGTCGATTTTTGGGTCGAGAGAATAGACCTGAAAACCGCCAGAATCAGTGAGCGTGAGACCTTCCCAGGCTGCAAATTTTCCCAGTCCTCCGAAGTGCTCAACGACATCAGCGCCTGGTCGCAACATGAGGTGATACGTGTTTCCCAGCACGATCTGCGCGCCGATATCTCGATAGTCGTGGGTGTCGAGATACTTGACCGCACCACGAGTTCCCACCGGCATAAACGTTGGGGTCTCGTAACTGCCTCGGGCGGTGACCGCAATGCCTGCACGAGCCTGACCCGATGATGCCTTTACCTGAAGAGAGACCGGAAACACGACCGAGACGTTACCGGTGTCGGTTGAGCAGCATTGCATCTCCGAAGCTCAACATTCGGTAACGCTCCCGAATGGCTTCTTCGTACAGTCGCCGCCATCGGGGGCCAACGAAGGCTTCGATCATCACCAACAGAGTGGTTCGTGGTTGATGAAAGTTCGTCATGAGGAGGTCAACAACTTTCCAGTCGTATCCCGGACGAATGAACAAATTGGTTCGACCTTCAAGACGGTGAGTTGTTGCTGCGCTTTCGAGCGCACGGGTTGAAGTTGTGCCAACGGCAATCACACGAGCGGCATCGTTGACTCGTTCAAATACTGCGCCATCGACACGGTACGACTCGGTGTGCATGATGTGATCATCGAGACGTTGGACCTCCACCGGCCTGAATGTGTCGATGCCAACGATCAGTTCAACCTCGACAATGTCGATTCCCTGAGCCCGAAGTTCAGAGAGAAGCTCGGTGGTGAGGTGGAGGCCCGCGGTTGGCGCCGCAGCACTTCCAGGCCGGTCAGCGAACACCGTCTGGTAGCGATTTGGATCAGCAGGCTGTTCGGTGATGTACGGCGGCAACGGCAGTTCGCCGAGAGCGAACAGTTGATCTTCGGGTGCGAGTATCGAGACCTGAAATGTTGCTGCGGAGGGAGATTCCCGTCTACCGGTCACAGACATGACTGCTTCACCACTGTGCGAAAACAGCTCTTCGCCCGGCTTCAATTTACCTCCGGGCCGCATGAGACATTCCCATTCGCCATCACCCAACGGCTCGAGCAACAAGACTTCGACTTTGCCTCCTGTTGCTCGTTGCAAATGCAGACGCGCCGGGAGCACCTTGGTGTTGTTCACAACAAGCACATCGCCAGCCCGCAATTGTTCGCCAAGATGTTCGACCACTGAATGTCGAGCAGGCCGGTCGCCTTCGTCGATGAGAAGCCGTGCGGCGCTACGAGGTTCCACTGGAGTCTGAGCGATCAACTCCGCAGGAAGTTCGTAATCAAAATCTGAAATCGACATCAGTCTTCAAACAACGACCGTGTCTGTATGACATTTCCTTCAGACCCAGCTGGCATCTCGACTCCCATATGAGAGTACGCAGCAGGCAAGGCAATGCGACCACGGGGTGTGCGGGCGATGAGCCCGAGTTGGATGAGAAATGGTTCGTGTACGTCCTCAACCGTTTCGGGTTGCTCGCCGACCCCAATCGCAAGGGTTGAGAGCCCAACCGGTCCACCCGCAAATCGAGAGCACAGTGAATCGAGCAAAGCACGATCGACCTTGTCGAGACCTAAATCGTCGACACCGAACACCCTCAGCCCCTCTCGGGCAACATCGGGAGTGATCAGACCATCGGATCGGACTTCTGCGAAGTCGCGCACTCTGCGGAGAAGGCGATTAGCGATACGTGGGGTGCCTCTCGAGCGACGCGCAACTTCAAATGCAGCCTCGTCATCGATGACGACACCCCAAATTGATGCCGCGCGAGAAACCACTGCGCTCAACTCTTCTGAGCTGTAGTAGTCGAGACGAGCAACGTAACCAAAGCGGTCTCTCAGCGGCCCTGTGATCATGCCAGTGCGGGTGGTGGCTCCCACCAATGTGAACGGCGGCATCGTAAGTCGGATACTTGATGCCGCAGGCCCTTTGCCGACAACGATGTCGAGCTTGAAATCTTCCATTGCTGGATAGAGAATTTCTTCGACCGCTCTCGACAGGCGATGGATCTCGTCGATGAATAACACGTCGCCTTCGCCCAGTTTGGTCAGGATTGCCGCAAGGTCGCCCGCCCGTTCGAGCGCAGGGCCAGACGTCACATGCAGGTCAACGCCACGCTCGATCGCGATGATGCCAGCAAGAGTTGTCTTGCCGAGCCCTGGAGGACCTGCGAACAGCAGGTGATCAAGGGCTTGGCCGCGCTTCTTGGCCGCCTCTAAGACGATCTGAAGATGCTCTTTCAATTCGGATTGGCCGATGAACTCACTGAGAGTCTGCGGCCGTAAACCAACTTCAGCTGGATCGGTCGAATCATCTTCAATGCCCGGATCAAGGAACTCTTCACGCACGTTGCGCCCCCAAATATGACAGCGCGCTGCGCAACCCCTCGGCAACATCAATGTCGACCGACAATTCGCTTGTAGCCGACACAATTTCTGATGGGTCATACCCCAACTGCTCAAGCGCAGCGCGAATTTCACGAATCGCACCACCACTCGCCGCCGACGATGGTGCATCGATTTCAGGGAGCGATAGGCGTGAACGCAGTTCGACGAGGAGACGCTCGGCTGTTTTCTTTCCTACTCCTGGCACCATCGTCAACCCGTTGACATCTGACGTTGCGACTGCGTCGACAAGAGCATGAGGTGTGTGTGTTTCAAGAATGGCTAGCGCCAATGAGGGGCCGACTCCATGTGTTGCAATGAGAATGCGAAACGTTGCTCGTTCGAGCATGCTGGTGAAGCCAAACAGCTGCTGGCTGTCTTCGCGAATGTGATGGTGAACGTAGATGAAGGTTTCGCCATCTGACGACAACGACGCAAGATTGCGCGACGTCATTGCAACTTCATATCCAACGCCGGCGACTTCAAGGATCGCCGCACCCTCGGGAGATCGGTCAAGTAGTCGACCGCGCAGCGTGGCAATCACGATCGACCTCCAAGCGCTGCCTGAACCGCTGCCGTCAGCGGCGAACTTGCGAGGTAGCAGAGCGCAAGAGCGGCTGCATCTGCAGCGTCCGCAGGCCGCGGAGGCGATGACAGCCCGAGCCGCTGTTGGACCATTCTCTGAACCTGCTGCTTATCTGCCCCACCGAAACCAGCAATCGACATCTTCACTTCATTTGGCGAGTACTGAGCAACCGTGCAACCTGATCGAGCGGCTTCGGCGAGAGCGATACCGCTCGCCTGACCAACACTCATGGCGGTCCGAACGTTGACTTGAAAGAAGACCTTCTCGACAGCGACAGCGTGGGGTGCGAATTCGTCAAGCAGTTCTCGAATATCTCGCTGCAAAGCCGCCAACCGGTCAGGTAACTCACTCTGTGGCGATGTGGTGAACACGCCCAGTGAACGGGCATTGACGGTCGAGCCCTGCGCATCAATGACCGCAAATCCGCACCGGGTCAACCCGGGGTCAATGCCAACCACCCGGCACGACTTCGCCGAAACACCGAACATAAGTTCGATTCTACTTGGTTGCGGTCACATCAACGATGCTCATTGCAATCACAGCGAGTTCAGAGCTGAAATGAGTTCAGACACTGGGCGGTACGAGAGCCCAGCAATCGCTCGATGGGCGTAGCGAATGACTCCAGTTTCATCAACGATAAACACGCTTCGACGGGGAAACCCGAGGGGACCGAGAATTTCGTACAGCTTCGATACGTGTTTGTCGGTATCAGCCAATAGCGGAAAGTTGAGCCCGTATTTTTCGGAAAACGATTCGTGACTGTCAAGGCTTTGAAATGAAATGCCGAGCACTTGAGCATCAAGACGCTCAAACTCGTCTAAGCCTTCGTTATAGGAATTCAGTTGCTGTGTGCAAACCGGAGAGTCGTCACCCGGATAAAAAACGATGACGACCGGTCGCCCTTGAAGTGACGACAACGTGATCTCAGACCCACCAGTCGCCATCAGCGTGAAGTCAGGGGCTTGATCTCCAACTTTGACAAGGGTGCTCATTCGGCTGCTCCCTCCAACACTTCATCACTCATGTCAAAGTTGGCGTAGACGTCCTGGACGTCGTCGTTGTCTTCTAGCGCGTCGATGATCTTCAGCACCGACTTGGCATCTTCAACGGTGTCAAGCGGCACCAAGTTGTCTGACACCAACGGTGACTCTGCTGAGATGATGGAGAGACCTCCTGCGCTGATTGATTCACTCACCGCGGGCGTTGCCGATGGATCACAAGTGACCCTCCATGCACCAGCCTCACCAACAATGTCATCTGCACCGGCTTCGAGAGCCAAATCAAAGACCGTCTCTTCATCTGCAGAGCCATCGACGATGACGACCCCTCGCCGAGCGAACTGCCAACTCACCGCACCGGGCTCAGCCATTGAGCCCCCTGATTTCGTAAAGATATTTCTGATGTCGGCACCGGTGCGATTGCGGTTATCGGTGAGCACTTCAATCATCAAGGCCACTCCACATGGCGCGTAACCCTCATAGGTAATTGCTTCATACGACTGTCCACCAGCATCGCCCGTGCCACGCTTAATCGCGCGGTCGATTGCATCGTTCGTCATCTGCGATCCCTTGGCTTTCGCTACCGCCGAGCGAAGAGTTGGGTTCATATCGGGTTCGCCACCCCCAGCGCGAGCTGCAACTTCAATTTGACGAGCCAGCTTTGCAAACAGCTTTCCTCGCGCCTTATCAGCCGCACCCTTTTTGTGCTTAATGGTCGCCCATTTGGAATGCCCTGACATTTCCTAACTCCTCACCTCTTGAACCTGTTCCACATCATTGTTGCGACGTAACACCGTCTTCAAGAACATTTCGTGGACCCGACGGTCATCACTCAGCTCGGGATGAAAGGTGGCGCCGAGAATATTTCCCTGCCGGACAAGCACGACATCGCCATTGACGGTACCCAGTACCTCAACATCTCCCGTGACCTTTTCAATCCGAGGGGCACGAATAAACACACCGTTCATTGAAAATGTGTTCTGTGCTTCACAGATGGAGATCGATGCCTCAAAACTGTCAATTTGGCGTCCGTAGCCATTACGCCGAGAAGTGATAGCGAGCCCACCAAGTTGCTGTTGGTCGGCACGACCATCGACAATCTTCTCGGCCAGCAAGATCAGTCCAGCGCAAGTGCCAAACACCGGGAACCCGTTACGCACTTGTTCTCTCAGCGGTGCGGCAATTCCACTCGAATCAAGCAACATTGACATCGTCGTGCTCTCTCCACCGGGGAGCACAATGCCGTCGAGGCCATTTAGGTCTTTGACGCCGCGCACGAGCGTCACCGATGCGCCAAGATCAGTCAAGACGCGCTGATGCGCGCCAAACGCTCCTTGCAAGGCCAGAATTCCGATGTTCACCCGGAGGCTCCCCAGCAGACGGCGTCATCACCAACCGCGTTCGGCGTAGCGCTGATTGATCTCATCCATGCCGATGCCAGTCATCGGTGCCCCGAGACCGCGGCTCACCTTTGCGAGCACATCTGCGTCTTGAAAATGTGTCGTGGCTTCAACGATGGCTCGGGCACGGCGTTCTGGCTCATCGCTCTTGAAAATTCCAGAGCCGACGAAGACCGCCTCAGCCCCGAGTTGCATTGCAAGAGCTGCGTCAGCCGGAGTTGCAATTCCTCCCGCACAGAACAGAGGAACCGGTAGGCGGCCCGTCTCTACAAGCTCTTGCACGAGCGGGAGTGGCGCCTGAAGTTGCTTCGCCCAATCGAAGAGCTCAGCCGAGTCGGCCTGGCCAATACGACGGATATCGCCCAAAATTGAGCGGAGGTGGCGGACAGCCTCAACGATATTTCCGGTTCCCGCTTCGCCTTTCGAACGGATCATGGCTGCTCCCTCGGAAATACGACGTAACGCCTCACCGAGGTTCGTTGCTCCACACACGAAGGGGACATCAAATTTGTACTTATCGATGTGGTGGGCTTCATCGGCTGGAGTGAGCACTTCAGACTCGTCGATGAAGTCAACACCGAGGCTTTGGATGATTTGTGCTTCAACAAAGTGGCCAATTCTCGCCTTCGCCATCACCGGAATCGTGACAGTCGCCTTGATGCCTTCGATCATGTCTGGGTCGCTCATTCGAGCGATGCCGCCATCACGGCGGATATCTGCCGGCACCCGCTCGAGCGCCATCACGGCGCACGCTCCTGCATCTTCTGCAATTTTCGCTTGCTCAGGTGTGACGACGTCCATGATGACGCCACCCGAGAGCATCTCTGCAAGGCCACGCTTTACGGGAAAAGAGCCGGTCTGGGGGTTCGACATGTCCTCAATCTATCTATCTTCCGGCCGTCAATGGCCACTGCTACGACACATAGCGAACATTTTCGGAATCATTTCGAGGCAGTTCAACCCAAGTGCGCCCATCGCTAAGTCCGATAGGTTCGCTCAGCGTCTCATCGGTGTAGAGATTCCACATATCGCTGTTTGAAGACCGCTGCCAGGAACCGACCTGAACGACTCCGTCGGTGAAGATCAGAGCCTGGCCACTTCCAACAGTGATCGCTTCCGGGCTCTTCGAGTCGATTGGGCTTCTCCGATACTCAACAAGGAGCACCACCACGTTGTCGGCCCATGCTTGGCCGGTGAGCTCAGTCATATGAGGCTCGCCGTATTGCGAACGGACGTAGCGACCGCTGGCCGAGTCGTAATCCCAACGGGCGAGGATTGAGTCGAGTTCAATTTCGATAATTGAAGCAGGGTCACCAACCGCTGTTTCACCGGGGAGCATGTACGAGAAGATCTGCGGAGGCACCGAAAACTCTTCCGGAGTGAGGTCCCACAGAGTGTCTGTAGACGAAAAGAGGTTGTGAGGCGAGCCCCCACGACCATCGCGCCGGTAGTAAGCATCAGCAAATCCGCGCACGTAGTTGAGGCTCACCAATGACGAGTTGTTGATCACTCTTGTCACACCTGGATTTCCACCTGACCATGCAAACAACGGCGAGTCAAGATTGGTGAGAATGTCGACATCTTGGGCACGACCGGAGCGGATCGGACCCACAGGATCGGAACCCTGGCTGTGGAACACCGAAATAAAACGAGTCAACCCATCGTTAATGATTTCCTCGAACACAATGTCGGCCTCGTTCAGACCTGTCTGCGGAAGGGCTTTCTGGTTATTCGGCATTTTGACGGCAAGTGCCGGCCGGTCAGGAATGCCATCGACGCCGTCAAGCGGAGCACCTGTGAGTGGCATGCGGGCATTGGGTTCAAGGGCCACCTCGACGTCATCGTCACCTGATGACGACGAGGTCGAGCCCGTCGATGACCCCTCTGACGTCGAATCACCAGACGCTGATCCTTCACTCTCGGTCACAGATGACCCATCTTCAGCAAGTTCGTTCAACGCATCTGATGCTTGATCGATTAACTCATCTGCACTTCCACCGCAACTCGCAGCGAGCAGGCCACCCGAACACAGAACGACAATTGCGACACGACGCTTCGATGACATTTTCATCAGAGATCCTTCAGGGCTTGGATCCGCTCTTCCAGAGGCGGATGGGTGTTAAAGAGTTTATGAACAGAGCCAAGACGGCCATTGTCACCTACACCACTCATCGGCTGCTCAATCCACATGTGAGCGGTTGCGGTACTCGCACTGTGAGTGACCGTCGTGTCATCTTGCAATTTTTCCAACGCCGAAATGAGACCCGGCGGATACCTCGTCAACTCACAGGCGCCGACATCGGCCAGTGACTCACGTTGACGAGAAACCGCACGCTGTAACAGCGTCGCAATAATTGGCGCAACGATGATGAGGATGAATCCGACAATGGCAAGCGGATTGTTGTGGCCGTTACGGTCGTTACTTCTTGACGTCCTGCCACCGTTCCACCACAGGGTCCTCAACGCCAAATCACTCATCAACGCCACCGCCCCAACAAGAGTCACCGCGATTGTTGATACTGCGATGTCATAGTGACGAATATGCGAAAGCTCGTGAGCGACGACTCCTTCGAGCTCAACTCGATTCATCTTGCTTAACAGACCTGTCGTCACCGCAATTGCCGCATGTTGAGGATTCCGTCCGGTAGCAAACGCATTCGGCGCTTCGTCATCAATGATGTAGACACCAGGTTTTGGTATCCCACCTGCGATGCATAGGCCTTCGACAAGGTTGTGGAGACGCCGATACTCGGTTTCATCAGCCGGACGCGCTCGACTTACCTTCAGTGCAATCGTCGCCGATGACCACCACGACCCGACGGATAACACCAACGAGAGCACGAGCGCGACAACGGTAAGTGTCCACCCTCCGCCCACGGTTACACCAACGATCCAGCCAATCGCAACAAAGACCGCGCAGAACACAATGATGACAAGCGCGCTTCGACGCTTATTTGATCGAATCAGTTCGTGCATGGCAACTTAAAAACTGACCGATGGAACCTGGTCTGCCTCGGGGCCAGCATCGAAGTACTCACGATGATCGAATGAGAACATCTTTGCAACGATGACTCCCGGCACTTGATCGATTGCATTGTGATAGCGGAGCACAGCATCGTTGTAGAACTGACGAGCGTACGCAATGCGACCCTCTGTTGCGCTGAGTTCCTCTTGGAGCGAGAGGAAGTTGGTGTTGGCTTTGAGGTCTGGGTATGCCTCCGACACCGCAAACAGTTGGCGAAGGGCGCCGGCAATCGGGCCTTCTGCCGCAGCTTGCGCACCGGGCGTGTCAGGGGCAGCGACCGCACCGTTACGGGCGGCGATGACCGCTTCAAGAGCCTCACGTTCGTGTTCGGCGTATCCCTTCACGGTTTCAACAAGATTCGGAATGAGATCGAGACGCCGCTTCAATTGCACATCGATTTGAGACCAACCGTTGTCAACCGAATTCCTTTTGCGAACGAGACCGTTGTAGAGGGCGCCGACAAACAGTAAGAGCAGCACGACAACCACGAGAACAATAAGAATTGTCATACGTCAAGTCTACGTCTGCATGGGCGCTCAAGCCCGGGAATTAAGCACCATCCGGTAACGCTCCTCGTAGAGCGTTGCCAAGCGGTCCACCGACATTGAGGCTGCGGTCTTCAAGCCTTCGGAGACAAGGTGGTTTCGGTAGGCAGTATCGGTCAGCACTGCTCTTATCGCTGATGCCAACTCGACAGCGTTTCCAGGTTCAACGAGCACAGCGTCGGTTCCGTTCGTTGCCACACTTCGATAGCCAGGAATGTCGCTTGCGATGACTGCGGTCGACGATGCCATTGCCTCCAACAGCACAACCCCAAATGACTCCCCTCGAAGCGCTGGCGCAACGAATGCCGTTGCTGACTTCAGCCGCGAAATCTTTTCAGATTCCGACACCTGCCCATGCCAGCGAAAGCGCTCTGGATCGGCATAGGAATTCCGAAGCGAGTCGGTGTCTGGCCCACGGCCAATGATGTGACACGTCAACCGATAATCGTGATCTTTCTCAAGTACGGTGACCGCTTCAAGAAGCGTACTCAACCCTTTTCGCTCCTCATGTCGGCCAACAAATAGAACAGAGGGCTCAACGTCACCGGCGAACGCGACATCATCAACGGCAACCTCCGTGCCGATAGCGACACCGTTAAACAGCACCTCATACTCCCCCGGGAAGTGCTGCTCGACGAGCAGTTTTGCCTCGTTCGATACCGCAACGCGGTGGTTAATGCGCTTCATTAGCGGTTTCAACACCGGCTTCAGAAAACGGTAGCTGCTCGATCGGCCGGCCGCATGGAAGGTTGCGACGATCGGACGCGAGTGAAGCGTCAAGGCGGTCAGCGTCGGCCCGGGCACCAATGGCTCATGCAAATGCCACACATCAAACTGCTCATCACGCAGGGCTCTGACGGTTCGAAACGCTGCACTTGGATCGGGAGCGAGCGGCGCCACCGAACCGTTGGCTGCGGTCGGCAGCGAGTCACCCAATGGCGTCACGAATGAAGCAGGAGGAGGTCCATCGCAGGGACCCAAGACCCGCACCTCGTGTCCAATTCGCCGAAGTGCGTGCGCGAGCCCGAGCACTTGTGACTGCACTCCGCCTGGAATGCTCAGGCTGTATGGGCAGAACATCGCCACTCTCAGGGCGTCACCCGCCACGTTGACCTACTTTGTCATCGGACGGCCAATTGGGTTGCAGGAGATGCCACTGCGCCGGGGCACGTTCGATGAATTCTGCGAGTTCATTCGTGAGACGTTGTGTAATGCGTTCGACATCGTCTCGAAGCGACTTCGAGCACCGTTCAATTGGAATCGGCGGTTTGACGAGACCGATATGCCCATCTACCCCTGGGGAATGAAACACCGCAGTTGGCAGCACCGTCGCACCTGTGCGTAGGGCGAGCGTGGCCGGGCCGCCGGGCACGGTCGTGCGTTCCCCGAAAAAGTCAACCTCTACTCCCCCGCCCTGCAAATCACGATCTGAGATGAGGCATACCACCGCATTGGAGCGCAGGGCAGCGAGCACCTTGGCCCCTGATGATGCGTCGAGTTCGATGACAGTAACGCCGAGTGTGGCCCTCAAATCGGTGAGGTAGCGATGCACCTCTTCATCACCAAGCCGCTCTGCGACCGCCACAACGTCAACGCCTTGGTCGGCGAGCCAACGCCCCGCCCACTCCCAACCACCGAGATGGGGCAGGGCAAGGATGACTCCCTTGCCGGCCGCGAGACCCGCCTCGACATGCTCGTAACCGTGTACAGCGATTGCCTCGTTGACCTGTTGACTGCTGAGGTACGGCAACCGAAGACTCTCCAACCAGTACGTTGCGTACCCGGAGTAGACCTCATCAACACGGCGCTCCAACTTCCAGCCATGGAGACCGGGGGTGACCCGCTGCTGATGAATAGCCGCCTGCCGCCTACCGCCACGAGCGTATGCACGGCTAGCAACACCAATAGTCATCGAAAGAGCCTTCAATACGGAACGGGGAACCCGACGAACGACATTCTCTCCCGCTTGAAGAAGTTTGAGCTGTCGCGACATCTCAGCGCGAACCGCGACGACGATCCTCCCGGCGGCGCTGAACCACCATCCGCCGTTCTTCCATACGGTCGATTCTTACGATTCGCCGCTCGCCTCGGCGCTCGCGCCGCAGATCGATGCGTTCTTGAGTCACCGGAGCGACCTCGGCCTGACGCCAGACCTTCACGAACCTGAGCACTGCGGTGAAGCTAATGAGAACGAGGAGAATCCACAGCACCACCGCCAGCGCAGGGTCGAGACCAACCCCTTCGAGGAGAAGGCCGACACAGAGCAGAACGATTCTCTCAGCTCGTTCCATCAAACCGCCCTTGGCGTCGAGGCCGAGTGATTCAGCCTTCGCTCGTTGATACGAGATGAGCGAAGCCACGGCGGCTACAGCGAACGGCAGCACGGTGAGGCGTGCTGAGTAGTTGTCAGCGAAGTACCAAGCCATTCCGCCGAGCAACATGTTGTCGGTGACCCGATCCATGGTTGAGTCAAAGAATGCTCCACGTTGACTCGATGAATTACTGGCTTTTGCAAGCGCACCATCGAATAAGTCGGGTAAGGCCGCAAGGATCACCAAAATCAACCCAATGATGAGACGACCGGAGCCAACGGCAACCGCCGCTAGGGCCGCAATCACCAACCCGAAGAACGTGAGATGGTCAGGAGTGAGTTTGGTCTTCAGGAGAGCCCGACCGATCGGACGAACCATCCGGTCGACCGGGCCGCGAAAGTGTCCGTCAAGCATCTTCGGCGACCTCTTCGACATTGTCTTCGACGAGGTGTTCGACAACTTCGCCGCTCACGGCGTCAACAAGAACCAGTGCCCGTCGTCGTGGCGGAACCTCTCCTGAATAGGCCAGAACTCGCCACGTCGGTCGACTGCCCGCTCCTCGCCAAACTTGCTGTGCCGATGCGTGCCCAACCGGAAACCCAATCGCTTGTTGAGATGCAATGAGGGCGGCACGTTCATCGACCGACATTTTTCGGCCCGAATAGACACCGAATGCTCCAAACGCCAACAGTCCAATTCCTGCAGCGAGAACACCGCCGTTTACTGACGTCAGATCTGCGATCGATCCAATGATGGCGCCGACACCTAGCACGACGTACATCGCAGCGGGAATCCTTCGGCGGGAGTTGTCAGGGAATTTATACGCACCAGCAAAGGCCTGCGGATCGAGATCTTCAGGAAGAACGTCAACGACATCATCTTTGGAGGTGTAGGGGGTGTCGCTGGTCATGTCTTCACCCTATTCCGTTGTTCGACTGAGGCCATTGATCTCTCAACCGGTCATAGGTCACGTTCAACGCCTCAGGAATCGTTCGCGCCTGTGCCACTGCGGTCATAAAGTTGGAATCTCCAGTCCATCGGGGCACCACATGCACATGCAAGTGCTCGGCAACCGAACCCCCAGCAGTCTTACCCATGTTGATACCGATGTTGAACCCCTCCGGGTTGTGTGATGCACGCAGTGCTGTCACGCCGTCGTTCACCTCCGACCAGAGATCAACAAGTTCTTCAGGGTTGAGCTCGTCGATCGCCGCGACCTCCCGGTAGGGAACTACCAAAAGGTGGCCAGTCGAGTAGGGATAAATGTTCAGCACCGCACAACATGTCGAACTTCGGTGAACGATGAAGGTTGTCTCGTCCGGTTCTCCAGACTCGAGCAGGCGAGTGAACACGCTGCTCCCCGACGCGGAGCCGTCACTCCGCACGTAATCGTTTCGCCAACCGTTCCAAAGAATCTCGATCGAATTCACGCCGACATCGCCTGGGAGGTTCCCTGTTCGATCTCCGAGGCGATTGTCGTCAAAAATGACTGCAATAGGACATCACGTTCGACGTCACCTCCCCGAGGATTCACCCCGACGGTGGTGTTCTCTACATCGTCATCGCCAACAACGAGCACATACGGGAGCTTTTCAAGTTTTGCCGCTCGAATGCGCTTGCCAAGCCCGTCGTTAGCGTCGACACGATCGACCCGGACCCCGACCGCGGAGAGTTGATCTTCGACTGAGCGGGCGTACTCCTCGTGGGCTGCAGCAACGGGGAGCACCCTCACTTGAACCGGCGCGAGCCACGTCGGAAACGCTCCGGCGTAGTGCTCAAGAAGCACCCCAAAGAAACGTTCGATTGACCCGAATAGCGCTCGATGCAACATGATCGGGCGGTGCCGAGCGTTATCGGCCCCGATGTATTCAAGGTCGAACCGTTCTGGATTATTGAAATCAGCCTGGATGGTCGACAACTGCCATGACCGGCCGATCGCATCGCGAATATCGATATCGATTTTTGGCCCGTAGAACGCAGCATCGCCCTCTTTGACGCCGTACTCAAGACCGTGTGAGTCGAGAGCTTCGCGGAGGGCGTCGGTCGCCTTCTCCCAAATTTCGTCGGATCCGACAAATTTTTCCGGGTCTTTCGTTGAGAGGTTGAAGGTGAAGTCATCGAACCCAAATGCTCTTAGCACCGACAAAACAAAATCGAGGAGTGACGCGACTTCGTCGGCGAGCTGATCTTCACGACAGAAAATATGGCTGTCATCTTGGGTGAACCCTCGGATTCGCATCAGGCCGTGCAATGTTCCTGCCCGTTCGTAGCGATACACGTTTCCGAGCTCAAACAGTCGAATCGGCAGTTCGCGATAACTGCGCTGCCGGCTCGCGAACACCAAACAGTGCATCGGACAGTTCATCGGCTTCATGTAGTACGTGCCGTTGTCCATTTCCATCGGCGGGTACATGCCATCGGCGTAGTAGTCAAGGTGTCCCGAGGTTGAAAACAACTTGCCATTCGCGAGGTGCGGAGTGAACACGAACTGATAACCACCACGCTCATGACGCTCTCGGCTGTAGTCCTCCATCATTCGGCGGACGGTGGCGCCTTTCGGGTGCCAGATGGCGAGTCCACCGCCGATTTCTGACGGAAAACTCAAGAGGTCAAGTTCTGTGGCGAGACGACGATGATCGCGTTTTGCCGCCTCTTCTAACTGGGTGAGGTGCTCTTCGAGAGCGCCTTTCGATTCCCATGCGGTGCCATAGATACGTTGCAACATTCGTGCTTCTTCTGAACCACGCCAATACGCCCCAGAGGTTCGCTGCAACGCAAAGTGTTTGAGCTTTCCAGTGCTTGGCACATGCGGACCCACACACATATCAACGAAGGTGTCCGAATTGCGATATGCGCTGATCACGTCGCCTGACCCGACCTCACCTGCGTCGAGCGCATCGCCGTCGGCACTCCTCACCCGCTGAATGATTTCACGCTTATACGGTTGATCAGCGAAGAGTTCAAGGGCTTCATCAGGAGACATCTCAGACCGAATAAACGGCTGATCTTCTTTGACGATGCGTTCCATTTCTTTCTGAATGGCGCCAAGGTCGTCATCAGAGAAAGTCTTTCCATCAGGCAAATCGAAGTCGTAGTAAAAACCATGTTCGATTGCGGGACCGACAGAAAATTTGGCTCCCGGAAATAGCCGTGTGACTGCCTGAGCAAGAACATGAGCCGTCGAATGGCGGAGGACGTGTCGACCTTCATCAGTATTCGCAGTGATGATTGCGACCTCTTGACCATCACTCAAGCCCGCAGTGAGGTCGGTTTCGGCACCGTCAACTACCGCAGCAACTGCAGCCTTGGCGAGACCAGACCCGATCGACTTCGCGAGATCGAGCGCAGTTGCACCCTGGGCGAGTTCACGTGAGGAACCGTCAGGAAGCGTGACCGAAAGCGTTGACATAGACCCCGAAGTCTACGAGCCTGAGACCCGCGCAACACGAGATCATCGATCGATCAGATCAATACCGAGTAGCGCCGCCGCGGAGGTGGCATCTCTACCTTCGCTCACGGCCGTATCAATCTGGGAGCACGCGTGAGGGGTATCGAGGTCGTTGTCTAGCGCTGCACGCACTGCGTTGATAAGAGCCCCATCGTCATCGCCTCCGACACTTGCCTGCCAACGGGCCAGCCGCTCATTTGACGATGACATGAGATTGTCATGCCATTCCCACTCGGTTCGGTAATGATGCGAGATAATGCCGAGACGAATCGCTCGAGGGTCCCACTCTTCGCGTAACGCGTCGATGAAGACGAGGTTGCCGAGACTCTTTGACATCTTTTCGCCATCTTTTGAAATCAGAGCGGCATGCATCCAGTGGTCAACAAACGGAGTGTTTGTTGCCGATTCAGACTGGGCCCGCTCACATTCGTGATGAGGGAAAATGAGGTCGGCTCCCCCGCCATGAAGGTGCACATGCTCGCCGAGTTCACGTAGCGCAAGAGCACTGCATTCGACATGCCAACCAGGACGCCCAGGGCCCCACGGGGTTTCCCACGCCGGTTCGTCGGCAGCCGAGGGTTGCCAGAGAACAAAGTCAAGCGGATTTCGTTTCTGAGCGTCGTCGATATTGCCACCACGCAATGCCGCCAATCGCAGCATTTCTTCGTGTGGGTAGCCACTGACTGCACCGAACGTATCGAACGTGCTCACATCGAAATAGACCGAGTCTCCGCTGACGTATGCATGCCCTTCGTCGAGGACCGCTTGGATGAATTTGCGGATGTCAGGAATCGCTGACGAGGCGCGAGGTGCAGCGTGAACCGGAAGAACATTGAGGGCCTCCATGTCGGCGTTGAAGCGCGCTTCTTCCCCCGCTGCAAGGTCGAGATAGTGAACACCCAGTTCGCGAGCCTTCGCGAATAACGGGTCATCAACGTCGGTGACATTTCGAACGCATCGCACTTCATGCCCGAGATCGATCAGTCGTCTGATCACCACGTCATAGGTGAGAAACGTCGACGCATGACCTAAATGCGTTGCGTCATAGGGCGTGATTCCGCAGACGTACATCAACACTTGCTGCGGCGGCGAGAACGGTACGACCTCACGCCGCGCAGTGTCGTACAACATCATCGACATCTCAACACCTCAGTTCGCCAGACTGGCGTCTCGAATACCGGTGAGCTTTGGCGCCACCCGCGTGCGGTACCGGACGTTAAGTTGCAGCAGCACTGCAGTAAACGCCTCGATTGCGGTCGCATTCGACAACTCACCGGCGTCAAGCGGGCGACAGCCAGGAATTTTTCCAACGATTTCGCTCACCGTTTCGACCGCCTTCGGATCATCGCCGCAGATCAATACGTCTGAGTCGATTGGTTCGCCGAGATGTCCGAGTTCTTTTGCCGGTAAGTGGTGAAAAGCAGCAACGACCCGGCTCTCGGGCATGGCCGCTTGCACGTGAGCAGCAACACTTCCCCTAGGTGGAACGAGCGGTTGAAACTCGGGTCCGACTTTGACGAGAGCGTTCGCCATACTCACGAGCACTTTGCCCTTCAACAGCTCTTCATATTCTTTCGCCGTCGTCGCTGCCGAATCCCACGGTGTTGCGATGACCACAAGATCGCATGCAGCTGCT
Source organism: uncultured Ilumatobacteraceae bacterium (assembly GCA_965660025.1). GTDB lineage: Bacteria > Actinomycetota > Acidimicrobiia > Acidimicrobiales > Ilumatobacteraceae > Casp-actino5. The sequence goes on along the minus strand of CBFHYI010000004.1, from coordinate 50,795 downwards.
GCTTCGTTGTCGCCGTAACCGAGTAGTGACACCAACTCTGGGTTGCTATCGATCGCTCGGTCGCGTGCCTCCATCGCTCGGTATTTGGAGCGGGACCCGATAACGCATTCGTATCCCACGCTTGCGAGACGAGCCCCAAGGGCCGAGCCCGCAGGTCCGCTCCCTCCGATCAATCCGATCTTCATTTCGACATTGTCGCACACTGCGACTCGAAAATGGCGAGGCAACCAACCGGCGAACGGAGCAGTTATTCGACATGAACGAAGCCCATTCAGGATTCGCAATGTCGGCTACGTTGCAGGCATGGGAATTCTCGACGGAAAAAATCTGGTCATTACCGGAGTCCTCACCGACGCCTCTCTTGCATACGGGGTCGCAGAGATTGCGAAGGCCGAGGGGGCAAACCTCATTCTCACCGGTGCTGGGCGGGCCCTCTCTCTCACGAAGCGGACCGCTCGCAAGATTGACCCAGAGATCGAAGTATTGGAACTCGATGTCACCGTTCCCGACCACGTTGAAGCCGTGCGAAACACCGTAAGCGAACGTTGGGGCCGAGTAGACGGTGTGTTACACGCCATTGGCTTTGCCCCCGCGTCATGTCTCGGCGATGACTTTTTCGGCGCGCCTTGGGAAGACGTCGCAACCGCCATGCACATCTCAACCTACTCACTGAAGACGCTCGCTGACGCGTTTGTACCGTTGATGTCAAATGGCGGATCAATCGTCGGTTTAGATTTCGACAATTCGCAGGCATGGCCCGCTTACAACTGGATGGGTGTGGCGAAATCTGCCCTTCAGAGTCTCTCGCGCTACTTGGCGAAAGAACTTGGGCCGAACAACATCCGCTGCAATCTTGTCGCTGCGGGCCCGGTGCGGACGATGGCGGCGAAATCGATCCCCGGCTTCGCCCTATTCGAAGACACCTGGGACGGACGGGCGCCCTTGGGGTGGGATGTCACCGATCCCCTTCCGGTCGCGAAGGCCTGTGTCGCGTTGTTGTCAGACTGGTTCCCAGCAACGACCGGAGAGATCATTCACGTTGATGGCGGGTATCACGCGGTCGGCGCGTAACCCGAGCGTGATCACCCGATCGTCGCAGTAATTTCCTCGGCGACGTCAGTGGTCAGCGACGGGATCACATCAAGCGCTGCAAAGTTCTCCGTCACCTGCGAAGCCCGGCTCGCACCGGTAATCACTGTTGACACCATCGGATGCAACGTGCACCACGCAATTGCTAGTTGAGCAATCGAGCATCCAAGACGATCAGCGATGGGCCGCAACCGCTCGATTCGGGCAAGGGCAGCTTCATCGCTCATTCGAGAACGAAGCCACTCGTAGCCTGAAAGCGCAGCACGTGAGTCCTCAGGAATTCCATCTCGGTACTTGCCGGTAAGTAGCCCCGATGCAAGCGGACTCCAAATCGTATTTCCATAGCCCGTTTCGGCATGAAGCCGCTGATATTCCCGCTCGACTTTGCGGCGCTCTAAGAGGTTGTACTGCGACTGTTCGGTAACGGGGGCATGTAAATGATGCTGTTGAGCAATCGCTATTGCGTGACGAATTTCGTCGGCGGACCACTCGCTCGTACCCCAGTACAGCGCCTTACCGCTTGACACCATGTCACTCATCGCCCACACGGTCTCTTCCATGGGAGTGTTGGGGTCAGACCGGTGGCAGTACACAACATCAACAAAGTCCATTTGCAGGCGTTCGAGAGACGCGTCAATCGCCTGCATCAAATACTTGCGATTGAGGGTGTTGCGCATATTTGGGTCGTCTCCGTGGATACCCCAAAACAGCTTTGTCGTGGCAACGTATGACCAGCGGGGCCACCCCAGATCACGAAATACTCGGCCCATGATGGATTCGCTTCGACCGCCGGCGTAGGCCTCTGCGTTATCGAAGAAGTTGCAGCCCGCATCGTGCGCAGCCTGCATGCATTCAAGCGCAGGGTCGTCAGCCATCTGCGTATCAAATGTCACCCATGAGCCGTACGAGAGAACGCTCACCTTGAGACCGGTCGCACCGAGCCTGCGGTATTCCATGTTGTCTTCGGGGATTGCCATGTGTTGAAGGTACAGGCAGGTTCCGAGCGACTCCTAATCAGAGCCAGTCGATGGTCGAACCCGTATGCCTCGTTCCGCCATTAGTGCTTTTGCTTCTGCAACGGTGTGTTCGCCGAAGTGGAAAATTGATGCGGCGAGCACTGCGTCAGCGTTACCTTGCAACACTCCATCAGCGAGATGCTCGAGCGTTCCGACACCACCGCTTGCGATGACAGGCACCGATACCTCCTTCGAAATGCGAGAGTTCAGCGGGTGATCGAACCCTTCCCGGGTTCCGTCGCGGTCCATCGAGGTGACGAGTAGTTCACCGGCGCCAAGATCAACCGCGGTTGCCGCCCATTCAATGGCATCGATGCCCGTTGGGGTGCGACCGCCATGAAGAAAGACTTCGAATGATCCATTGGGGGTCTGGCGGGCATCGACCGCGCAGACCACACACTGGGTGCCAAAGACCTCAGCAATTTCTGAAATAAGTTCACGACGTTCGACGGCAGCGGTGTTCACGCTCACTTTGTCGGCACCCGCTCGCAGCATCCGCCGCGCATCGTCCAACGTACGGATTCCACCACCCACGGTGAACGGTAAGAAGACCTGCTCTGCGACCCGTTCCACCATCTCGATGGTCGTTGCTCGATGATCACTCGATGCAGTGATATCGAGAAAGACAAGCTCGTCCGCTCCCTGGGCGTCATAGCGTTGAGCGAGTTCAACCGGGTCGCCAGCGTCACGAAGTCCCACGAAGTTGACCCCCTTCACCACGCGACCTTCGGTGACATCAAGACATGGGATCACCCTCGCCACTCGATCGTTCATTGCAGCACCGCCACTGCGTCAGTCACGGCAAAGCGACCCTCGTAGATCGCCTTGCCGGCAATTACTCCTGCGAGACCGTCGATGGTCGAGAGCGCACGAATGTCGTCGAGCGATGACACCCCGCCGCTCGCAATTACGGGGATTGTCGTCGACGATGATGCCATTGCCAGACCCTCAAGATCTGGACCGACAAGCATGCCGTCTCGAGAAATGTCGGTGATCACAAATGCATCTGCAGTCGGATACAGACTCAAAGCGTCAGTTAGTTGAAGGGTTGATGCCTCCGTCCAGCCTTCGAGTGCGACGACCCCATCGCGATGATCGAGACCGACAGCAATTGGCAACACCGGAGCGCAGCGAGCAACGAGGCCCGGGTCGCGAATTGCAGCCGAGCCCATCACTACCCGAGCAACCCCGGCATCTGAAAGTTCCTGAACATCATCAATGCTCCGCACACCACCACCGGTCTGAATTGCCGCCGTCCCGTCGAGCGCTTTTGCCACTGCTGCGATGAGAGGTCGATTTACCGGGCCGTCGGCTCGTGCCGCATTGAGATCAACAATGTGCACCCACTCTGCGCCGGCATCGACAAATGATGTGGCAACCGCAACGGCATCATCGCCGTACTCCGTCGAAGCCCCGTAATCACCTTGGGCGAGCCGCACAACTTTGCCGTCGAGCAGATCGATAGCTGGAAAGAGTTTCATCAGGTGATTCCCTCATGTGAGAGCCAACGACTCAACATCGCCAACCCGGCACGGCCCGACTTTTCGGGGTGAAACTGAACCGCGAGCACATTGTCGTGACGACATGCAGCGGTGACCGACCCCCCGTAGTGCACCGTTGCGGCGACATCTGATGCGCTTTCAGGGTGGGCAGAAAGAGAGTGCACGAAGTACATCCATTGCGTGTCGCCATCACGAGACAGCACCGGGTCTGGTGTGCCGACAATGAGTTCGTTCCATTGCATTTGCGGGCGACGGACCCCTGCAGGGAGGTAGCGAATCGTTCCACCTACGACACCCAGCCCATCAACACCCGGCGCTTCCTCAGACGAATCGAAGAGCATCTGCATTCCTACACAAATACCTAAAAATGGACGCCCACTATCGACAACGTCATGGATGACACCATCAAGGTCTCGTTCTCGAAGCGCGTTCATGCAGGCGCCGAAATTCCCGACTCCGGGCAACACGACACCAGCCGCAGACGTAATGACCTCAGCTGAGTCGGTCAAGACTGCGTCTGCTCCGAGCGTACGGAGCGCTTTCTGCGCAGAGTGAAGATTTCCAATGCCGTAGTCAATGACGGCAACCGTCATAAGGCGTTCCTCAAATTACCGATCATCACAGCACACCCTTCGTCGACGGCACAGATCCGCCCTCGACTCTCACTGCATCTCTCAGCGACCTCGCAAGCCCCTTGAACGTAGCTTCAATGATGTGATGTGCATTTCTGCCACGGACGAGCTCGACGTGCAGCGTCATCATCGCCGCTGTTGCGAACGATGAAATACTGTGTTCTGCAAGCTGGGGATCGAACGGCGGATTCCCCAATGGCAACACTTCAGGGATGTCGACCTCCCATTGCGTAAACGGTCGACCCGAAAGATCGAGCGCGATATCAATGAGGGCCTCATCGAGCGGATAGCGGCCACTCGCAAACCGACGTATGCCAGCCTTATCTCCTAGGGCCTCTGCGAAACACTCTCCGAGCACGATCGATACATCTTCGACCGTGTGATGACTGTCGATATGGAGATCGCCGGTCGCGTGCACCGTAAGGTCAAAGCCTCCGTGCCGACCCAACTGGTCGAGCATGTGATCGAAAAATGGGAGCCCCGTCGCAACATCGGTTTTCCCCGAACCATCGAGGTTGATTTCGATCTCGATAGAGGTCTCGGCCGTGTTCCGCTCTCGGCGAGCAATCCGTGCAGACATGACTACATCATTCCCTCTCTAGCGCTGATTGCAAACCTGCAAGAAACGCGTTGTTTTCGTCTTCGCTGCCAATTGTCAAACGGAGCCATCCCTCGAGCCGAGGCCACGAGGAACAGTTTCGGACAAGCACGCCATGGTCGAGCAGAGCGCTCCACATGGTGTCTGCGTCTTGCCGGGTCTTAAATAAGACAAAATTTGCACTGCTTGGACTTACGTTGACATCAAGTTCAATCAGAGCTCTTTGAACTCGCTCGCGCTCTGAAACGATGAGCGACACTCGCTCGTTCATGTCATCAGTGAACTTGAGTGCGAGTTCACCAGCGATCTGTTTCACCGAATCAAGGTGATACGGAAGCACCGCAGTCCAGAGGTGGTCGATGACATCGGAAGATCCAATGAGGTAACCAAGTCGCAAGGCGGCAAGGCTCCACGTCTTCGAAAATGTCCGGGAGACCACAATTCGATCAGAACTCAAGGCGCGATCGATCGCTGACCACGAAGAAAATTCTGCATAGGCCTCGTCGACGACGAGCATTGCGTCAGTGGCCTCGCCGATCACGTCAATCATCGATTCGTCATCGCACTGACCAGTCGGATTGTTTGGCGAAGAGAGAAACACGAGGTGAGGTTGAACCTCCCTCAACACCTCCCTCACGTGAGCGCTGTCGAGGCTGAAGTCTTCATTACGTTCAATCACGATCACCTCAGAACCCAAAATCCGGGCGATCTGAACGTGCATCTGGTAGCCGGGCTCAAAGACGACCACACGGCGTCCCGGGCCGGCGTACGCAAGCAGGATGGTCTGGAGCACTTCATTCGAACCGTTCGCAACAAAGAGTTGCTCTGGTTGAACACCGTGATACGCAGCGAGGCGATCACGTAAGCGTGACGCTGTGCGGTCGGGGTACCTGTTCCACGAAACGTCCTGAATGGTCTCGGTGAACTCTGAGACGAACGCTTCTGGGGGCGCAAAGGGCGACTCATTGGTATTGAGCCGGATGGGAACATCGACCTGCGGCGAGTGATAGCCAGGCATCGCTGCAATTTCTGGTCGTAACTCAGGCACGCCATCAGGCTACTGACATCGACTCATCACCGAATGCGACTCTGAGAACAACTTTCCTCATCATTTTCGAATACGGTTCCCAGCGTGGAGATCGACCTCGTGGCGTTCAGTGCCGAACTATCGGCCCTCGAAGAGCACTTGGCACGTTGCCGCGATCGCGTCGAAGGCCTCATCACTCCACTCCGCTCGAGCGAACGTGAGGACATTCTTTCGCCCCTCTACGAATCTGAGCGTTTGCTTCGAAGCGCCGAACGTGCGATCTCTCGCGCCGAGCGCGCAACCCGCTAGCGCTCTCGTCTAAACGAGTAGCCTCAGGCGGGTGACGCAACCGCCTGCTCCCTCACTTGCCTTTACCGGGCCAGTCGAAGCGGAGATACGCCCTGCGCTCCTTCGCTTCTGTGATGAAGTTGAACGTCATCATGGACACAGAATTCTTTCTGATCAGTTGCGCTTAGATGTGCTCGACGAGACATCTTCGCACCCACCTGTGGTCGCAATGGCAGAGGTCGATAGCGCGCTGGCTGCTGTTTCGATCGCAAGCAGGACCAATGAAGGGTGGACGTTAGAGGTTGTGTGCCAGCACGACCATGCTCTTGCCCCGGCGCGCGACCTTATTCGGCTTGTGGTGAACGGCGCTACCGGCCTCTTGCAGACGAAGAATCCGGTTCGCATCACGTGGTGGGCACGGGCCCATGATCCGTGGGTCGAGCACATTGCCTCCGCTCTCGGCTTCGTTGAATATCGACGACTGCATCAAATGCGGATTTCGTTAACGACCGAGAACGCGGCGCGCTTTCACGATGGCGCAGCGGAAACACGAGGCTTCATTGTCGGCAGCGATGAGCATGAATGGCTCTCGGTAAACAACGCTGCGTTCGCCGACCACGAAGAGCAAGGCGGCTGGACGCATGAGCAATTGGAACGTCGCGTGAGAGCGCCGTGGTTTCTTGCCGATGACCTCCGTCTTCACCCTGTTTCTGGGGGCATCACCGGGTTTTGCTGGACCAAGCGACATGAGCCTGACTTACATGAGCCTGAACTCGGTGAAATCTACGCAATCGCTGTCGACCCCTCGCAGGTGGGCCAAGGTTTGGGCAAACAGATGGTGATGGCCGGATTTAGTCACCTTGCCCGCGCAGGGATCTCTATTGGGATGCTGTACGTCGATGCCGACAACACAGCGGCGATGGCCCTATACGAATCGATCGGCATGGAGGTCCACCACACTGATCGTGCCTACCGTTGGTCGGGACCACCGTCGGCATGAGCACTTCGCAGCCCAGATACGGAGTTGACAAGCTGGCACTTGCGAATCTTCTCGACGGCGAGCCCTCATATCGCGTCGACCAGGTGTGGAAAGCCCTCTACGGCGACTGTGGTCCGTCGTCAACGTGGACAACCTTGCCGACGAGGTTGCGAACCACCCTTGAGGAAGAACTCCCATCGTCACTCACCGAACTTCATGCCAGTGAGGCCGATGATGGGCTCACAACGAAGTTCTTATATGAGGTGGACGGCGGCGCTCGTATCGAGTCAGTGCTCATGCTGTATCCCGACCGAGCAACGGTCTGTATTTCATCACAAGCGGGATGCGCAATGGGGTGCACCTTTTGCGCAACTGGCCAAGAGGGTTTCAACCGACATCTCACCTCCGCAGAACTCGTCGAGCAAGTCGCACGGGCGAAGTACGCAGCCCAACAGCAAGGCCGCCGGCTCTCAAACGTGGTGGTGATGGGCATGGGTGAACCCCTCGCTAATGAAGATGCCCTCTGGCCTGCGATGACAGCAGTGCACGATGAGTTTGGCCTTTCCGCTCGCCATCTCACCGTGTCGACGGTTGGCCTCGTTCCTGGAATCCGGCGGCTCGCCGACCGTCCTCTACCGGTAACTCTTGCGGTCAGCTTGCACGCCGCCCACGATGATCTCCGCAGCACCCTGATTCCAATGAATCGCCGCTACCCCATCGATGAGCTTCTTGACGCATGCTCACACTACGTATCTCAACGAAAGCGCCGAATGAGCTTCGAGTGGGCAATGATCGATGGCGTCAACGACTCGGTTGAAGAAGCTGAGGCGCTCGCTGAACTTTGCCGTCGACTCCGTCCGATTGCGCATGTCAACCTCATTCCGTTGAACCGAACCGCTGGCTACGAGTATCAGGGTTCCCGACGCTCACAGATCGAGAAATTTCAACAGGTGCTCACTCGTCGTGGAGTGGAGGCCACCATCCGCCGAAATCGAGGCAATGACATTGATGCCGCATGCGGGCAACTTGCTGCAATGACACCGGTGACGATTATGAAAGGTGCCGCTCAGACGTGAGTGACCCCTTGGTGAAACTGAGCCATGTGGGGTTTTCGCGAGGCGAGCGAGACATTCTCACCGATATCAACCTCGAGATCGCCTCCGGGGAGCGTTGGCTTGTGGTTGGTGGAAACGGCAGCGGCAAGTCGACGCTGCTGCGGATGATGGCGTTGCGAGAACATCCATCAGCGGGCGCAATTGACGTACTCGGGCAACGTCTCGGTCGGATGGACGTTCGAGCGATGCGACGACGAATTGGGTTCGCCGCCCAGGGACTCACCGATCAGCTTCGACCCGATCTGCGAGCAATCGACGTGGTCGTGACGGCGTTACATGCAGCACTCGAGCCATGGTGGCATCAATATTCAGAAGACGATCGTGCAATGGCCCATCAGCAACTTGATCGGCTGGGCATCGCTCACCTTTCTCATCAGACCTTTGGCACTCTCTCGTCTGGCGAACGTCAACGTGTGCTGTTGGCCCGAACACTCATGAATAACCCGGCTCTCATCATTCTTGACGAGCCTTTCGCCGGACTTGACCTCGTCGCCCGAGAGGACCTCATCGATGCACTTGGCAGCCTTACCCGAGACGGTTCGATCGGCGCTGTGGTTCTTGTCACTCACCACCTTGAGGAAGTCCCCCAGGGGATGACCAACCTATTGTGCCTTCGCGATGGAGCCGCAGTCTTTAGAGGCTCGATGTCGTCGGGAATGACGAGTGCGACGATGTCTGACACCTTTGGAGTGAACCTCTCCGTGACCACCACTGAAGGAGGCCGCTTGAGGGCTGTTGCAGCCCACGGCGCGTGAGCACCTCGGCGAGGTCAATGCGTCTGCTGAAGTAATTCTCGAAGTTGCTCGACCGCAACATCAAGGCCGTTGTGGAGAGCGTCTTCAACTGGACCCGGGGTCCACATCGTTCCCTGATACTCAAGAACAGCAGCCACCGAGGTCTGCGAACCCACGTCGCTCATATCGAAACGCAATTCCCAATGTGCATGTTTTCGACCGTCGGACTCATTTCGCGTAAACACGATGTGTTCATCAGCGTCGACCGAACGCTCCATCCGAAGTTGTTTCGAGCGTGCGAACGGCCCGATCGACACCCTGAGTTCAACGTTCCAGTGCTGTTCCCCATCTTGCTCCACCGACGAAACAATCGGTACCCACTTCGGATACGTCGAAAGATCTCGCAGCAATGGGCGAACAGCCTCCATCGATGCGGCGAACTCAACTGTGCGAGAAACGGTGAATGCCATTGCCGGTGTCAGTCGTGTGAGAACGGAGTGCCTCGGAAGGCCCGAGACAGCAATGGAGAGAGCCGTTGCGGGCTCTCATTTGGTTGCGCGTCACTTTCAACTTCCGGGTGTTCATCTCGGGAGACGCTCGGCAGATCGGTCTCAAATAATGATGTCTGTGGCGCCGTCGCCTTCGATGTTCTGCGTCGGCGCCGCAACGGTTTCTCTGCACGGTCTCCGACAGGCCCAGGTCGAAACAACCTCAGCGTGGGATCTCGGCGGTCATCAATCGTCCAGCCCTTGGGAGCGGTGAGCCGTTCGGCATGTTGCAGACAAAGACCAGTTAATGATGAGTCGGACGGCACGTCAAGCCACACCACAGCCCCAACAGGATCAAACCCGTAGCTCAGCGCCATGGGCTGAGAACATCCCGGACGATCACATGAGGCCACATCCGTAGGGTAGGCGACTCAGCGCAATGAAGAGAACACTTCCTCGATGAGTGGGCGATACGGGCCTCGATCCCATGACCTCCACGGTGTGAACGTGGCGCTCTTCCAACTGAGCTAATCGCCCTCAGCACCGGCGAGGCTACCAGCCACTCGTGTCGAGAACTCACGTCAGCCTGTCGATACGGAGAGACATGCGTACGGACCTCCAGCAACACTCCACGCAGTCTCGTCGGGCACGAGCGGCAAGATTGCTGGCACCGTTAACACAAATTCATCACACCGTTCGTCGACCATTTGCAGGAGGTCCTCGGCTGTTGGAAATTGCAACGACGACTCATCGAGGGTTCCAACCTTCAACACATAGGCTGCGACTCCTCCACCGCTCGACGCCCTCTTCAGAACGTCGTCGCATTCGGCGAGCGAAAAGGACGTGATCGACAAGCCGAGGGCATCTTCGGACAGAAAGAAGCAGTCGCCAACGGCGAGATCTTGGATCGTGACGTCACGCTGTGAGGAACCGATCACCGCAAATGAAACGATCACTGCGACCGCCACCGCAATCGCTGCACCACCAACTACTCGAGACACACTCGACCCATACCGAGTTGATCGAGAAACCCTGGTGCACCATCTGCGCACACGGCATCGAGCGGAACCAGTTGCTTCACAACTTCGCTCTCCGCCTCATCACACGGCACCTCAACCGCAAACAACGCCTCATTTATCACGACGCACGAGCCCGATTGGATGACACCATCAGGTGGCGAGTCAACCTCAGGACCTGCGAAGAGCGAAAGCACCACAATTGCCGCTGCACCAACCGCAGAGGTGATAGCAACGCCCCGCCACGGAAACGAGACCGGTCTCGAGATCACGGTTGGAGGTGGCGTCGGCGTCGTGTGATCGGCGTGCGGACGAGCCTGCGTCGCGCCCTGCACTCGCTGGGGCTCACTGGTGAGCGTTCGATAGGCCTCGTTCAATGCCGCCATCTCGTCGCTGTGCCGACCGTCGTCGACATCAGGATGCACTTTGCGCGCGAGTCGCCGGTAGGCCGCTCGAATTTCGACTCGGCTCGCGCCTTGGCGCACGCCTAAAACGTCATGCGGATCACGTTGAGAGTTCATCGAAGTGAGGGGGTGAGAGAGTGTTACTCGGCGATGTTGACCATCACATGCTTGATTCGGGTGTAGTCCTCAAGCGCGTACGCAGACAGATCTTTTCCGTAACCCGATTTCTTGTAGCCGCCATGCGGCATTTCAGCGACGATCGGGATGTGAGTGTTCACCCAGACGCAACCAAAATCAAGGTCTCGGGCACATCGCATCGCTCGGGCAACATCGACGGTCCATACGCTCGAGGCAAGCCCGTACTCAACGCCGTTTGCGTAGCTCAGCGCTTCGCTTTCGTCTGAGAACTCTTGCACGGTGATCACCGGGCCAAAAACCTCTCGTTGGCTCATCTCATCATCTTGTTGGAGACCAGCGATGACCGTTGGAGCAACGAAGTAGCCACTTGACCCGACCTGCTCACCGCCGGCGGTGACCGAGGCGTGAGAAGGAACACGATCAAGAAATCCGAGTACATGCGAAAGCTGGTTGCCGTTGTTCAAGGGCCCACACAGAACGTCCGCTTCAAACGGTGTGCCAACCTTTGCCTCGCGGGCCTGCGCGCTCAATGCATCAACAAAATCGTGACGGATTGAGGAATGAACGAGCACCCTTGTTGCGGCCGTGCAGTCTTGACCTGTATTGAAGTATCCCGCAACCGCAATCGCTTCAGCAGCAGCAGGGATATCGGCGTCGTCGAACACAATGACCGGCGCCTTCCCGCCGAGCTCCAGATGCACACGCTTCAAATCAGATGAGGCGGCTTGTGCGACCTCTGTTCCCGCTCTTACCGACCCGGTCACTGAGACCATCGCTGGAGTCGGGTGAGCGACCATTGCGCGGCCGGTATCGCGATCGCCGCAGACCACGTTGAAGACACCGGGCGGGAGGTGCTCGGCAGCGAGCTCTGCGAGCATGGCTGTCGTCACTGGAGTGGTGTCGCTCGGTTTCAGCACAATCGTGTTTCCCGCTGCGATCGCCGGTGCGAGTTTCCACATCGCCATCATCATCGGATAGTTCCACGGAGCGACCTGGGCACACACGCCTACTGGTTCGCGCCGGATCATGGAGGTCATGTCATCCATGTACTCGCCTGACGCTTTGCCCTCGAGATGACGAGCGGCTCCAGCGAAGAATCGAAGCTGGTCGACCATTGGGCCGACCTCTTCTTCACGGTGCAGGTCGTAGGGCTTACCGCAGTTTTTTGATTCGGCAGTCATGAGATCGTCGCCCGCCGCCTCGACAGCATCGGCGAATTTCAGTAGCGCAAGAGATCTCTGTGCTGGCGTCGTTCGCTTCCAGCCCTCGAACGCCGCACTCGCTGCAGCCATCGCCCGGTCGACGTCAGCCTCGGTTGACACGACCGCTTCTCTGTACTCCTCTCCGGTGGTGGGGTCGATCAGATTGCTTCGGCCGCCATCGACCGCATCGCACCACTCACCATCGATGAAGTTTTTTACTAACGACTGCTCGTTTGGCATACCCGAGGTTTAGCACTTATCCGCACCTTCGCGTACCACTCTGAGGATGAACCTTGTCTCGGTTCGTGCGACCGCAGGGTCAGCTCTCAGCCACCGTACGAGGGCGTCGAGTCCGTCCGAACCCGCGCACTCGCATTGCAATGAGTAATCGGAAGATCCGGTGACATAGGCAGCGAAGGCAATTTCGGTCCGCGTGCGCAACCGCTCTTCAAAGTCTTCGGCATGTGCTCCGGCGATTAACCCAACTTCAATGACCGCTCTTGTCGTGCGCCCATAGGCTGAAGGGTCGACATTGGCCTGGTACCCGCGGATAACGCCGTCACGCTCCATTCTCCGAACTCTGTCAGCAACGGCGGTTGGCGACAGGTGAACTTGGCTCGAGAGCTCGGCCCACGACATTCGGCCGCTCATTTCCAACTGACGAAGGAGTCGAGCGTCAAACTCATCAATTGCACTCATAAACGATGAGTTTACGGGTCGACAAGTTGTTCTTCGCCCAGATTCATCCCGGAAATTCAGTCAAACTACCGACATGTCTGCAACCGCAAAGCCCGCACTCTCCACCGTTGGCGTTCCAAAAGAAATTAAGGGAGATGAACGTCGCGTCGCCCTCACTCCAGATGGTGCAGCTGAGCTCGTCGGCGTTGGCTGCGAAGTCCGCGTTGAGCACAGTGCCGGAATCGGAGCGGGCTTCACCGATGAGATGTACGAAGCAGCAGGAGCATCGATCGTCACAACACCAAATGGGGCGTGGGAAGCTGACCTTGTCGTAAAGGTAAAAGAGCCGCAGACATCAGAGTTTCCGCTGTTACGAAGCGACCTCACACTCTTCACGTACCTCCATCTCGCGGCGTATCCGGCTGTTGCGGAAGCACTCGTCAGCTCTGGCTGCACTGCATTTGCATATGAGACTGTCACCGACCGCCATGGCGGGCTACCACTCCTCGCCCCGATGAGCGAGATCGCAGGCAAACTTGCCACTCAAATGGGCGCCCATCATCTCTCCGCACATTTGGGTGGCGCCGGCGTGCTGCTTGGAGGCTCACCTGGAGTCGCTCCTGCATCAGTCGTCATCATCGGCGGAGGAAACGTCGGCTGGGCCGCAGCAACAATGGCACTTGGCCTCGGGGCCCAAGTGATAGTCATCGATGCCTCGCTCGATCGACTTCGCTGGATCGATGAACATTCATTCGGTCGCCTCATCCATCTTGCGTCAAACCGCTCAACGGTGGCACGGAGTGTCGCCAATGCAGATCTCGTCATTGGTGCCGTACTCGTCGCCGGCGATAAGGCACCGATCGTCGTTACCGAAGACATGGTGAAAACAATGCGACCAGGATCTGTCATCGTCGATGTTGCAATTGACCAAGGTGGCTGCATCGCCACATCGACCGAAACGAGTCATGCCGAGCCAACAACAGAAGTGCACGGAGTTGTGCACTATGCCGTGGGCAACATGCCGGGTGCGGTACCTCGCACCTCGACGTTGGCGCTCACCAACGCAACATTGCCACACATCGGCAAACTTGCTCAGCACGGCGCAGCGGTAGTCGACATCGACACCCATCTGGCAGAAGGGTTGAATGTGCAGGCAGGGCAAGTGGTGAACGAGACCGTCGCACAATCTCTTACGTAGCAACGATGAGGTCTCGACCTCTCATCTGATTCGGTCTGCGTCCTACAGTGTCGGCATGGCGTTACAACTTGGATACAGCGTTGGTTACTGGTCGTCAGGCCCGCCCCGAGACGCGTTGAACAGCGTGATAGAAGCGGAGCGACTTGGGTTTGAGTCAGTCTGGACGGCTGAGGCGTATGGGTCAGATGCGCTTACACCTCTCGCCTGGTGGGGTGCTTCAACATCTCGAATCAAACTTGGTACCGGCATCATTCAGATGTCGGCTCGAACACCATCGGCTACTGCGATGGCGGCGATGACCATCGATCATCTTTCACAAGGCCGATTCATTCTCGGTCTCGGTGTCTCGGGACCACAGGTTGTTGAAGGGTGGTACGGCGAGCGTTACCACCGACCACTCGAGCGAACTCGCGAGTACGTGTCTATCGTTCGTTCGATCTTGCGACGCGACGAACCCGTTACCCACGCAGGTAATCAATATCGGTTGCCCTATGACGGCGAGGGCTCGAGCGGTCTCGGAAAACCCCTGAAATCGACGGTCCATCCGTTCAGAAACGACATTCCGATCTATCTCGGAGCCGAGGGACCGAAGAACGTTGCCCTCTCCGCAGAAATTTGCGACGGGTGGCTGCCGTTGTTCTTCTCACCCTCCGAGAACGACTTTTACTCGTCATGCTTGCAAGAAGGGTTTGCGAGGTCAGGGAAGCCAGAAAAAGCCAATGAGTTCGAGGTGATCGCTCCGGTCACGGTCATACCTGGAGATGACGTCGAAGCCTGCGCCGACATGATCCGCCCAATGCTTGCCCTGTATGCCGGCGGCATGGGGGCGAAAGGTGCGAACTTCCATTTCGACGTATTCGCGCGAATGGGGTACGAAGATGTCGCACTCAAGGTGCAAGACCTGTACCTCGAAGGGAAGAAACAAGAGGCAGCCGCCGCAATCCCATTGAAGATGGTGGAAGACGTTGCCCTCGTCGGTCCTCCCGAAAAGATCAAGGAAGAGCTCTCCCGCTGGGAGGAGACGGTCCTGACAACACTTCTGCTGTCTGGCCCAACATCGATGTTGCAGACCTACGTCGACATCCTTTCGTAGTAACAACTTCTCGGCCTCGTTGCATCATCTGCGTTCGTGCAGGTGAACCGCTATATCCGTGCCGCAAGCAGTTAGGTTTGCCTCGCCCCCATGTCCAGCCCCACCAGTACCCCACCTCGCACGGGCACCGCCCGGTCCGCACTTCAGCACCGCCACTTTCGCGTGCTGTTCATCGGTGCGTCCTTGTCGAACGTCGGCACCTGGATGCAGAACTTCATGCTGCCGGCTTATCTTGACGTTCGTACTGGGTCGGCCGCGTTCGTCGGCCTGCTCATTTTCGCTCAACTCGGTCCGATGCTCTTTGGCTCGGTACCTGCAGGTGTTCTCGCAGATCGGGTCGACCGAACGCGTCTGATTCTTGCAATGCAAGCGTCAATGATGGTGCTCTCGGTTGTCTTGGGCGGACTCGCGCGCTGGAGCGCCCCAATTTGGACAATCTTCGCCATTCAGCTTGGTATTGGTATTGCCAACACCGTGCAAGCGCCAGCGTTCAACGCCAGCTTGCCTTCGCTCGTACCGCGAGCCGACATTGGTGGGGCGGTGAGTCTCAACTCAGCGATGATCAACGGAAGCCGCATCGCCGGGCCTGCGCTCGCTGCATTCCTCGGATGGATCGGGCTCGATCTCTGGCAACTCTTCCTCATCAATGCCGCCACCTATTGCTTCGTCATGGTTCCTCTTGCGAAGAATCATCTGCCATCGATTAACGGTATGAACAAGGCGAAAGGCTGGCGGGCGCTGACGGCTGGAGTTGGTCTTGCTCGACGCCGCAAAGTGCTGCTTGTCCTCCTCGGCTCAATGTTTTGCTTCTCCGTTGTCAGCCTGCCGTACATCGGTTTGTTTCCTTCGGTCACGCGTCTCAACCTCGGGCTTGCTGCAGACAGCGGCGCGTACAAGGTGCTCTACATCACATGGGGGCTCGGAGCATTTCTCGGGGCACTATCGGTTGGCACCGTGTTTTCAGAAGTGTCGCGACACATTCTCATCAGGTGGAGTTTTAGGCTCTTCGCGCTCTTTCTGTTTCTCTTTGCCATCACCAGCAACTTCGCTGTTGCCCTCCCGGTCTCGTTCGTACTCGGCGTCGTCTATTTCCTTCTCGCGACCGCCATGATGACCGAACTACAACACAACCTCACCGACGCTGAGCGGGCATCGATCATGCCGCTGTGGTTTATGTCGTTTGGGGGCTCAATCCCGATCGGCAATCTCCTCGCCGGACCGATCATGGATGCAGTTGGGGCGAGATGGGTGCTTGCCGTGGGCGCTATCGCGGCGGCGGTGAATGGGGTGCTCTCTGATCTGGGCAGACTTGACGCCAACGATTTCTTAGACGGCGAACCAACTTCAATTCCAGAGACTGGCCCAAGCCGCCTTCATTAACGGTGAAGGATCTCTTCGACGATCCGTTCAAGACCAGCAACCCGACTTCCTTTAACTAACACCGCGGTGTCTCCTGTGGCGAGCATCTCCATGACGAAAGCGGGCAGCACATCTGATCTCTTTCCGTCGTATAAGTCGGTCATGATCGGAACGACCTCGATCCCCAAGTGAGATGCAGTATCGGCAACCGACCGATGAGCGGCAACAGGTTCGTCAACCTCTGCCATCTCTCCCAGTACTGCGATTCGCCGGCTCACATCTAGGTCGGCCAACGTTCGCAATGCCGCAACAACCGACGTCGGGTTTGCGTTGTAGCAGTCATCGATAAGGAGTGAACCTGATGGTAACTCGTGGACCGCCATTCGGTGATCTTCCGGCTCAACGACCTCGAGGCCATTCACGATCTGCTCCAGGGGAACCTTTTGCACACCTCCGACCGCTATGGCGGCGAGTGCATTGCTCATCATGTGCGCCCCCGCCACTCGCAAGGCAACCTCGGCTGAGCCCCACGGTGAATCAAAGCGGAAACGCGCTCGACCAAATGCATCAAACTGAACTTCGGTAGCAGTGACGTCGCCGTGCTGACCGTAGGTCACCACTACCCCCGGAGCGATTGCGGACATTGCGAGCACGCGTTCATCGTCGGCGTTCAACACTGCGGTGCCTGAGGTTGGAAGCGACGCAATAAGTTCCGCCTTGGCCTTGGCGACCCCTTCGATTCCACCAAGGCGAGCGGTGTGTGCCTGCCCTACGCGAGTGACAACTCCAATGTCTGGCGAGGCCACATCGCACAAATGCGTGATCTCGCCGAATCCTCGCATCCCCATTTCGACCACCACCGTGCGCGTGCCGCTGGGGGTATTGATGAGCGTGTAGGGGACTCCCTGTTCGTTGTTGAAACTCTTTGGGCTTGCCCATACCGCAGTTGAACTCAGTGCTCCAGCGATGAGATTCTTCGTTGAGGTCTTTCCCACACTGCCCGTCACTCCAACTACGGCAACATCTGATAGCTGCTGTGAGCGAACGTGTGTTGCAAGATCAGAGAACGCCCGCATCGTGTCATCAACAACGATGAGTGAACCCGCCACATCGTCAACATCTTCAGAAACCAACGCGCAACTTGCACCTCGAGAGAAAGCGTCTGGCACGAAGTCGTGACCGTTCCGGTCAGCACGAATTGCCACAAACAAACAGTGTCGAATGTCGGCTCTCGAGTCGAAATGAACGCCATCGATCAACACGTCATCACCGATAAGGCGACCTCCTATTGCTAACGCAACTTCTGATGCCCTCAACTGCACAACTAGGGACAGTACCGTGAAGGTCGTGGCCAAACTTCGCACCCACCTTGTCGTCGTTTTTGGTGGGCGTTCGGCTGAACACGATGTCAGTTGCACGACCGCATGGCACGTCGCTGGCGCCATCGATCGATCGCTTCATGATGTCACGGTCATTGGCATCACCAAAGAAGGGCAATGGAACCACGTCAGCGACCCGTTTCCAGAGGTGAATCACGACCTCGCTGACGGTGGAAGCCTTTCGACTGAGGGCGTGCCTGTCAACCCGTTCGACCTCGTTGCAGAGCTTTCTGCATCATCGACAGGGCAGATTGTCGTGCTTCCGTTGTTGCATGGCCCACTCGGCGAAGATGGCACGATTCAGGGTCTCCTCGAGGTGCTCGATGTGGCGTATGTCGGCTCGGGTGTGCTCGGATCTGCGCTCGCTATGGATAAGTCGATGGCGAAGACCGTCGCTGCCTCAGCCGGTATTCCGATTCCGCGCTATTTCACGCTGACCACTGCAGATCTGCAAGAGGTGGCATCGACCGCCCGACGTGTTGAACACGAATTGGGTTACCCATGTTTTGTAAAACCAGCAAACATGGGTTCATCGGTTGGAGTCTCGCGTGTCGAAGACCCTCAGGATCTTGCCGCCGCAGTCGAACTCGCGTTTACGTTCGACTCCTCTGTCCTCGTGGAAGAAGGAATTCACGGACGAGAAATTGAGGTCGCAGTGCTCGGCAATGAGTCTCCGATCGCATTTCCGCCGGGAGAGGTGATTCCGGCTGACAGTTTCTACTCGTACTCAGATAAATACCTTGACGGAATCTCAACCTGTGAGATTCCCGCCAAGTTGCCAGATGAGGTCGTTACTGAAGTCACTGATTTCGCGGTTCGCGTGTTTTCCGCTCTTGGCTGTTCAGGCCTCGCTCGGTGTGACTTTTTCTTCGAGGAGCACGGGCGAGGGGTTTTGTTTAACGAATTGAACACGATGCCCGGGTTCACTCCGATTTCGATGTATCCGAAGATGGTCACCGCAAGTGGCATGACGTACGCAACCCTCATCAACAACCTTGTTGACCTCGCCGTAGAGCGCCACTCGTCGAGGGTTCGAAACACCGGGCTCTAGCACGGCGCTCCACCTCAGTTCGGCTGAAGTGCCGCTCGCACGAAGCCGCGCAACTCGCGTCGAACCTGTCGAAGACCCGCAGCATTTGGCTCCCATCCGAAGGTTTCAAGCACGATCGGTTCGGTACCAGTACCCGACACCGTCGAGTACAGCAGACCCGCCAAGACCATCGGGTCACATGTTCTGAGTCGCCCCTTCTCCATTTCAGACCTGAGGTAAGAAACACAACGCTCCACCACTATTGACAAACGGCCACGCAAATGGTTGATGTGGCTTTCATCGAGTCGTGTGACTTCGCGGATCAGGCCGAGAAGTGCTGGCCGACGCACGACCGGTCGGAACACTGCGCAAACAACGGCGTCGACTCGATCGAGTGGTTCATCCCCTTGTGAGCGAATAGCGGCCTCAACCACCACCAGCAATTCGTCAGCGGCGTGGTCGAGCACCGCATCGATCAGTCCGCTTCGAGACTTAAACCAGTAGAGAACAGTCTGTTTACGGACACCAACTGCGTCGGCAATGTCATCGAGTGAGACAGTTCCGACCCCACGCGCACCGAACAAATCGAGCGCCGTGTCGAGGATTCGAATTCGGGTTGACCCGTTGACCACACAAAAGTTGTATCAGATTTGTCTACCAAATGGTAGAGACGTGATAGAACTAGAGATGTGATTGCACAGTCACTCTCCAAACGACGCATCGCGATTACCGGTTCAACCGGCTTTGTCGGCACTGCTCTCGTTGAACGTCTTCTACGCGGCATACCGGATTGCGAACTCATCCTCCTCGTTCGCGACGGCCGCCGCACCCCTGCCGCTCGCAGAACGACGAGAGAAATTCTTGCCAACGATGCCTTCGACCGCCTGCGAGAAGAGCACGCCACCTCTGACGAGTCGTTTGATGACATGTGCGCGCGAAGAATCACCACGATCGCCGGCGATGTCAGCGCCGATGGACTCGGCCTTTCTGATGAAGATCGAATGATCTTTTCCACCGCCGACACCATCATTCACTCAGCAGCAACAGTCTCGTTCGACTCTCCGTTAGACCAAGCAGTTGAGATCAATCTCCTTGGCCCCGTCCGCATTGCACAGTTGTGCAATGACTTGGGCATCGCTCCCCACCTCGTTGCGGTGTCAACCTGTTACGTGGCGGGTAACCGACGAGGAACAGCACCCGAAGAACTTGTGTCAGAGGGGCCATTCGCCATCGGACTTGAGTGGAAAGACGAAGTCGAATCCGCCCGACGGCTCAAAGGCGATACCGAGGCCTCATCACGCCAGCCCGAACGCCTCAGCGAGTTTCGTAAACGAGCTCGCAGCGAACTTGGCGCGGCTGGCGCTCCCGCTCTTGCTGCAAAAACAGAACAGCTGCGCGAACGCTGGGTGCGAGATCAGTTGGTCGACGCAGGCCGTTCACGGGCAGCCTCTGTCGGTTGGCCTGACGCCTATGCGTTCACGAAGGCCTTGGGCGAACAAGCGCTTACCGAGTCAAAAGGAAATGTTCCTGTCTCTATTGTGCGTCCGTCGATTATCGAGTCCGCATGGGCAGAACCCCGTCCCGGTTGGATTCGCGGCTTTCGTATGGCAGAACCGGTCATCATCAGCTACGCACGAGGGCTTCTCAAAGAATTCCCTGGCGTTCCAGAAGGCACCATCGACGTCATACCGGTTGACATCGTGGTTGCGGCGATCATTGCAGTTGCTGCAGCCGGCCCAGATGACGCGCCGGCCATCACACAGGTTGCCTCCGGTGGAATCAATCCGCTGAAATACCGGACTCTTGTCAATCACGTGAGCAGTTGGTTCACGGAGAACCCGCTGTATGACAATGACGGACAACCAATCGTCGTTCCTGAATGGCGATTCCCCGGCCGCGGCAAGGTACAGACCCAGTTATCTCGAGCGAAGACTGCGATCGAGCGTGCCGAGCACACGATGCAGATGCTGCCGCTTCGCGGGCGCCAGGCCGAGTTCGCTGCCACCTTAGAAACCCGGCGTCTCGAAGTCGAGCGAGCCCTTGAATACGTCGAGCTCTACGGCCTCTACACCGAATGTGAGGCGATCTACCAGGTTGACAACCTCATGCGCCTATGGAATGAATTGTCTGATGCCGACCGCGAGGCATTCTGTTTCGACCCGCGAGTGATCGATTGGACTCACTACGTTCACGAAATTCACTTGCCGTCAATTATCGAACACGCCCGAGTGAAGAGCACTCCCGGCAAGGTAAAGACGGCAGATCGCACGACACGCCTTCGCGGCCAGGTGCTTGACCCGAAACGCCAGGTCGCCGCATTCGACCTCGAGAACACCCTCATTGCGTCGAACGTTGTCGAAAGCTACTCATGGCTCGCCACCCGTCGTCTCGACGGACGCGAACGGCTCAAATATGTTGCGCGCACTCTTGCCGAGGCGCCTGGCTTACTCAGGATGGATCGGCGCGACCGCACCGACTTTTTGCGCCACTTCTACCGCCGATATGCAGATGCGCCTGCCGAACAAATCGAAACCGATGTCGAGGCGATGCTCACCGGACTCATCATCTCAAAGTGCTTCCCTGAGGGAATACGGCGGGTGAGAGCTCACCGAGCCGCTGGCCACCGCACCGTCCTCATCACTGGCGCACTTTCATTCAATGTTGCTGGTTTGCGCCCCCTCTTTGATGAGATCGTTGCCGCCGAGATGACGGTCCGGCCCGATGGCACCCTCTCAGGTGAGATGACGACCGTGCCGCCAACCGGCGAGGCACGTGCACAGATCCTTGCTGATTACTGCAATGCAGAGAACCTTCGTCTCGACGAATGTGTCGCATACGCAGATTCTTCTTCCGACCTGCCCCTCTTCGAAGCGGTCGGTTTTCCTGTCGCAGTGAATCCCGAAACCCGCCTCGCTTCGATTGCGAGAAAACGAGGATGGCTGGTTGAACATTGGTCAAAGGCAAAGGGAGGTCCCCGGAATCTTCTTCCGATCGGCCCGCTGCTGTCTGAACGTGAACAACGGAGGCAGTTCCTGTGAGAGCGCTGCAAGTTCAACACAATGTTCGGCGATTCGGTGCTGCTCGCCTGCTCTCTGTCACGAGCCCAAAAGCCTCGGCTCGTATTGCACCAGTTCATTTACGAAACGTTGATGACCCCCCTGAACCAGCCGGTGTTGGCTGGTCAAAGGTCACCACTCGGCTCGCCGGAATTTGTGGCTCAGACCTCGCACTCATCGATGGGCATGCCTCCACCTACTTTGAAGACTTCGTTTCATTTCCGTTGATTCCCGGGCATGAAATCATTGGGGAACTTGAGTCTGGTCAGCGTGTTGTCATCGAACCAGTTCTCGGACATGCCGCTCGTGGCTCTGTGCCGCCATGGGAATCTGCAGCACCCGCTGATGGAGACGACTACGCCCACCTCGTTCGAGGACACCTGAAGCCGGGAATCCAAACCGGCTTCTGCTGCTCGACCGGAGGGGGCTGGGCACCGTGGTTTTGGGCGCACGAGTCACAACTTCATCCGGTACCCGATGACATGTCAGATGAGACGGCGGTACTGGTTGAACCCCTTGCTGGCTCTGTTCACGCTGCGCTCATTGCGACGCAACACACGAATCACCATCTCACCGACACCGAGTCACCAATCATTGCCGTTCTCGGTGCGGGCACAATGGGATTGGGCGCTATCGCTGCCGTTCGTGGCGCACTGCCGAATGCCCGGATTATTGCTGGGGCTCGTTACCCCCACCAGATGAGGTTCGCGAAAGGTCTTGGGGCTGACGTGGTTGCTCCAGGCGACGAACTTTCGCGGGCTGTGCGTCGTATGTCGGGTGCCCACCGCATTGGAGCGAGCCTGTCGTCGGGAGCGCACGCAACGATCAATGCCGTTGGCGACAGTGCATCGATTGCGTTGTCGATCAACATCACTCGCCCACGAGGTGCAGCTGTTGTGCTCGGTATGCCCGGAGATACCAAACTCGACCTCACTCCCCTTTGGCATCGTGAGGTTGCGTTGCTCGGCGCGTACACCTATGGCACCGAACACATCGATGGGGCCGATGTGCGAACCTTCGATCTTGCACTTGCCCTTGCCGCACGTATCGACGCCGAACGCTTACTCTCTGCCACCTATCGCCTCGACGAGCATGTTGAGGCCCTCGCTCACGCCGCCTCCGCTGGACGGCGCGGCGCCGTAAAAATCGCTTTCGATCTACGAGAGGACCACTAATGCCACGTCCCGGATTTGTCTTAGACGTTGATCGCTCAACGCCACCAATGCTGTTCTGGCATGGGGAGAAGTTCAGTCTCGAGCGACTTCCGGCTGACCGCAGCCGAGTGATTTACCCCGCAGAGTCGTTCCCAGGTCTCGAAGACCCTCAATCAGCGATTCGCGATGCCCTTGAGAATCCTCTCGATATGGAGCCGCTTCGCGCCCTTCTTCACGCCGATATGAAGCTCACCATTTGCTTCGATGACGCAAGTCTCTCGCTGCCAAAGATGCGTCGTCCCGATTCGCGCCAACGGATTATCGAAGCGGTACTCGACCTCGCCGCAGAGGCTGGAGTCGAGGATGTCCACATCATTGCGGCGCTTGGCCTCCACCGCCGCATGCACGACTACGAACTACGTCACGTGCTCGGTGATCGAATCTTTGATGCCTTCGCTCCCAACGGAACGCTCTATCAACACGATGCAGAAGACCCTGAAAATCTCGTAGTCCTCGGAGAAACCGATCACGGCGAAGTTCTTGAGATCAACCGTCGGGTCGCTGAATCAGATCTCGTCGTCTACGCAAACGTCAATCAGGTCGCGATGGATGGCGGCTGGAAATCACTCGTCACCGGGGTGGCCTCGTATCGATGCTTGAGCTACCACCACAACCCCGAATCTCTACAGAACACCCGCAGCCTGATGGACCGCCACCATTCCGCCCTTCATCACTCGATTTGGCGCCTCGGAAAGGTGCTACGTGAAAGCGGGCCAAAGGTGTTCCAGATCGAATCAACGATCAACACCGACGCATTTCCGTCACCATTCGATTTTCTCTCAAAACGCGAATGGGAGTGGACGGCTCGCGACCGAATGACCTACCTCGCAACTTCGAAAACGTTAGACCGTATGCCGCGGCGCGCCGCGCGAAAAATTTTTCATGGAATTGAGGCGCCGTATGCAATGACCGGCGTCTACGCGGGTTTCACCGAAAGCGTCCATGAACGGACTCTTGAAGATGTGTACCGCCAGCACATCGTCGAGGTTGAAGGTCAAACCGACATTTTGACTCTCGGCGTGCCATTCATCAGTCCGTACAACCCTGAATCGATCATGAATCCGATTCTCGTGATGTGTATGGGACTCGGCTACATGTTCAACATGTACCGCAACAAACCGCTCGTTCGCGAGGGAGGTGTCATCATCATGACCCACCCGACGTATCGAGACTTCCATCCCGTTCATCACCCGAGCTACATCGACTTCTTTGATGAAGTTCTCGCCGACACCACCGACCCTGCCGTCATGTCAGAGAAGTGGGAAAAGCGGTACGCCGAAGACGAGTGGTATCGCCATCTCTACCGAACCGGTAACGCCTATCACGGCGTTCATCCGTTCTACGCCTGGTACTGGGGCGCTCACGGTCAGCAGTGGGCCGGCAAAGTCATCATCGTTGGGGGTGACCCCACGGCGGTGCGACGTATGGGATTCACCCCTGCGTCGACGATGGATGATGCGTTTGAGTTGGCGAGCGATGTCGTTGGCCGCTCCCCTTCCATTACCCACCTTCACGTACCGTCCGTTCTCGTTGCCGACGTGAAATAGATCTGATGCGTTCGAAACGTCACATCACCAAGCGGGCACAGCAGTTCGCCGGTCGGGCTGAGCAGACCATTCGGTCAGTTGCGAAGCCCCTTGCGAAGTACGGTTTCCCGTGGCGTGCGCCCACGGTGCCCAGGGGCATTGAGGTTCCCGAAAAGCCTGACACTCTTGGAAGCAACTTCGAAACCGATTGGGCACGCCGCCCTCTCGCATCGGTTGCTCGGTCCGCATTTACTGCTGGACCATTGAAATTGATGACCGCCGTGATCGCCCGCCCTGAGGTTCACGGTCTCGATCGCCTCGCTGACCTTTCGCGTCTTGACGACCCTCCACCGCTTATTTTTGCTCCCGACCACCACAGCCATCTCGACACCGTTGTCATGATTCGCGCAATCCCTCCTGCATGGCGACAGGATCTCGTCGTTGCCGCAGCGGCCGACTATTTCTTTGACAAACGCTGGAAGGCCACGTTTTCTGCGCTTGCGTTGAACGCGATTCCGATTGATCGGGAAGCAACAGGGCGCCAATCTGCCGATCTCTTCAAGGAACTCATCGATGACGGACGGAGTCTGTTGATCTACCCGGAGGGCGGTCGCTCTCCGGATGGCTGGGCGCAACCGTTCAAAGGTGGAGCTGCCTACCTCTCAGCGAAAACTGGGGTCGCTGTTGTGCCGGTTCATATTGAGGGCACCGGCGCAATCTTTGGCAAAGGCATGAAACGGCCGCGGCCAGGCCGTACCCGGGTGATTTTTGGGGCACCGCTCACTTCGTTCGAGGACGAAAATACTCGTCGTTATAACGCTCGCATTGAGTCGGCTGTTGGGCGCCTCACAGAGGAGTCGGTGAGCGATTACTGGACTGCTGCACGAAAAGCGTCCACCGGGTCCGCGGACCGACTTAGCGGTCCCGAAACAGCAAGTTGGCGACGCAAATGGGTGCTTACCGACAGGCGGCGCCGTGAAGTTTCAGGAAGAAATAGCCGGCCTGAACGTGACTGGCCCAATCTCGGTCCACGCGCCAAATAGACAGTCGCTGCGATCAGCAGTCGCCGACAGGAATGACGAGCGTTCCACCGAGCAAGAAACTCGCGTAGGTGGCGTTTGTTGCGTTCGCTCGAGCGAGGTCTTCGACCGTTATCGAATACTGATTCGCAACGACGGTTGGGTTGTCACCGCTCACGATGGTGTGCTCGATTACTGAACACCCTGATGATTCTTCACTTGAGGTATTTGCGTTATTCAGCACGAGTGCTGCGTTCGGCATAATTCCTCCCGCCGGAATGATCACCGTGCCTCCGACAGGAAACGCCGAGTAGTCAGGGTTCGACCGGTTTGCGTCGTTGAGTTGGGCGAGGGTGATGTTGTAGAGATCAGCGAGATACGAAGGATTGTCATTTTTGACGATCGTGTGCTGGTAGGGCTCCAGAATCTGTCCGGGCACCGTTGTTGTTGTCGTTGGAGCGATCGTGGTTGTCGTTGTTACCAGGTCCTTCACCACATATGAGGTGGGCTGGATCGGGGCAACAGTCGCAGCACTTGAGGCGGCTCCACCTGCACACCCAGCTGAGAGAATGGCGACGACGAGAACGCCCGTGAGGCCAATGACGATGCGGGGAGACATTCCAACAGCGTACGCGTTTTGGTGTCTTCGATGATGACACCCTTCAACTCGATGGCACGTGGCCATCAGGAGGGGTTACATCAGTGGACGATCACCGGGCTTGATTGGTGCTGGCAATCGTGACTGGCTCATCAGATACGCGTCAGCGCCTGCTGCCGCTGAGCGACCTTCAGCAATGGCCCACACGATAAGGCTTTGCCCGCGTCCCATGTCGCCAGCAACGAAGACGCCGGGCACAGATGTCATGAAGTTGTCGTCTCGAGCGACGTTTCCTCGTTCGTCGAGATCGACACCAAGCGTGTCAAGCCACGATCCTTTTTCTGGGCCGACGAAGCCCATCGCAAGAAACACGTAATCTGCTGGCAGTTCACGATCAGTGCCTTCAATCTTTTTGAACGCACCATCAACGAACTCAACCTCGTGAATTGCGAGAGCCCTCACTGCGCCGGTGCCATCGTCGATGAAGCGCTCGGTATTCACGCTGTACATGCGCTCTCCGCCCTCTTCGTGGGCTGACGACACTCGGTAGATCATTGCGTATTGCGGCCAAGGGTTGCCATCGCTGCGATCTTCTGGCGGGCGAGGCATGATTTCGAGTTGGGTGACAGAAGCCGCACCCTGGCGCAATGCGGTTCCCAAGCAGTCGGCTCCGGTGTCGCCGCCGCCGATGATGACGACATGCCCACCATTGACATCGATCGGTGAGCTATCGATGTCACCGAGTTGCACACGGTTGGCATGTGGCAGATACTCCATCGCCTGATAGATGTTCCGAAGTTCGCGACCAGGGACCGGCAGGTCTCGCCATGCAGTTGCGCCACATGCGAGCACCACCGCATCGTTTGATGCTCTGAGAACGTCGATGTCGATGTTGTCGCCAACAATCGCACCTGTTCGGAACTCTGTTCCTTCTGCCGACATCTGTTCGATGCGGCGATCGATGTGGCGCTTCTCCATCTTGAATTCCGGAATGCCGTACCGCAGAAGGCCACCTATCCGGTCGGCTCGTTCGAGCACTGTGACGCTATGGCCTGCCCGGGTGAGCTGCTGAGCCGCAGCAAGCCCTGCTGGCCCCGAGCCGATGACGGCGACGCGGCGCCCGGTCAACGTGGTCGGTCGTTGTGGGGTGATCCAGCCTTCATCGAATGCTCGATCGACGATCTCAACCTCGACCTGCTTGATGGTTACCGGTGGTTGATTGATGCCAACCACACATGCTGACTCGCAGGGAGCCGGGCACAACCGGCCGGTGAATTCTGGGAAATTGTTCGTGGCGTGGAGGCGCTCGATTGCCTGGCACCAATGATCTCGGTAAACAAGGTCGTTCCAGTCAGGAATGAGATTGCCGAGCGGGCAGCCGTTGTTACAAAACGGGATGCCGCAATCCATGCACCGACCGGCTTGGGTGCGGACCTCGTCGGCCGGAAATTCTTCGTAGACCTCTTTCCAGTCACGAAGTCGAACTGGAACTGGTCGGCGTTCAGGCAGTTGCCGTTCCCACTGCAGGAATCCTGTTGTTTCACCCACGGGCGGCCTCCATGACACGGTCAATTGCTTCGGATTCACTCACGCCGTCGCGTTCGGCCATCTCGAGTACTTCGAGCACTCGGCGATAGTCGGTCGGCATGATCTTCCTGAATTTGCTCACTTCAACACTCCACGACGCAAGCATGCGCTCGGCGGTCTGGCTGCCGGTGAAGTCTCGGTGCCGTTCGATAATGGCCTTCAACTGCTCTCGGTCGATGTCTGACAATGTCTCGATGGCAACCATCTCTGGGTTGACGCAGCGATCAACGTCTCCGTCGCGGTCATATAGGTATGCAATGCCACCAGACATCCCCGCGCCGAAGTTTCGTCCTGTGGCACCGAGCACGACCACCGTTCCGCCGGTCATGTATTCGCAGCCGTGATCACCAACGCCCTCCACGACCGCAGTCGCACCGGAGTTCCTCACACAGAAGCGTTCTCCGACGACCCCTCTAATGAAGATTTCCCCGCCGGTCGCTCCATAACCGATGACATTGCCGGCGATGACTTGGTCTTCTGCAACAAACCGCGCAGTTTCATCTGGACGAATAATGATGCGTCCACCTGAAAGACCCTTGCCCACGTAGTCGTTGGCATCACCGTAGAGCCGGATGTCTACACCCTTGGGCACAAACGCGCCAAGGCTCTGACCAGCGCTACCGGTGAGGTTGATGGTGATCGTGCCCTCGGGCAGCCCGTCGTCATGCCACTTCTTGGTGATCTCGTGACCGAGCAAGGTTCCAACAGTCCGGTTCACATTTCTGATGGGGGAATTGATGACGACCGGTATCGCGTCGTCGATCGCGCCACGTGCCTGTTTGATGAGGCTCTGGTCAAGTGCCTCATCAAGGCCATGATCTTGCTCAACCGTGCAGTGGAGCGTCTGGTCGTAACGGTTGTCTCCAGGAACCAGCATTGGAGAAATATCGAGACCCGATGCTTTCCAGTGGTCAACTGCGGGCCGAATATCGAGCGCTTCCACCCGACCGATCATTTCGTCAATCGTCCTAAAGCCAAGTTGTGCCATCAACTCGCGCACTTCCTCTGCGATGAACTCGAAGAAGTTGACGACGAATTCGGGCTTGCCAGCAAAACGCGCGCGGAGTTCCGGATTCTGGGTTGCAATGCCCACCGGACATGTGTCGAGGTGACAGACACGCATCATCACGCATCCAGACACGACGAGAGGAGCAGTAGCGAATCCAAACTCTTCTGCGCCGAGCAGGGCGGCGATGACGACATCTCGACCAGTTTTCAACTGGCCATCCGTCTGCACGATAATGCGGTCGCGCAGACCGTTCATCACCAGTGTCTGCTGGGTCTCGGCAAGACCTAACTCCCACGGACCACCAGCATGCTTGAGAGATGTAAGTGGTGAGGCACCAGTGCCGCCGTCATGGCCGCTGATGAGCACCACGTCAGCCTTCGCCTTTGAGACGCCGGCTGCGACCGTTCCAACACCCATCTCGGCAACCAGTTTCACATGAATTCGTGCGGCCGGATTCGCATTTTTGAGGTCGTGAATCAACTGCTTGAGATCTTCAATCGAGTAGATGTCGTGGTGTGGCGGCGGACTAATAAGCCCAACACCTGGTGTTGAGTGACGTGTCTTCGCGACCCACGGATACACCTTGTGCCCAGGCAACTGGCCGCCCTCTCCGGGTTTCGCTCCTTGGGCCATCTTGATCTGAATATCGTCAGAGTTGGTGAGATATTCCGCGGTTACGCCAAAGCGTCCCGATGCGACTTGCTTAATCGATGAACGGCGTTCTGGGTCGTGCAGACGATCGGAGTCTTCTCCACCTTCGCCGGTATTCGACTTTGCGCCGATCGAGTTCATCGCCACCGCAAGGGTTTCATGGGCTTCGGCTGAGATCGAGCCGTATGACATTGCGCCGGTTGAGAAGCGCTTCATGATCGACGATGCCGACTCAACTTCTTCTAGTGGAATGGCGGTGCGGTCGTCTGCAAATTTGAAAAGCCCGCGGAGGGTTGCGAGGCGCTCCGATTGGTCGTCGACTCGAGAGCTGTATTCCTTGAAGATGTCCCAACGCTTATCTCGGGTTGCGTGCTGCAACTTGAACACTGTTTCAGGGTTGAAGAGGTGGTACTCCCCCTCACGTCGCCATTGGTATTCGCCACCCGCTTCAAGTTGCCGGTGTGCTCGCTGCTCGGGGCGTTCTGGGTGCGCCCAACGATGGCGCATTGCGACGGCGGTTGCAATTTCGTCGAGGCCGATCCCGCCGAGGCGACTCACGGTTCCGGTGAAATACGTATCGATCGTGTCTTCGCCAATGCCAATCGCTTCGAAGATCTGGGCGCCGGTATACGAGGCGATGGTTGACACGCCCATCTTCGACATGACCTTGACGACTCCCTTGCCGCACGCCTTGATGTATCGACGAATGGCTGTGGCGGGGTCTTCGTCACCGAGCCCGTGCATGTTTGCCGAGATGAGGTCTTCGATGCTTTCGAACGCAAGGTACGGGTTGATTGCTCCAGCCCCGAAGCCGATCAAGAGCGCCATGTGATGAATTTCGCGGGCGTCACCAGATTCGACGACGAGGCCAACTTGAGTGCGTTGCTGCGTTCGAACAAGATGATGGTGAACCGCTGCGGTCACCAACAGCGACGGAATTGGAGCGAAGGTTTCGTCGGTATTTCGATCAGAGAGAACGATGATGCGTGCGCCGTCGTCGATCGCAGTGCTGACTTCGTCGAAGATTTCCTCGAGCCGTCGCTCAAGCCCTGCTCCACCCGAGGTGACCGGGTACAGCGCCCGCACGGTGTGTGAAACAAATTCTTCACGTCCGCCTTCACCTGCGGCGTGAACAATTTTGGCGAGTTCGTCATTGTCGATGATCGGGAATGGCAAGACGAGCTGGCGGCAGTTTTCAGGGCCGGGCTCGAGAAGGTTCGCTTCCGGACCGATCGTGGAGGCCACTGCGGTAACGACTTCTTCTCGGATCGCGTCGAGCGGCGGGTTGGTGACCTGAGCGAAGAGTTGCTGGAAGTAATCAAAAATGAGTCGAGGGCGCTCTGAAAGAACTGCCAGCGGCGTGTCGGTTCCCATCGAGCCGATCGGCTCGATTCCACTTTTCGCCATCGGAGCGAGAATGACTTTCAACTCTTCATCGGTGTAACCGAAGATCTGCTGGCGACGGCGAACACTGTCGTGGCTAAAGACAACATGTTCACGCTCTGGGAGATCATCGAGGCTGACCATGCCGGCGGCCAACCATTCGGCATACGGCTGCTCTGCGGCGAGCCGCTTTTTGATCTCCTCGTCGTCAACGATACGGCCTTCTCGGGTGTCGATGAGGAACATACGTCCGGGCTGCAAACGGCCCTTTGTCACGATCTTTTCAGGCTCAAGGTCGATCACACCGACTTCAGACGCCATCACTACAAGATCGTCGTCGGTTACCCAGTAGCGACTTGGGCGGAGACCGTTGCGATCAAGCACGGCACCAATGACTTCGCCGTCGGTGAAGGTGACACTCGCCGGACCATCCCATGGCTCCATGAGGGCTGCGTGGTAGCGGTAGAAGTCACGTCGGTCTTGATCCATTTCTGAATTGTTTTCCCATGCTTCGGGGATCATCATGAGGACGGCGTGCTCGATAGAACGACCACCGAGATGAAGCAGCTCGAGTGCTTCATCGAATCGTGCGGTGTCTGACCCGCCCGGTGTGCAAATTGGAAGGGCCCGTTCAAGACCGGGTAGGAGTTCGCTCGTTGCGAGGGCCTCTCGGGCGCGCATCCAGTTTTGGTTGCCTTGGACTGTGTTGATTTCTCCGTTGTGAGCGACGTAGCGATACGGGTGAGCGAGCGGCCACGACGGGAAGGTGTTCGTCGAGAAGCGAGAGTGCACGAGCAGCAGCGCGCTTTCGATCAACGGGTTCGAGAGGTCAGGAAAGAAGGCACTCAACTGTGGTGTCGTCAACATTCCTTTGTAGACGATCGTTCGCGACGACAGTGAGGGAAAGTACACGTCGGAAAGTTCGTGCTCGATTCGTTTGCGGGCGACAAATGTCAGACGGTCAAGTTCGATACCCGAACGGCCGTCGGGTGCTGCGCAAAACAGTTGCCAAAAGGATGGCATTGCCTCGCGGGCCGTTGTTCCCAAGGTCGATGGGTCGATGGGCAGTTCACGCCAGGCAATGACATCGAGTCCTTCTTCGGAGAGGATGCCCTCAATGGCTGTCTTCGCTGGTTCTGCGCCGTCGCCCTGTGGGAGGAACCCGATTCCAGATGCATACGCTCCAGCCGGTGGAAGGTCTGCTGAAACCACATTTCTGAAAAGGCGATCAGGGATTTGCAACAAGATGCCTGCGCCGTCCCCTGTGTCGGGCTCGGCTCCTGTCGCACCTCGGTGCTCAAGATTGGTGAGGGCGCGCAAGCCAGTCTGGACCAATTCGTTGGTCTGTTCGCCGCGGAGATTCGCGACAAACGACACGCCACAAGAATCGTGTTCAAATCGAGGGTCGTACAACCCTCGAGCTGGCATCAAGCTCCGCATCGTGTTTCTCCACTACTCAGTTGTTGGGGGGATGTAGCTCTGGGACGACGCTGGCCCAGCAGAGATATTGTACTGCGATTCCGGTGAAATACCGAAAAGCTGCGCAGTCAAACAGTCGTGTCAGTCGTGAAGAACCGGAACACGCTTTTCGAGATTGGCCTGAATAACCTCAATCTGATTCGGTGTGCCGACAAGCGCGGAAATCTCAGAACGTTCTGCGGCAAATTGGGCGCCAGCACCTTCCGTGAAACTCGCCGAAAGGAGGCGCTTTGCTGCACGGATTGCATGAGGGTTCCGTCCGGCGATCTCGCGGGCGATCGAGAGCGCATCATCGAGGGGTGTCTCAGAAAGTTTGGTGATCAATCCGATATCTGCGCCTTCACGAGCATCAAGCACCCTGGCGGTATACGTCAATTCACGAGCAACATCGGGCCTCACGAGCCGATCGAGAATGTGCGTAGCGGTCATGTCAGGGATGATTCCCCAGTGCACTTCACGCACGGAAAGCTGCGTGTCAGGGTGCGCAACGCGAATGTCGGCTCCAAGGGCGATTTGGAGTCCTCCTCCGAGCGCGTGGCCCTGCATCGCTGCAATCACCGGCACTTCGAGTTCTTGCCACACCCAGCACACTTGCTGACCAAGGTGCGTCAATCCTGATTCGGTGAGTCGCCCCGGGCTATTTGGATCGCCTCCCATGTCAGGGCCGTCTCCCGCCATTGCGGCAAAACCCGAGAAATCGAGCCCAGCACAAAATGACGCTCCCGCTCCGTGGAGGACGACCACTCGGACATCTCCCATCGTCTTCAACTTGGCGCCGGCAGCCTCAATGGCTGCAAATTGAAGCCCGTCGAGGGCGTTTCGCTTGTCAGCTCGATCAAACGTCACGATTGCAACATGGTCGTGAACTGCAATCGATACTCGGCCTGATGCGTCGACGCTCTCGGCGACAAAGCCTTCAGGAAGGATGGTGGTGGTGGAAGTATCACTCATAACATCAATGCTCCCAGATCATCACGGGCCACAACGAATTCAGTTGAAGGCTTCGCTGCGTTGAAAAACTCTCGCCTCTGCAAGACTTTTGGATATGACAACGCTCAACCTCACCGCCGACGAAGTTTTGACCACAACAAGGAGCGTGCGTAAGCGTCTTGACTTCGACCGGGAAGTGTCAACCGACGTCATTATGGAATGCCTCGAAATCGCTCTTCAGGCCCCTACCGGCTCTAACCGGCAGGGTTGGCAGTGGATGTTCATCACCGATGAGTCCGACCGGGCAACACTGAAGGAGATCTACGCAGAGAACTTCGCTCTCTACCGCCAAATGCCTCGCCCCGAATACGACGCTGATGACCCTCGAGCGGCAGCTACCCCACGAGTTGTCGATTCCGCTCAGTACCTAGCGGACAATTTTGAAAAGGCCCCTGTGCTTCTCATTCCTTGCATCGAGGGCAAAACAGATGCCGATAACTCGGCAGCGTTCTGGGGATCTCTGCTTCCTGCGGTGTGGAGCTTCATGCTCGCTCTTCGCGAACGCGGGTTGGGCTCGGCATGGACGACATTGCACATGATTAATGGCGGCGAGAAAAAGGCTGCTGAGCTGCTCGGAATCCCGTTCGACCGGTACTCCCAAGCAGGACTGTTCCCCATTGCACACACGATTGGGACCGACTTCAAGGTCGCATCGCGACTCCCGGCTTCCGAGGTCACACACTGGGGCAAGTGGGGCGAGCGGCTGAGTTAATTCCGGTCTTCGCTCTCGGGCATCCGCTCCGTATAGTGGTCGCATGTCCGTGAGCGCCTCTACACCGATCAAACTTGTCAACGCTGTCTACGCATCGCTTCCTGAGCGGGTAAACTTGGGGCGCACCCGCCTCGGTCGCCCGTTGACACTTGCTGAGAAGATTCTGATCAACCACCTCGCTGACCCAGAGGGCCAAGAGATGGAGCGCGGAGTCTCATACGCGGACTTCAACCCTGATCGGGTTGCGATGCAGGATGCCACCGCTCAAATGGCCCTCCTGCAATTCATGACGGCAGGCCTTCCTGAAGCGGCCGTACCGTCAACAGTCCACTGTGACCACCTCATTCAGGCCAAGGTTGGCGCAAGCATCGACCTCGGTGTGGCTGTCGATACCAACCGCGAGGTGTACGACTTTCTCCGAAGCGTCTCAGCAAAATACGGAATTGGCTTCTGGGGTCCGGGGTCGGGAATCATTCACCAAGTGGTGCTCGAGAACTACGCGTTCCCTGGCGGAATGATGATCGGCACCGACTCCCACACCCCAAATGCTGGCGGACTCGGAATGGTCGCGATCGGTGTGGGTGGTGCAGACGCCGTCGATGTCATGACGGGCTTCCCGTGGAATGTCCGTTGGCCAAAGGTCATCGGTATTCGCCTCACCGGTTCTCTCAGCGGCTGGTCATCACCGAAGGACGTCATTCTCGAGGTTGCGCGCCAACTCACGGTTGAGGGTGGCACCGGAGCAATCGTGGAATACCACGGTCCAGGTGCTGACTCAATTTCTGCAACCGGCAAAGCAACGATCTGCAATATGGGGGCGGAAATCGGCGCAACGACGTCAGTGTTCGCATACGACTCCAACATGGCTGACTACTTGCGTTCAACTGGGCGTGCAGACATCGCAGATGCCGCAGATGCGGTTGCCGACGATCTTCGGCCAGACGATGGCGCAAGTTACGACCAGCTCATCGAGATCAACCTGAGTGACCTGCGACCGATGATTAACGGGCCTCACTCCCCCGACCGCGCTCACCGCACCGGTGCTGAGGTCGGTGCAGCCGCTACTGAAAACGGATGGCCACTTGATGTTTCGGCCGCTCTGATCGGCTCATGCACAAACTCGTCGTATGAGGATCTCACCCGTGCTGCCTCAATCGCACGTCAGGCCGCTGCTCATGGTTTGACCTGCAAGGTCGACCTGCTCATCACTCCCGGCTCAGAGCAAACTCGTGCCACGATCGAACGCGACGGCATCCTCGCTGACCTCGAGGCGGTTGGGGCCACCGTTCTTGCGAATGCATGCGGCCCATGCATTGGCCAGTGGAGTCGCCCTGAGGAGGTGACATCGGTTCCCAACTCCATCGTCAACTCCTTCAATCGCAACTTCCCCAAGCGAAATGATGGTTCTCCAAATACGTTCTCATTTGTCACCTCTCCCGACACGGTGATGGCAATCGCCCTGTCAGGACGACTCGATTTTGACCCCGTCACCGAGACGATCACTGCCCCTGATGGCACCGAGGTCTCACTCGACGCTCCAGTTGGAGAGGTGCTTCCAGCCGATGGGTATGACCCCGGGGAAGACACCTTTACTGCTCCTCCAGCGGATCCGAGAGGCGTCAGCGTGGAGGTGGCCCCGACCAGCGACCGCCTTCAGTTGCTCGAGCCATTCACCCCTTGGGATGGCAATGACTACGAGGGTCTTCCAGTGCTCATGAAAGCACAGGGTAAGTGCACCACCGACCACATCTCTGCAGCTGGACCTTGGTTGAAATACCGCGGCCACCTCGAAAATATCTCAGGCAATCTTTTCGCTGGTGCAGTAAACGCCTACGACGACGCCGTTGGCGTTGGTCTTGACACCACCGACGGTGATCGACGCACCTACCCCGAAATCGCACGCCGCTATCACGAGGCGGGAATTCAATGGGTTGCAATTGGCGACCGCAACTATGGAGAAGGATCGTCACGCGAGCACGCAGCGATGGAGCCGAGGTTCCGGAACGGAGTTGCCGTCATCGCTCGATCGTTTGCTCGCATCCATGAGACCAATCTGAAGAAGCAGGGAATGCTGCCTCTGACGTTCGCTGACCCAGATTCTTACGATGTCATTGGTGAGGAAGATCGTCTTGCGATCGTCAACCTTCCACCGGTGCCCGGTGAAAAGGTTCGTTGTGTCGGCACTCGGCCCGATGGGTCAACCTATGAATTTGAGACCACCCATACCTTCAGCCCCGAACAAGTCGAGTGGTTTATTGCTGGTTCGGCCCTCAATATCGTTCGGGCCAAGGTCGCAGCCGATTCGTAACCGCTGCTGCTCCACCTTCGTCACGGCATTGCCTCCAACGTCGTTGTGTGTGCGGCGTTACCGCTGACGCTCCAGACGGCTTGTACGACCATAAAAGAGATTCCCTTTGGGTGGCGTGCCCGAAGTCGTGAGCGCTGCGGATTTTGGCGACAAACCTGAAAACGGGAAACGCCCCGATGGGGGGCCGGGGCGTCTCAACCTGGAATCCCTAGCGGGTTCCTCGAGCGGTACATTGGGGGGCTAGTGCCGCACGATATTTGCTTGTGAAAGTATGCACGTGTTTACGTGCATCTTGCAAGCAAATATCAGAGATACCTCGTATCATTTTTAGAGATGGATCTTCGTCAACTCAACACATTGATTGCAATCGCCGATCACGGCAGTTTCTCCGCAGCTGCTCGTGCCCTGTACACGGTGCAATCCAACGTTTCCGCTCACATCAGCCGGCTCGAAAAAGAACTCGGTGCCACCCTCATCGATCGCCAAACCGGTCGAATGACAGAAGACGGCAATCGAGTGCTCGAACGAGCACGGCGCATCATGCACGAGATGGATGACATCCGATCAGATATGGAGTCAAACGATCACGATGTAAGCGGCGACGTTCGCCTCGGAGTCATCGGCACCATCGCAAGATGGGCGATCCCCCCAATGCTCCGCCAAATGGCCGAGACCCACCCCCGTGTGCATACCGTTGTCACCGAAGGAAGCTCGTCAGCGCTCGTACCGAACGTCGTTTCCGGTCTTCTCAATGCGGCGATCTTGCACCTTCCCATCGATGACCCAGACCTCATCGTCGAACCACTCTTCGACGAAGAACTTCTCTTACTCGCACCACCTGAGCATCCTCTTTCACAAAGTCAAGAAGTCGACATCACCGATCTCGACGGAGTTCCCCTTCTCCTTCCGCCGGCTGGCGCCGGACTTCGCAGAATTTTGGAACGGTCGTCACTCGAGCGTGGAGTTTCTCTGAACTCGCTCGCAGAGGTCGACAGTATGCGTCTTCTCGCTGCGCTTGCAGTTGATGGCCATGGTGCGACCATCGTGCCTGCAACGGCTCTGAGTGAAACCGAGTTGGCAGGTGCTTCGATGGTCCATGTGAGCGGCCTCCCCCGCCGGCGCGTTGCGTGGGTGAGGCGCCAGCGACCAAACCCGTCCGCTGCGACCCGGGCGGTTCATGACGTGATCGCTGATGTCATCGGTCAACGGATTTCAGAAGATCAGGGCCTTCATCACAGCGAGGAGTGAACTCGCTCTCATCAACCGCGCCTAGCCTCGCGACGAGCCCGCCAACGTCTAGTCTCAATGCCATGACCATTGACGACGTAGGAATCGCAACCGGCATTCCTGCCCCCGTTTCGGCACGAGTAACGAGACTTGAGGGCCGAAAGGTCATGTGGATCGAATTCGACGCAAGCGAGGTCGCGCACCCACTGTCGTCCCAGATGACAGCGATCATTTCCGAAGGGCTTCGTACCGCCCTCGATGAACTCATTCCGATTGTGCTCATCGTCAACAGCTCGGGAGCCGACATCGCAGAGGGCGTCGCCCCGCTTCATGGCTGGGGCACAGCGGCACGGCTGCTTACTAAATGCTCAGGTCGAGTGCCGACATTCGCAATCGTCGATGGGCCAGCGGTCTCAGGACCTGCTCTACTTCTCGGACTCGTCGATGTTGTCATCATGACCTCATCGTCATATGCCTTTGTCAACGGGCCTCTCATGATCCGCCAATTCACCGGTGTTGACATCACCAAAGACGAACTTGGAAGCGCATCAACGATGGAACGATCCGCTGGCCTCGCCACAGCGGTTGTTGAGACTCGCGAAGAGGGCCGCGATGCCATCGTTGAGATCCTGAATTACCTTCCAGATCGCGTCGACGCAGAGACCCCACGCCTCCCAACGTCAGATCCGATCGATCGGTTGACCCCAGAAGCCGGGGATCACATCCCTGAAACCGCCACAGGCAGTTATGACGTTCGCTCCGTTGTCGAGTCAATTGTTGACGACGGAGCCATCACCGAAATTCGATCACAGTGGGCCCTCAACATCGTCACGGCATTCGCCTCGATCGATGGACGCCCTGTCGGCATCGTTGCCAATCAGCCAATGGCGCTCGCAGGAACCCTCGACATCCCGGCCTCGCAAAAAGCAGCCCGCTTCGTGAACTTCTGTGACGCGTTCAACCTTCCTATCATCACGTTCGTTGACACACCTGGTTTTTACCCGGGCAAAGACCTCGAATGGCGGGGCATGATTCGCCACGGCGCCCAACTCGTGTACGCCTACGGTCAAGCAACAGTGCCTCGCATCTGTGTCATCCTTCGGAAGAGTTACGGCGGTGCGTACATCGTGATGGACTCAAAGAAGATGGGAAATGATGTTTGCCTTGCATGGCCATGGGCAGAACTCGCCGTCATGGGCGCAGGTCAGGCATCCGCAATTCTTCGCAGAGGTGCGGCAGACGACGACCGCATTGCCTTCGAAAGCGATTACACCGAACGATTACTCAATCCGTACATCGCAGCCGAACGCGGATACGTCGACGATGTCATCGACCCAGCCGACACGCGGGCAACGATCGCTGCATCACTTTCGATGCTGTCAAATAAGCGCGACCAGCGACCACACCGTCGACACGGCAACTCTCCGCTGTAGAAGAATCCCGAACTTCATCCAGCGTTAGTTTCACATGGGTCAAAAACGGTACATTTGAAGCGACCAAAGCCCTACAAATTTGGAGGAAGCCACAGTGGCTGAGACGATCACGATTACAGACGACAGGACTGGACAGACCGTCACCGTTCCTATCGAAGGTGGGGTGTTTCCTGCGTCAGCAATCCGCTCGCTAGACCCTTCACTATTTGTTTACGACCCCGCATATATGCAGACAGCCTCGTGCAAGTCAGCAATCACATATCTCGACGGCGAGAACGGCATCTTGCGCTACGGCGGTTACCCCATCGAGCAACTGGCAGAGCAATCAACCTTCCTTGAAGTTGCCTACCTCCTCCTTCACGGTGAACTTCCGTCCTCTGAGCAGCTTGCTGTCTGGAGTCATGACGTCACGCACCACACGTTTATTCACGAAAACATGCGTAAGCGTTTCGTCGACGGTTTCCACTACGACGCTCACCCGATGGGAATGTTCGTTTCTGCGCTCGCTGCGTTGGGAACGTTCTATGACGGCGCCAAAGACATTGACGATCCTGCAAGTCGCCACAAGCAGGTGCTTCGCCTCATCGCTAAGACCCCGACAATTGCTGCGATGTGCTACCGGTTCAGCGTTGGGCTCCCGTTCAACTACCCAAATAACGACATTTCCTTCCCAGCGAACTTCTTGTCGATGATGTGGAAGATCGGCGACGACTATCAGCTTGACCCGGTTCTCGAAAAAGCAATGGACGTTCTGTTCATTCTTCACGCCGATCACGAACAAAACTGCGGAACCACCGCCATGCGAGTTGTCGGCTCTTCAAATGCCGACCCGTACTCCTCCGCTGCCGCGGCAGCAAGCGCTCTGTATGGCCCGCTGCACGGTGGAGCGAACGAAGCCGTCGTGCGCATGCTGAGTGAGATCGGCTCAATCGAGAACGTTCCCGCCTTCATTCAGTCGGTAAAAGATGGCGAAGGTCGCCTGATGGGCTTTGGTCACCGGGTCTACAAGAACTACGACCCACGTGCAAAGATCATCAAGCAGACCGCCTATGACGTGTTTGATGTGACCGGGAAAAATCCGCTTCTCGACATTGCGCTCAAACTCGAAGAAGTTGCCCTGCAGGACCCGTACTTCGTCGACCGCAAGTTGTACCCGAACGTCGACTTCTACTCCGGGCTGATCTACCAAGCGATGGGATTCCCGGTTGACATGTTCACCGTACTCTTCGCGATCCCTCGTACAGCCGGTTGGCTCGCTCACTGGCAGGAACTACTCGCCGATAAAGAACAAAAGATCTCACGACCACGCCAGTGGTACGTCGGCCCGGAAAGCCGCGACTACGTGCCCTTGGCATCACGGAGCTGACCACATGGAATTCACCTGGACCGAAGAGCAGCAGACACTCCGCAAGGAGGCCCGCGAATTCGCTCGGGCCGCAGTTGAAAAGCACGGGTGGCATGCCGACTCGTGGATCAACGGTTACTCAAAAGAATTTGCTCGGGAGATGGGCGAAAAGGGTTGGATCGGCCTCACATGGCCTGCCGAATACGGTGGTGGTGGACGCCCAGCAATCGATCGTCTCATTATCGGTGAAGAACTCATCGCGGCTGGAGCCCCGCTTGCTGCCATGTGGTTCGCTGACCGACAGATGGGTCCGGCACTCATCACCTTTGGTCGAGAAGATCAGCAGGCAGAGTTTTTGCCGGACATGCTCACTGGTGAAACCACTTGGTGCATCGGCATGTCTGAGCCAAACTCTGGCAGCGACTTGGCATCACTTGTCACCTCCGCTCGGCGAGAAGGCGATGAATTCGTCATCAACGGCCAAAAGATCTGGACGTCGTTTGGCGCTCTTGCTGACTACTGCTATCTGATCAGCCGTACGTCGTCAGAGGGTCCACCTCACGCAGGGATTAGTGAAATCATCGTGCCGATGGACTCCGACGGCATCGAGGTTCGAACCATCAAAGACATGACCACCAACCGCCACTTCACCGAGGTGTTCTTCACCGACGTACGTGTGCCGGTTCATAATCTTGTCG
Organism: uncultured Ilumatobacteraceae bacterium; assembly: GCA_965660025.1. Taxonomy (GTDB): domain Bacteria; phylum Actinomycetota; class Acidimicrobiia; order Acidimicrobiales; family Ilumatobacteraceae; genus Casp-actino5. Next base: position 9,595 of record CBFHYI010000004.1, on the reverse strand, counting down.
GCATTGAAGGCAACGCGTTTAAGCAGACGATGCGGCAACTCGAGCACGAGCGTGGCGGCATCGATCGTCTCGTCTCGAACCAGGCGATTTACCAGATGGCGGTTGAACGCGCCGACCGATCAGACCCTCTGATTCGCCAAGAAATTGCCGCCCTCGAATCTGCGTACCGCATCGGCCGAATTCTTGTGATCCGAGAAGTCCTTCAACAGGCACCTTCAGGCTTCTCGGCTGCGACGAAGTGTTTCTGCACTGAACATGAGTGGCGGGTTGCGCAGTTTGTTGCTCGGGTGCTTGGCCCCGAAGCCACGCTGTGGAACGAAACGACGAAGGCGATTGCGTATGCCCCCGGGTACACCATTATGGGTGGCACCTCGAACGTGATGCGCAACATCCTCGGTGAGCGGGTGCTCGGTCTGCCACGCGAACCTCGTTAAGAGGTTGCTTCTCTCGTTGCCTTTCTGAAAAGGGCGCGCAGAGACGTTCGCAACGAAATCCACCTGTGCGCTTTTTTGAGACTCAGTCGATGATTTCGCGGAGTTTTTCCACGGTTGAGACGGCATCGCCCCCAACAGGCGATACCGAAAGGTGGGTCACTCCGGCTTCTTTGTAGGCCGCCAACCGTTCTTTGATTTCACCGGCTGGGCCAACAAGGTTTGTCTTCTCGAGCATCTCTGCTGGTACCGCCCCAGCTGCACCTGTCTTGTCGCCTGAGAGGTAGCGGTCTTGAATCTCAATTGCCTCATCGACATATCCATATTTCTGGCAGATGGTGTTGTAGAAGTTCTTGTCCCGGGCGCCCATTCCGCCGACGTACAGCGCAATGTTTGGTCGAGCCATGTCGAGGATTTGCTGCTTCTTTTCACCGACAAACTCGTCGCCGATTGCGACCATTCCCCCGGCTGAGATCTGAAGCTGACCGCGGTCGGCGTCACGCTTAGCGGTTCCTGCTTTCAATTCGTCTCCCCAGACCTGATGAAACTTTTCAGGATCAAAGAAGATGGGTAGCCATCCGTCGGCATATTGAGCAGTCGCTGTCACCGAAAGGCCCATGAGCGACGCCCAGAAAATCGGGATGTCATTTCGGACCGGGTGGTTGATGATCTTCAATGGCTTTGCTAGCCCGGTTCCTTGTCCCTCGGGTAATGGCACCTGAACGGTCGGACCGTCGTAGACCACTGGTTCACGTTTCCATGTCATGCGGCAGACGTTGATGTAGTCACGGATACGTGCCATCGGCTTTTCGTACGGCACGCCGTGGAATCCCTCGATGACCTGCGGGCCGGAGGCGCCAAGGCCAAGAATAAAACGCCCCCCGCTGACGAAGTCAAGGCCGGCCGCAGTTTGCGCGACGCATGTTGCAGTTCGTGAATAGACGTTGAGAATTCCCGCACCGATTTCAATCTTTGATGTCTTTGCGGCGAGGTAGCCGAGTTGACTCACCGCGTCAAAGCTGTACGCCTCTGGTACCCAAACGAGGTCAAGCCCGGCGTTTTCTAAGTCACACACCTTCTGCACATCGGCATGGAAGTCACCTGAATAGTTGATCATCATCGAAAGCTTCATGTTGATGACGCTACGCCTTGGAGGGCGCGATTCCCGTACTGGAGAGTCGCTACCGTCGTCGTAATCGGTCGACTGAGTTACGACTTGGGAGGACGAGGAATGAAAGCACTCGTGCGATCGATATACGCCTGATATTCAGGCTTACGACGCACGAGCGAACGCTCGAGAAGGGCAACGCCAGACACTTTCAACAGCAAGACATTCATCACCGCGGCACCAATGAGCCCCCACACACCAACACTTACCGAGCATGCAACGATCGCAATTCCCCACCACACACAGGCATCACCGAAGTAGTTCGGATGTCGCGTATATCGCCACAAACCTGAATCAAGCACTTTTCCTTGATTCGCTGAGTCTGCCTTGAATCGCGAGAGCTGAATGTCACCGACCACTTCGAAGTACAGACCAACGGTCCACAGCGCTACACCGATTACCGCAAGCACCCCGATCGAGCCTTCCGCACGATGCGACAACTGGACAGGAAGCGACACGACCCACATCAACGTCCCCTGAAGCGTGTACACCGTCAACAAACTGATGAGGGGAAACGCCGGGCCCCAGCGTTTCCTCATTGCGACATAGCGGTAATCCTCGCCATGCCCAAGGTTTCGACGAGCGAGATACAGGCACAGGCGGAGACCCCACAACAACGTCATGAGCCATAACAGCGTGTCAAGGTTTGATTTCACGTCATCTGTAATCCACAAGACCGTCGCCACGGTCGCAAAGCCGAGACCCCAAGAGATGTCAACGATTGATGCATCCTTGATTGCGACGCTGATCAACCACGTTGCGACCATCAAGATTGCGATTGTCAGCGCTGCCAGTAACAGTTCGTTCATGGTGTCTTCCTTAGTTGTTCGTCAACTTCACTATCCATCTTTGCCCAAATCTCATCGAGCCATCCGACATTGATCTCGGGAAGCGACGACCGTTGCAGCCGCCGTGCCCGAAAGACGATCTGCACATCGCTGCGCCCAAGTGCCGCAATGACCCCGCCGAATGTCGACAGCCCATCGAATCCGGTATGCCACGCAATCACAAGGTCAGCGTGAGGAGCACCGTCAAGCAATGCGAGCGTGCCACTTGGGCGCACTGGGATCAAATGCTGAAGGCCTTCAGTGGCCGGGAGGCGCTCGGGCGATTGATCACGAATTTTCTCTACTGCTCGCTTGCGTTTTGCATCACTCGAACGTGTCCCTTCGGGAAAGATGACAGCAACATCTGAAGTGGCAAGGCCGGCTGAAAGTCGGGTGACTGCCGCGAGTTCATTGGCTGACTGTTGTGAACCCCGATCAACGAAATAGTTGGGTACTCGCAAACCCACAATGTCGAGGCACGGATCCCACAACAATTCACGCTTCAACACATACCGGGGCGACAACCCCCTGTTGGTACAAACCACCCAGGCAGACACCAACGAGTCAGCGAGACTCGCATGCCGACACAACACCACCGCATTTCCCTCGTTGAACGCGTCAGTGTCGTCGACGTCAATCGATGCACGCATCGCAATACGAAGACCCGTCATCAATTTGCCAGCCCACCACCCCATCAACCGATAGTGCAGAACTTGATTATTTGACTGGCCTGACATCCACAGCCCAAGCGCAATGGCCACGCCAGCGCACTCGATCATTGACCAAAACCATCCGAACAGCAACAGCCGAGCGAGAGGAAACCGCCAGCGCAACCGCACGGCATCAATTGCAACAGCGACAGCGATCCATAGCGGCGCGCTTATCGTTGCGACGACCGCCACCACCAAAAGGGCGCTCACACTGATCGAACGTCGTTTCAGTCGCGCCTGAAACGAGGCGTACTCAGGACGTTGTTGCTGATTCATGAGGATTTAACGACCCCGAACGGAACCCTCCAAGGTCAACTGTCACATAGCGGAATCCCAACGCGAGCAGTCGTTGTTCAATGTGGTCTCGAGCATCGATGACGCTCTGCAGGTCACCCTGCTCAACTTCGATGCGAGCAACTTCGCCATGATGCCGTACACGACACGAACGGATACCAAGGTCGTGCAGCACCTGTTCAGCCCGCTCCACTTTCGAGAGAATTTCGACGGTCACCTCGGTTCCGAAGGGAATTCGACTCGCAAGGCATGCGGCTGCTGGCTTATCCCATGTTTCGAGATTGAACGACCGAGACAGTTCGCGAATCTCAACCTTCGACAGACCGGCTTCCACAAACGGGAATCGCGCTCCGGCTTCGGATGCAGCCCGTTGTCCTGGACGGTGGTCATCGAGATCGTCGAGGTTGACGCCCAACACCACCGTCGCCCCAGAATCGACAAACGGCTGAAGAGCATCCATGAGCGCTGACTTGCAATGAAAACACCGGTCGATGTCATTGCGCCGATATGCGGCTTGCTCCATCTCATCGGTTGTCACTGCGACCCAGTCAAGGTTCCATGCCTCTGCGAGACGCGAACAATCATCGAATTCGGAGCCGGCAAGTGATGGTGACACCGCTGTTACCGCAGTCGCAGTCACACCATCGGTCGAGGCCGCCACGTACGCCAAAAGCGAAGAATCGGCTCCACCACTAAACGCGACGACCACATGCTGCATCTCCAGAAAGGCCTCACGGAGGGCTGCCAACTTGTCGGAGAGATCAGCGCTCAGCACAGTTGATGCAGCAGTAGAACCCACAACAACATCCTGCCAGATCAGCACCGATCGTTTAGGACGTTGCCCGAGAACGAGCCTGCCGAATTCGCTCTTGCGGGTCGAGGTAGACCTTTCGCAGGCGTACATGCGCCGGAGTTACTTCGACGCATTCGTCACCTGCAATGAACTCGAGAGCTTGCTCAAGCGACATCTGCCGGTGGGGGGTGAGTTTGACCGTCTCGTCTGCCGAGGAAGCTCGCATATTCGTGAGCTTTTTCTCACGACAGATATTCACTTCCATATCTCCTGCACGCGAATTTTCACCGATGATCATTCCCTCGTAGACCTCTGTCCCTGGCGGGATGAGCATCGTTGAACGCTCCTGCAGATTAATCATTGCGTATGTCGTCGCAGGACCGGTTCGGTCTGCCACCAACGAACCTCGTTCGCGTGACCTGATATCGCCCGCCCATGGCTCGTAACCCTCGAATACGTGGCTGATCACCCCAGTTCCGCGAGTTTCGGTCAAGAATTCTGTCCGGAAGCCGATCAAACCTCTCGCAGGTACGAGGTATTCAAGACGCACCCAGCCGAGGCCATGGTTAGCCATGTTTTCCATGCGTCCGCGACGCACCGCAAGGAGTTGCGTGACCGTACCGAGATGTTCTTCTGGGACATCAATAGTGACGCGCTCAACCGGCTCGTGTCGCTTCTCATCAATCGTTCGAGTGACGACCTCTGGTTTACCGACAGTGAGTTCGAAGCCTTCGCGGCGCATCGTTTCAATGAGCACTGCGAGTTGTAGTTCGCCACGCGCAAGAACTTCCCATGCGTCTGGGCGGTCGGTTTGGTGAACCCGGAGCGAAACGTTTCCGATGAGCTCCTGTTCAAGACGGCTTTTCACAAGACGAGCGGTGAGTCGATCACCATCTCTGCCGGCAAGCGGGGAGGTGTTAATTCCGATCGTCATCGACAATGCAGGTTCGTCAACGGTGATGATCGGGAGAGGTGTTGGATGTTCAATGTCGGCAAGGGTTTCGCCAATGGTGATGTTGTCGATACCCGCCACCGCAACAAGGTCCCCAGCAGATGCTGATTCGACAGAGACTCGCTCAAGGTGCTGAGTGAGGAAGAGTTCGACGACTTTCGCACGTTCGATTGTGCCGTCAGCCCGACACCACGCGACCTGCTGACCACGACGAATTTCCCCTTCGATCACTCGACACAGCGCAAGACGCCCGAGATAAGGGCTCGCATCAAGGTTCGTGACCCACGCTTGCAGTGGCGCCCCCTCGGTGAAGGCAGGCGCTGCAACGGTGCTCACGATCGTCTCAAACAGCGGCGTGAGATCACTGCCGGTGGTGTTCTCCTCTACTGACGCCCAGCCCGAGCGACCCGAGGAGTACACGATAGGAAAATCGAGTTGGTCAGCGTCAGCGTCGAGATCGAGGAACAGTTCATATACCTCGTCGACCACTGCCGAGATGCGGGCATCAGGTCGATCAACTTTGTTGATGACGAGGATGACCGGCAGGTGCTGCGCAAGCGCTTTACGCAACACGAAACGTGTCTGAGGCAACGGACCCTCGGCGGCATCGACGAGCAAGATGATGCCATCGACCATGGTGAGCGCACGTTCAACCTCACCGCCAAAATCAGCGTGCCCTGGGGTGTCGACGATGTTGAACGTGATGTCGTTCCACACCAGCGACGTGTTCTTTGCGAGGATTGTGATTCCCTTTTCGCGTTCAAGGTCCATCGAATCCATGACGCGTTCAGCGACGGTCTCGTTGACGCGAAACGCGCCCGACTGCTGCAGCATCGAGTCAACAAGCGTGGTTTTGCCGTGGTCGACGTGGGCGACGATTGCGATGTTGCGGAGATCTTCTCTCCTTGATGAGGGGGGCACAAGGAGAGGACGCTATCGAGTTAGTCGAGCGTTGGGCGCTCTCCGTAACGATCAAGATGGATTGAGCGTCGAATATCTTTGCGAGGTGCGCGACCAAAGTTGCCAGTCGGGTAACCGACGGGGATGTGAGCCGCTATTTCAAAGCGCTCAGGGTCAGCCCCTATGATCTCAAGTGCCTCAGCCTGATATACCCGGATGACGGTGGTGAACGCTGTTCCGAGCCCAAGGCTTCTCGCAGCGATACAAAAGTTCTGCACAGCCGGATAGACGCTGCCGTCGAGGCGTCCGATGTCGACGACACCCTCTTCATCGTGAAACCCCCACGGGATGATCGGCTGCAAAAACAGCACATGAACCGGAACATCACCGATTGTCTGTGCGAGATCTTGTGACGCTTTTCTTGTGCGTTCATAGATCAATCGATCCTGCTCGGAGCGGAAGACCGGTTCCGGCAAACATTTCTCGTAGCGCTCAAATGCCTGACGGTAAATGTCGGCAAGCGCATGGCGCACTTCAGGAGATCTCACGACAACGTACTGCTGAGGCTGGACGTTCCCGCCCGAGGGAGCCTGCTGGGCGGCCTCGAGACATTGCATGAGCAGTTCGTCAGGAACCGGTGCGTCTGAATATCGACGCATCGCCCGAGTCGTGAGAATCGCGTCCATTGCATCCATTGTGAACTCCCTAGATCATTGATGACTCGAAATCGAGCCCGAGGTGGTGGCGGCCGAGCGTCTCAAAGAGCCGGGGGGCAACCATGATGTGTTGCGGGATCACTGAAAGGTTCCGTAGACACCTCCCTAACACGCTGGTGTCGTATACGGCAGCACCGCCGGAAAGGCGGAACATTTCGGTGCCGATCGCAGCGGACTCTTCGACGACGAGAGCTGCTGCACCTCGTATCCGCACCCGTGCAGCAAGGGGAACCTTCTCTCCCTGTTCGACGATGTGATGTGCCGCTTCAACGCTGCGGAATAACTCGCCTCCGCATGCGTCAAGGCGTGCTCGAGCGCGAGCGATCACTGACTGCACCGATGACTGCTCGGCGAGCAGGCGTCGCGAAAACTGGGGTGCGCGCTCGTTCGCCAGGTGAACTGTCTCTGACCAGGCTCGTTCTGCGACTCCCAGGGCGACAGCGGCAACGCCGGCACCCAAGATGGAAAAATTTGGGAGAAGCACGCGTGAATCAGATGATTTCGGAGTCGCCCCCAGTTGAGGAATCATCCGTTCGGGTGGAACGAATACGTCGTTCATCTCAAAGTCAACTGAGCCTGTTCCTCGCATCCCCACCGTCTGCCAGGTGTCATGCGCCTCGACATCGCTACGAGGGACCACGACCGTCACCCGTTTTCCACCATCAAAAGTGACCCCGGCTACCACCCAGTCACAGTGCGCTAGTCCACTACCCCACTGCCACCGACCAGACACCGTGAGCCCGTCACCGGTGGGTGTTCCAACTCCATTGGGGGCAAAGACGCCACCAACCGCGGTCGAGCTTCCAAAGGTCGATCGCGCAACTTCGGTGTCGAGGAACCCTGCCAGCAGACAGGTCGATGTTGAAATCATCGAACACCATCCGGCGGCACCATCATGAAATGCGATCGAACTCAAGGCAGCGAGCGCCGCCTCGGCCCGATGGGGTGTACCACCGACATCTGCTGGTAACAACATCGTGAACAGACCAGCGCCACTCAGGGCTTCGACCGTCGAGGGCGGTAGTGCTCTTGCGGCGTCAGCTTCGTTCGCACCTGCCGAAACAACTGGCGCTGCTTTTTCAATCGCAACGCAGAGCGGCTCGGTCAGCCAGTTAGCGTACGAGGAGGACTCCACGTCATGAGAGTAGATGAGAGTTCACCACTCGGGCGTCGTTGGGGCTCCGCTGCTTAACCTCAGTTAGGAGCCGACAGCGAGGATGTCCATGTGGACACCGTTGTTACGCATCTCGTGGATTGAAGCGAGCTCTGGGTCGTTGCGCCAGGCCTCAGCGGATGCTGTGTCAGGAAATTCCAGAATCACGACTGCAACTGGCGTGTCTTCACCGTCGAGCACCGTTGGAGGGCTTGGGGGAACCACAATTGACCCGCCGTGTTTGGCGAGCGCCTCTCCGGCAACTGCCCGATATTCGGCGAATACCGCTTCATCTTTCATTCCACGAATGATTCCAACTGCAGTGCATGCCATCTGATTGTTCTCCACTTTCAACTCGAGTTCTAGGCGACAGTTTACACTTGGGTTCGTCACGCTAAGAGCACCTCAGGCACTGCGGCGTGCCGGCATCGCCTAACGCCCGGCGTAGCCTCTGGGCTTTCACTTCTTCAGATGATGTCTCGACCGCTACGGTCTCAACAGTGAACGGTTGGAATATCGCAGACATTTTCGAAGAGATTGCCGACGCTCTACCTGAGAGTCTTGCGCTTGCGCATGGTGACGTTGCGTTCTCGTGGAGCGGGATGAACCACCGAGCGAACGGCGTTGCCCAGCATCTTCTCGACTCAGGCCTCGTCGAGCAAGACAAGGTCGCTCAATATTTGTACAACTCCCCGCACTACATCGAGAGTGTTCTCGCCTCGTTCAAGGCGGGGATGGCCATCGTCAACACAAACTATCGATACGCAGCGGACGAGCTCGTCTACCTCTGGGACAATGCGGATGTCTGCGCAGTTGTCTTTCATGCAACGTTCTGCCCACAGATCGAGGAGATCAAACATCGACTGCCGAATATTCGACTGTGGTTGTGGGTCGATGATGGGTCACATTCATGTCCGGATTGGGCGATTGACTACGAATCAGCGGCGGGGTCAGGGTCACCTGACAACGTCAAGGGCCCGTGGGGACGGAGCGGCGACCATCTAATGCTGCTCTACACAGGTGGAACGACCGGACTGCCAAAGGGAGTCATGTGGCGCCAAGACGATCTCGTTGGCGCTCTCGAATCGAGCAATCGAAACAAACTCCCCGATGAACCCTCGGCTGGAGTTGCCGCAGCGCGCCTCAACGGGTCTGGACCGAAAGGCCTGCCTGGAGCTCCTCTCATGCACGGCACCGGCTTCTTCAACTCGCTCTCAACGATGTTGCTTGGCGGGTCAACCACCACGCTCACCGGGCGAAACTTTGACGTTGATGAACTGCTGTCGACCATTGAATCGGCGCGGATCAATTCAATCTCGATCGTCGGTGATGCATTTGCGAAACCAATGCTGCGAGCGCTCGATGCCGATGAGGGCCGCTGGGATCTCTCGAGCCTGCGCGTCATCATCTCCTCAGGGGTGATGTGGTCGCGTGAAACCAAAGACGGGCTTCTTCGACACAACGACCGTCTCATCATGGTCGACTCGCTCGGTTCGAGCGAGGCAATCGGCATGGCGAGCAATGTCTCGACGAAGGACTCTGCCGAATCTGGCACCGGGAGTTTCTCTCTCGGACCAAACACTCGTGTCGTCACCGAAGATGGCCAAGATGTTGAGCCTGGGTCAGGTGAACGCGGCCGGGTTGCTCTTCG